>CAYQUQ010000064.1:0-4843 GCA_964420965.1 uncultured Planctomycetia bacterium | reverse complement strand
TGGGCACGGCGTAATTTACGCCGTGCCCATTGACATGACTTTGATGGAATTCCTTTACAACAAGACCCTTTTTAAAGCAGCCGGCTATGACCCGGATATCCCCCCGGACAGTTTTACCGAATTTCTGGAATACGCCAAGAAGATAAAGAAGGAGCTGGGGGTGGACGGGTTTGTCTGCGGCTGGGGAGAAGGTTGGCTTTTGAATGCCCTGGCTACAGAGTGGGCCATTAACATCATGGGGGAAAGGAAGTTTACCAAGACCCTGACCGGCCAAGTCCCTTATACCGATAAGCAGTGGGTTGAGGTTTTTTCTCTTTTTAAAAAAATCAAGGATTCGGGAATTCTGGCTTCAGATATTACCACCATGATTAACAAGGAGGCCGAAGACTTGTTCTCCAAGGGTAAGGTGGCTTTCGCTTTTAACGGAAGCTGGGCGGTGAATATTTACCGGCAGCTTTCGGCCGACCTGGATTACGCCTTTTTCCCTTTGCCCAAAGCTTCAACCCGCCCGATAAAGATTTGGGGGGGAGCCGGCTCCTCATTTCTGGTTAGCGCTAAGTCGCCGCAAAGGGAAGAGGCCGTTAAGTTCTTAAAATGGCTTACCGCTAAAAGTCAGCAGGAATTTTTGGTGGCCAAGACCAATAACCTTCCGGCCATACGCAAGTGCGAAGAGGCCCTGTCCCCGACCCTAAAAACCTTAGTGGACGACTTCAATATCCTGACCCATCCCAACATCTGGCCGAAAAACGAAGATTCCCGGGTTCTGGAAGTAATGAACAAAGGGCTGCAGCAGATTGTAATGGGGATAAAGGAACCCGCGGAGCTGGCTCAGGAAATACAGAAGGTTAAGGAGAGTGTCTGCGCTCAATGACCAGTAACACCTTAAAGGATAAAAGCTTAAACTTCTCATTTATCTTTCCGGCCCTTTTGATTTTTTCCATTTTTTACATCTATCCTTTCTTTTATACTTTTATCTTAAGCTTTCAAAAGACGGACGGAATTTATTACTCGAAGTTTGTGGGATTGTCTAATTTCAAAGAAGTGTTTTTTCAGGGCCTCGATCTTAATAATGCCCGTTGGTGGAGCTTAAGTTGGTGGCGGGCTTCCGCCTGGTGGAATTCGATGTATAACGGATTTTTTATCACTTTCTGGGCCCTGACCTTTCAGAACATCCTGGCTTTTATTTTGGCCTTAGGCGTGGATAAGGCCATTAAGACCGGCAAGATCTACCGGGTTATCTTTTTCATCCTGCCGGTGCTTTCGGAAATTATTATCGGTTTGTTGATGCGGGAGATTCTGATCAGCAATCCCGGGATTCTCAATCAATGGCTGGACCGGGTCGGACTGGGATTTATATCCCATAACTGGCTGGGTCGGGAGAACGTCTTGTTGACTACGGCTCTGGTCCACTCCTGGAAAGGTTTTGGCTGGGCCTTTGTGATTTTTCTGGCCGGGCTGCAAACTATCCCCGAACAGCTCTATGAAGCCGCCCGGATCGACGGGGCCAATTATGTCCAGAGTTTTTTTAAGATAACTTTACCCTTACTTATGCCGGTAGTTTCGCTGGTGATTGTGTTAACCCTTTTAGGCACCATGCAGGCTTTCGCCATGATCCTGGCTTTAACCCGGGGGGCCGGGGGGCTTACCGAAGTTCCGGTGATGCGGATCTATAATCACCTGAGGGGGAGTCAGGTGGGGCTGGCCTGTGCCGAGGGAGTGGTGTTAGGTTCGATCCTGATTGCTTTTTCTTTTCTGATGTTCAATATCTCTAAATGGATAAGGAGACGCTGGGGTGTATTACCAAGCTAGAAAGATAATAACGCTGGTCATTCTCCACACCTTCCTGATCAGTGTGGCTTTAAGTTGTGTTGGGCCCCTGTTCTGGATGCTCAACGCCTCCTTTAAAAGCGAAGCCGAATTCCGGCAGGATTACGGATTAAAAGTCGCGGACGGCTTTAACTGGGCAAATTACAAGCGGGCCCTTTTCGAAGGAAAACTATTTTCCTATTTTTTAAATAGCGTTTTTTATACTTTTATTACCGTATTTTCCATTGTGATGATATCCTCTCTGGCGGCGTTTGCTTTTTCCCGCCTGCAATTTCCCGGGAAAAATTTTATATTCTTTATGTTCCTCACCGCGATGATGATTCCCCTGCCGGCCGGCTTTGTCCCGGTCTATATTTTACTTAATAAGTTGCATCTAGTTAACCGGGTCGGCTATGTCCTGGCCATGTCCAACATGGGGCTTTCTTTAAGCATCTATTTGCTCAAGACCTTCTTCGATCAACTGCCGCGGGATTTAGAAGATGCGGCCCGGATCGACGGCTGCAATAAATTACAGATCTGGTGGAATGTGGGGATGCCCCTGGTGGCGCCGGCTTTGGCGGTGGTGATTATTTTTAACTCCTTGAATGTCTGGAACGAATTTGTTTTAGCCTCGCTTATGTTCACCGACGATAAACTCATGCCGCTTCAGGTCGGGTTGATGGAATTTTATAATCGCAACATAATCCAGCACACCCTGCTGATGGCCTCACTGACCGTTGCCGCTTTGCCGATAATTCTCCTTTACCTGCGTATGCAAAAACAAATTATAAAAGGAATAACCGCGGGGGCGATGGTGGGATGAGAGTCCGTATTCCGTTAGTAGTTTTGCTTATGACTTACAGCTTACAGCTTATAGCTTACGCGGAGGGTTCGGCGGATTATGTCAAAAAGGGCTGGGCCTTAAGAGGGGCCAAAAAGTACGCGGAAGCATATAAGGTGACTGAAGAATGTATTACCAAATATTCTAAACAGGCAGACCGGTTAGCCGCAACTTTAACCGATTTTCCCTCTTCGGGGGATGAAGAAACCTATAAGGTTATGAATAACGTAGCCGAGTGTTATTTCATCCGGGGTGAAGCTTTCCGGGATGAGCAGAAAAAGGAAGAGTCGAAAAAGAACTTTCAAATCGTGGTGGATAAATACCCTTACGCTCAGGCTTTTGACCCCCGGGGCTGGTACTGGAAGCTGGCTGAGGCCGCCCAAAGCGCAATATCGCAGTGGGAAGGCGAATGCTGGTATCCGCCTAACCCGGTGGAGGAGCAAACTAAAGTTGACCTTTATGATGAAGGGTCGGAGTTTCCGGTGGATTATACCCAGTATGGAAAATTTACGGGAGTGGGGACCCGGAATTACAAATACCTGATTGATGACCCTATTGGTTTAGCCAAGGCCGTGGGCGAAGGTATTTACCCTAATACTTCTTCGATAAAATTCGATCCGGCATTCGTAGCCATCAAAAAAAAGCTGCGTAAACTCAACCACTGGAAATTGCTGAACAGCCGGGATCTGCATACTGCCTTTTATAAGTGGAATACGGCTCCCGAGCCGCCGGGGGTGAAGCAGTTTCATATCGCCGAAATTTTAGAACGCAGCGGCCACTTAAAAGCGGCAATCAAAGCTTATTATGCTGTGCTGGTCCATTTTCCCCGAAGTTACGGCTGGACTTATTGGCATACGCCCTGGTATGTAGGGAAAGGCGCCCTTTACCGGATAAAATACCTGCTTAAAAACAATCCCCAGCTGGATTTAAGGCTTGAAAATGCCGAAATCAGGATTATCAACGGTTATGATAATGAAATCCGAAATGATATTTTTGTGGTCAATCCGGGAAAGCTGGTTTCCTTATCCTTCTGGGATAAAAAATTTGCCCGCAAAAACTGCAACTTAAAGAAACGTAAGCTGGGCCGGGTGGTCGAGAGCAGAGGAGACTGGGTCCGGCTGGTTAAGTATGCCTCCGGGGATTGGCAGATGTTGGTAAATAATAAGCCTTTTATTATAAAGTCAATAACTTACGGTCCGACCCGGATCGGGGAGTCTCCGGATGACGGGAGCATGCAAAACTGGATCACCCAGGATTTGAACAAAAACGGCCTGATCGACGCCCCTGAGGAGGCCTGGGTGGATAAAAACCGTAATAATATTCAGGATAAAGACGAAGGAGCGGTGGGAGATTTTGCCCTGATGAAGGAAATGGGGGTAAATTCGATCCGGCTTTACCACCAGCCGTTTGCGTTGGATAAAAAAATTCTTGGGCAAATGTATGCAAAATATGGTATATATATACTACTCGGTGATTTTCTGGGAAAATACACCCTCGGCAGCGGTGCGGAGTGGGAAAAGGGCACTGATTACGACAACCCCGAGCAAAAGCAGAATATGCTCGCCAGTGTCAAAAAAATGGTGCTAGAATTCAAGGATGAGCCCTATGTCCTGGTCTGGCTGCTGGGTAATGAAAATGTGTACGGTTTAGGCTGCAATGCGGACAAGAAACCGGAGAGCTTCTTTAAGTTTGCCAACGAGGCCGCCCGCCTCATTAAATCCTTAGACCCGAAGAAGCGGCCGGTAGCCGTGGTGTCCGGAGATTTTTTATATTTAGATATTTTTGCCCAACATTGTCCGGATGTGGATATTTTCGGAACTAACACCTACAGAGGAGCTTACGGATTTTTAGACCTCTGGGATGAGATCAAACGCATTGCCGATAAGCCGGCCATGATTACCGAATACGGAACGTCATCTTACGCCCAAGGTTATACTATTGCCGAAAGTGAAGCCTATCAGGCCGAATATCATAAAGCCTGCTGGCTGGATATCATGCATAATTCCTGCGGCTTTGGCGCCGGAAACGCCATAGGCGGTATCGCCTTTGAGTGGATTGATGAGTGGTGGAAGGCCTATGAGCCTTTGTGTCATAACCGCAAGGGGCTTTTTACCGGCCCTTTTCTGGACGGTTATATGCATGAGGAGTGGCTGGGTCTCTGTGGCCTGGGAGAGGGTAAACATTCACCCTATCTGC
>CAYQUQ010000063.1:0-5393 GCA_964420965.1 uncultured Planctomycetia bacterium | reverse complement strand
GAAATTAACATTTCTATTTAGTAACTAGTATTAACATTTCTACATTGTAATCACAGATCCGAATAAAGGGCTTGACAAAAGTGAGGTTATGTAAATAATAGAAGCGTTATGGGAAGGCCGAAACACGAGTTAAAAAGAATCCATCGTAAAAAGATGAGGAAAGCCAAAAAAAAGGTGGGGGCCCATTGCCGGGGCGAAACCCCGCTTAAGGACCTTACCCGGCGCGCTTTGCACTTCTTGGAAAAGAAGAGAAAACAGAGCAAGAAGACTGTCTGAATCTAGCCAAAATTATAGTGCTTTTTTACCTTTTTTAAAACATGCCACTTGCAGCTTAAACCTTTAGGAAAAGTTGCCAGATCTCCCTCCTTAACCTCTACTTTTTGCCCGGCAGGAGTTTCGACCTCAACCCGGCCCTCCAGGAAGTAACAAGTCTCTTCTTCATCATAATGCCAGTCAAAACTGCTCTCTTCCTTTTCCCAAATGGGCCAGTTTTTAACCCCCAGTGCTTCCAACTCCTCTGCGGTTGGCCTTCTAACTTCGATCTCCATCGTGACCCCCTTATCTTTATTCGAAAGCCCGGGATACACCGTAGGCGGCCGCGGCCGATAAGGCCATGTGGAGCAGGGAACAGCCTTGAGCGAATAGCGATAACGACAAAACAATAATGAGCACAAATTTTTTCATCGCGATTACTCCTTTCCTTTTATTATATCACTAAAAGTTAATGGCGGCGAGTGGACTTCCTGCCTGCCGGCAGGCAGGGAACCACTGACAAAACGGGTATGAGCCCCGTTAGAAATCTACGAATACTATGGCGGGAAGTGGACTTGAACCACCGACGCAACGGGTATGAGCCGTTTGCTCTACCAACCTGAGCTATCCCGCCGAAACAAAAGAACTTATTTCGAGGAGCCTTAGTATTTTACCATCAAATCCTTACTGGCCAAAGGTCTTTATAATTTCTACCTTTCCGATGGTTGCCGCCGGATCGGTTTTAATCTTAAAATCATCGAGGTGCACACCGGGTAGGAAATTATCTAAACTCAACTCATAGACGGTATGTTCGGGGGTGGAATCAACTTTACGGAAATAAGCGTAAGGCAGATTATCCTTGTAAAGTATTACCTCCCGGGGGTTACCTTTAAGGTAAGCGATAACTTTTAAAGGAATTCTGGCGTGCGGAAAGCCCTGCTCCTTAAAATCAAATTCAGTGCTAAAAGAACTGATTTTAACCCTTAACTCCCGGGCCTTCTCGTCCAGTAAGAAACCGGACATCCGCTCAATGTCTCCCCGGATACTATTGATGCCGACATGCCAGTCGCAATCAGCGTAGTGGAAAAATAGGATTAAGTTCCGCAAGGAGCCTTCACCGTCTTTCTGTTTAAGAAAATACTTACTGGTATAAAGATAAACCTGGTAATCGGAAGGAGACAGGGCAACGGCCTTCCTAAACTCGGCCTCGGCTTTTTTACTGCCCTGGCCCATGTAAAAACCGGCTAATTTTAAGTGGGCTTTATAGTCAACGGGGTTTAAATCGATAGCCGTCTTATATAAACTCTCTACTTCCTTATCTTCGATTGATAACTTTTCCTTTAGCCCGGCGTCCATGGCGCGATTAAAAAAATCGCCCCTGTCGGCGTAGTAGGCGGCGTTTGCCCGACTCAGGCTGATGGCCCGGGAAAGCAAAGAATCAACTTCCCGATAATAATTTATTTTTCCCGGTTCTTCGGCCGGTTCCTTCTCAGCCATTGCCCGTTCGTGGAAAATACTTCCCCAGACATGGGAAACGCTAAACGCTAAAGAGGCAAAAAAGATTACTACCGCCAAAAGAGCCAAAAGACGGACCTGTATACTATTAAGTCTTTTTGCCTTCATGGTTAATTTCCAGATAACTGTATTTATAAATCAGCCCTAAAATAAACCAAAATAAGAACGCCGTCGCCGGTACGTGAAAGTTGAAATCAAAACAACTATGCAAAAGCAAACCGAAAAGACCGCAGACGCCCCCTAAGACCAGTCCTTTAAAAAAGGGGTCTTTTCTTTGCCGCAATTTGGTTAAGATTTCTTTGAATGTTTTATAAAAAAATATAAAACAGAACAAGGAGGCAACCGAACCCGCCTCGAGGAGAAGCTGCAGATAATCGTTATGCAGATACTTATAGTAAACACCGGGCGTGATAAAGCTTTTATAAATCGGAAATACCCGGCTGAAGTTACCCAACCCGACCCCAAAAAAGGGAAAATCTTTTACTGCCCTTAATGAATCCTGGGCTATTCTCAGCCGGTTGAACAGCCCCGGCCAGAAATAGGAAAACTTATTCTTTAACGGCCCAAGGCCGAATAAAAAAATAAAAAATATTATAAAGGAAAGAAGGGCGGCGGCGGTAAAGACTTTTTCTTTTCTGGTCCAGCCCTTCCGGGTAAGGCCAGCCAGCAGAATAAAGGAAAATACCAGGCTTAAAACTCCGCCCCGGGAGAAAGAAAGCAGGATGCTTCCGGCAATAATACTCCCTAAAAACCAAAACACTATTTTTTTGGCCCAGTCCCGGCAAGATAAAGCATAGCCGATACACAGCGGCGCAATCATAACCATATAACCGGAAAAGTGATTCCGATTGCCAAAGGTGCTGAAAGAAAGCGTTTCCTTTCCGCTCAAAATGAAATAGCGTTTAACCAGCCCGTAGAACGATAAAGCCGCCCCCCAGATAATAATTATGACGAACATCCTCCTTAGCTGGCCCTTTCTCTCAAAAATATTTATGGTAACTAAAAAAATGGATAAAAGGGAAAGTGATTTTATAAGCTCCTCCCGGGTAGCCAGAGGATATAGCGATAAGGGCCTAAACTGCGTCCCGGTTGAATGGGCCGAAAAATTCCGGTAGAGGGAGGCCGTCTTCGCCGAAATTATTTTCAATACTCCTAAAGGTAAGGGTATGAGTTGAAAAATAATTATGCCCAGAAAAAATATTACGAATATCAGGGAAGAAGGATAGTTTATTTTTGACGCAGGAAGAAAAGCCGATTTTAGAAAAAAAACGGCTAACAGAAAAAGGGGGGTTAACTGTAATACGGCCCGGGGAAGCTTAAGGAATGATCCGTAAAAAAAGGGCGAAAAGAGGACCAAAAAAATCAAAAAGAATTCAAAAAAAAAAGAAAAAGAGCGGTCTTTATTAATCATGCTTTCTTTTCTTCCGAAGAATAGTAATGATAATAATAATAACGGTCTTTTTCTATCTCGACGTTATTTAAAATCGCTCCGATAACTTTTACTTTACTGCCCAGTATCTTTTTGGCTTCCAGGACCGACTTTAAATCGGTGAAGCCGGCGCGGACAACAAAAGTGATTCCGTCGCAATTACTTCCCAACAGCAAGGCGTCGGCTACGCTTAAAAGCGGGGGCGAATCAATAATTATGCGGTCAAATTTTTCTTCGAGCTGTCTTAAGGTTTCTTTGAGTTTCTGGGAATTGAGCAGCTCCATGGGGTTGGGAGCGTAAGGCCCGCAACCGACAGCGCAAAGGTTGGGTACGCAAGTAGAGACGACCACTTCTTCCAGGGAAGAGATTCCCGCCAGCACGCTGGTTAAGCCGCTATCCGTGCTTAAACCGAATGTTTTGGCAATCCCCCCTCTTCGCATATCGGCATCGAGCAGCAGGGTCTTCTCCTTAGCCTGGGCAAAAGCGATGGCTAAATTGGAGGAAATGACTGTTTTGCCTTCCTGGGGAACGGAACTGGTTACGACTATGGTTTTAAGCGGCTTGTCCTGGGTAGAAGAGAAAATTAGTGATACCCGGACGTTACGGACCGCTTCCGCTACCTGCGAGGAAAGCTGGGAATGCGTAACCAGAGGCGCTAGCTCGCCCTCTTTCAATACCTTTTTGGCCGAGGGGATATAGCCTAAAAAAGGCATCTTGGTGTAAAACTCAACATCATCCGAAGTTCTCAGGGTAGAATCGAAATACTCTAAGGAAAAACATACAACCACCCCCAGCAAGAAGCTTAATATCGCTGCTGTAGAAATATCTTTTTTCGGCCGGGGCCTTACCGGCCGGGTAGGCGGCTGGGCTTCCTCAAGAACCCGCACATTAGATACGATCATCTCCTGGGAAAGAGCAAGCTCTTTAACCCGTCTCGCCAGACTTTCATACAATGATTTATAATTAGCTGTTTCGCGTTTAAAGATTCTATACTGTAAAGACTTATCCTGAAGATCGAAAAGGGCATCCGTTTCCTCTTTGAGTTTCTCCTCGATAGCCTTAAGCTTGGTTTTAAGGACGACCATTTGGGGGTGTTTGTCTTTATAAGTCTCGGATTTCTCAATGATTTCTTTTTCCAGTGCGGTTCTTTGCTTTTTTAACCCCTCAATCAAACCTTCCTTTTTGACTCCTAATTCCGGAATGGATACAATCCGGTTTTCCTTGAGGAAATCGTTAAGGTCTCTTTCGGCTTTTTGCAACTTATCCAGAGTATCGGCGATCCTCTCCTGCAGCTTTTCTATCCCCGCTTCGATCATCTGCGACCTTTGGTCCATGTCTTCCTTTTGAAATTCCCGCCACCAGGTATTGGCTAGATTAGTTATCCCTAAAGGATCTTTGCCCCGGACCACGATATCAATGATATTAGGTTCATTTTTCCTGTCGGGGATAGCTATGGCTACTTTTCTGCGCAGGGAACGGGCTATCCGCGCGGCATCCTCCGGGGCATTATTACTGACAAACTCACTTATAAGACCCAGTTTCTTGGCCACTCTCCTGCCTAATGATTGCGATTTCAGAAGGGTAAGCTGAGTCTCGCGGGTCGGCGCGCCCTTGCTGTAAACAACCCCTTCTTTACCGGTTACGCGCGGTACAGATTCTTTTAAAAGAACGGTGGCTTTGGTGACGTAAACTTTAGGCGAAGACAAATCGAAAGCAGCAACTCCGCCCACAATCACCACCATGAAGGCCACAACCACCCAGCGGCGCTTACGGATAATATCAAAATAGTCCTTTAAGTTAAGTTCTTTTATCTCGGAAGGCGGTATCATATCTTTTTTATTGTGTTAGAACCAGCTTTCCGGAACAACAATGGTGTCCTCTTCCTCTAACTCAACATCCCGGGATACATTGCCGGTTTTTAAAATATAACCTACCGGTACTTTGAGCGTTTCTTTTTTCCCGTCTTTTTCCCGGATTACCTTTACGGCATTCTGAGAAGCTACGGTGGTAAACCCTCCGGCCATGGCTATGGCGTCGACGGCAGTCGTGCCTTTACTGTAGGGGTATCGACCCGGACTCTTAACCTGACCGAAAATAGAAATTTTCCCATAGACAGGGACGATGATTCTATCCTGGCTTTGATCAAATTATACAAAAAACTTTCTAATGGAAATAACAAACCTAATCAAAACAAATC
>CAYQUQ010000062.1:0-5495 GCA_964420965.1 uncultured Planctomycetia bacterium | reverse complement strand
CCGAAATTATAACTAAAGTAAATTTTTACACCGATGTCATTGCTAAAAACTTCGTCGAAGATAATGAAAGCATAACTTTGCGGGAGATAAAATACCAGCTTAGCCGCAAGTCTTTGAAGCACTTTTGGAAACTCTACATGCGAAAAAGAGCCCGTAAGGAGGGTATCTACGGGCTTATCTGGAGTATTCTTAAAGTGATGGTGCCGTGGTTAAAATGGGTTAAGATCTGGGAACTGGCCAAAACCAGCGGTAAATTGAAGGTGGATAAGTGAACCCCGTTAGACCTTTCCGGAAGCAATGGCTGCGAATATAATTTTCATGAAGACTTCATGCATAAAATTCTACTTTCTAATTAAGCGTACAGGAGGTCTAACGGGGTGAAAATAGCTTTAATCTACAATAAGGAAAATGAATCTACTACCGGCGCTTACCTGGAAAAGGTAATCCGGGAAAGCGGTTTGGATTACCGGCACTTCTGGACCCGGGACGCCGCGACCATAAGCGGCGATTTTGATCTTTATTTACGGATCGATCACGGGGATTATAAATACGATATCCCGGCCCATTTACATCCGGCGGTATTTTACGTTATTGACACCCATCTTAAGAAACCTTACCGGAGGATAAGAGAGCAGGTTGCTCATTACGATATCGTCTTTTGCGCCCAGAAAGAAGGGGCTTTAAGGTTGGGTCAAGAAACAAAAGTAGATACCCAGTGGCTTCCTTTGGCCTGTGATCCCGAAATTCATAAGAAGGTAACCGTCGATAAAAAGTATGATATCGGATTTGTAGGTTCGCCGGCCCGCAAATTCCCCCGGGGAAGGCTCCTGGATGCATTGGGAAAGAAGTATCCCCGGAGCTATCTGCGCGGGGCGCATTTTACAAAAATGAGCGAGGTTTACAGCGCTTGTAGGATCGGATTTAATTATTCGATCCGAAACGATATTAACATGCGTATATTTGAAATTATGTCCTGCGGATGCCTCCTGCTTACCAATCAGATTCGCGATAACGGATTCAAGGAGCTGTTCGAGAATGAAAAGCACCTGCATACTTACCGTAACCAGAGAGAGCTTCTGGAATTGGCCGAGTATTATTTAAAGAACGAAGACGCGCGCCGAAAAATGGCTCAAGAGGGGTTTAGTCTGGTTACGCAAAAGCATACCTATCGCCAGAGGGTCCGGGCCATGTTTAATTATGCCGCCTTTAAATTCGGCAGCAATTATAATAATTTAAGGATTTAACAATGGCTGTTTGCGACATTGTAGTGCCCACCTGGAACCGGAAAGATTTAATCGCCGGTTTCCTTCAATCTTTTTTGGCCAATACCTCAACTCCCTGCCGGATTATCATAGTCGATAATGCCAGTACCGACGGCACAAAAGAATACTTATCGACTTTAGAGGATACATCAAAATGCCGGTTCGAAATTATTATTAACGGCGAGAATAGGGGCTATGTCGGCGGCATGAACCAGGGGATTGCGGTTTCTTCAGCACCTTATGTCTGTCTGGCCAACAATGATTTAATTTTTACCCCCGAATGGCTTAAGGAAATAATTTCGGTGTTTAAAAAATATCCCCGGGCCGGGGTTTTAAACCCCAACAGTAACAGCCTGGGGGCCTATATACCCGAAGGGATTTCTCGGGAGAGTTTTGCCGGCCGCCTGCGCGAAAAGAATCAGGGGGTTTTTGTAGAAGTACCCTTTTGCATCGGTTTTTGCATGGTTATAAGAAGGGAAGTAATCGCTAAGGTCGGCGGGCTTTCCCAGGAATTCTATCCGATGTTTTTCGAAGATACCGACTATTCTCTGAAGGTAAAAAAGGCCGGTTATACCATCGGAATAGCCAGAGGTGCCTATGTCTGGCATGCCGAAAGCGCTTCTTTTAAGAAATTGGGCCAGGCCGAGAAGGAAAAAAAATTCGCCCGCAGCCGGAAAGTTTTCCTTAAAAAATGGGGGAGAATCTTAAGGGTTGCCTGGGTGGTAAACAGTTATGATGAGCTGTTAGCCAATCTAAAGGAGGCGATTGAGCTGGCAAGAGCAGGTAATTTCGTCTGGTTTTTAGTTAAGAAGTTTAACCCGGAACGAAAGCGCATTTTTAGCGATTGCCGGGCAGTTGAGCACAGCGGGATTAATTTTATTCGCTTCAATAATGCCCTGGATTTATTCTGGAAGGTATTCAAGAAAAAGAAAAAATATGATGTTATTATAGACAGTAATGCCTTTCACGGAAGAGTTTTTGCCAATTACCGGGTATTGGCTGCCTGCAACCGGGAAGAAATCGATAAGTTAAAACACTCATAAATGGATAAGATTCTTTTCATTCGGTCCGATCGGCTGGGGGAGTTTCTGTTGAGCCTGCCGGCCATAAGCCTGGTTAAGGAAAATTACCCCGAAAGTAAAATTTATCTTTTAGCCGGCAAGGACAACATCGAGTTGACCCGGGATATCGACTTTATCGATTACTTTTTGGAATATAAGGAAGACTCTTTTTCGGGCTATAAAGGGGTTTTGCGGTTAACGAAAATATTGAAACAGGAGGCCCCCGGTTGCTGCGTGGTTTTAAATCCCAAAAAAGAATTTCATTTAGCCGCTTTTTTAGCCCGGATTCCTCTGCGTGTCGGCTATGACCGCAAATGGGGATTTTGCCTGAACAAAAAGATAAGAGATAATAAATTTATGGAAAGTAAGCCTGAGGCTGAATACAATATTGATCTGGTCAGCTTGCTCTGCCGGGAAGTTTTTATACCCGATATAAAATTACCCGTCGATTCCGGCAGCTCTTTAAATTTCCTTAAAAACGACCTTGACCTGTCGCGAAAGTATCTGGTAATCCATCCTTTTACTTCCTATTCCGCAAAAAGAATCGAATTCGATTTTTGGTCCGCTTTAGCCGGTAAATGGGGAGAGAAATTCCGAGATAACATCGTTTTAATCGGCGAAAAAAAGGAACTGGAGGAAGGCAAAGTTTTAGCCGCGAAATTAAAAATCAAAAATTTAGTGGGTAAACTCAGCTTACGAAACCTGGCCGCATTTATCGGACACAATTGCTCTGGTTTTATCGGCCTGGATTCCGGGCCGCTGCATTTAGCCAATATAATCGGAGCTCCCGTGGTCGGTTTATTTAAAGCCTCGAACCCTAAGCGCTGGGGGCCTTATCGGGGTAAGCACCTGGTCGTAGAGGCAGCAGGTGTAGATGATTTTTGCGCTGCCATTACTAAAGTGACCGATTTTATTAACCGTTCGTCTTAAAAGATCCGAAGGAAAAGATATGATTACCATGTTTTGGCCTTATATGCCGGTGAATAAAGTTACCACCGCTCTTTCTGCGGTTTTAAAGACGCGCTGGATCGGCCAGGGCCCGAAAGTAGACGCGGTAGAAAAGAAATTTGAAAGAATATTCCGATCTCCCTATGCTGTGAGCGTAAATTCCGGAACTTCGGCCCTGCACTTAGGTTTAATTTTAGCCGGGGTCGACCGCGGCGATGAGGTAATCACTACCCCCATGACCTGTTCGGCCACCAATGTGCCGATCCTGCATTGCCGGGCCAAGGCCGTATTCTGCGATATTCAGGAAGACACTTTGAATATTGATCCCGAAAGCATAAGAAAAAAAATTACCGGCAAGACCAAAGCCATTATGGTAGTTCACTGGGCCGGCTATCCTTGCGATATGGAAGAGATTTTAAGTATAGCCCGGGAGCATAAGCTGAAAGTTATCGAAGACGCGGCTCACGCTTTAGGGGCTACCTATCACGGCCAAGCTATCGGCCGGATAAGCGATTATACCTGTTTTTCTTTTCAGGCCATTAAGCAGATTACCTGCGGTGACGGCGGGATGTTAATTGTTGCGGATAAAAAAGATTACGCCAGAGCCAAGCTTTTGCGCTGGTACGGCATCGACCGGACTTTTAGGGGGAATATCTACTGGAAATACCAGATTACTGAAATCGGTTATAAGTATCACATGAATGATATCACTGCCGCGATTCTTTCCGTGCAGCTGGATGAATTTTCCCGGGTTTTAGCCCGGCGCCGGGAGATCGTCACGCGCTACCGGGATAACTTAGCGGATACCCCCGGCTTCACTTTACTCCGGCGGGAAAATGACCGGGAAAGCGGAGACTGGCTGTTTACGATATTGGTAGAAAAAAGAGAAAATTTTATGGAGAAGTTAAAGGATAACGGTATCGAGTCGCACATGGTTCATGTCCGTAATGATATGTATCCGATATTCGAGGGCAAAAGGCTTGACCTGCCGGCGATGGATAAGGTCGAGCCCAAATATGTTTCCATACCGCTGCATAACAATCTCAGTGATGCGGATGTAGATAAGGTTATAAAAGTTATAAAAAGCGGGTGGTAAATCGGCATGACTACCGAAAAAGTATATACGGTTTTAGAGCTTAATACCGAAGTCCGTTCGGTCATTAAAGATAAGTTTCCCGAACAGATCTGGGTTTGCGGTGAAATTCAGGATTTGCGTATACAACGGGGCAAAAACCACATGTATTTTTCTCTGGTTCAGAAAGATCCGGATTCAGACAGCATAGTGGCCAGGGTTGACGCAAATCTTTGGGCCGGAAACCGGACACTCATCGAGAGACGTATTGGCCAGGCTCAAGCCGCCTTTGAGTTAAAAGATGATATTGAGGTAAAGTTTTTATGCGAGGTAGATTTGTATGCACCAAGAGGAAAATACAGTGTTAACGTTAAGGACATCGATCCGGTTTATACTCTAGGCAAGGTAGCCCAGAACCGTCTTAAGATTATAGAGGATTTAAGAAAGCGGGGGTTGCTTGAGAAAAATAAGCTAAAAACTTTGCCGCTGGTGGCTTTAAGTATCGGTCTAATCACCGCCGACGATTCCGCTGCTTATCATGATTTTATTAATGAGTTGAGCTTGAGCGGCTATAGCTTCAAAGTTTTGGCTTGTAATTGCCATATGCAGGGTAAACTGGTTGAACCCGATGTGCTCCGGGCGATGGATTTCTTTAACGATTTGGCGTCCAATAAGTTAGATGCTATCGTTATCACCCGCGGCGGCGGCTCAATAGCGGATTTGAGTTATTTTGATAATAAAAAAATCAGCCAAGCAATAGCTAATTGCGACTTTCCGGTTATTTCGGCCATCGGACATCAGATCAATACTACTATTGCCGATATGGTTGCGCATACATTTTGCAAGACTCCGACCAAAGCCGCCCAGTTTTTAGTGGAAAAGGTGCGCGCAGTAGTTGAGCGGCTTGATTATGCCGAGGAGGCCATTATTAGAGAGGCACAGGCATGTATCGGAAGCAGCAAGAAATCTCTGCACAATCTTACCATGCGGGTTGAGTCCGCGGCGGTGCACTATTTTAAAGATCACCGGGAAAGACTGCTGGCGAAGAAACACGCCGTGGCCAGCAGTTTAGAAATGGCGCTGATGAAAAATAAAGATTTACTCAAACGCTTCTTGGAGAATGCCGGCCGGGCCCTGGAAAAAATATTTAGA
>CAYQUQ010000061.1:0-5803 GCA_964420965.1 uncultured Planctomycetia bacterium | reverse complement strand
TAATCCACGCCGCCAGCGTTCACTCTGAGCCAGGATCAAACCCTCCAAAGGCTTTAAATAACGGGTCTTTCAAAGAACAAAAGGGCACAAAAAAAGCACCCCTTAAGGATGCCTCTTTGTTCACCCCTATCTAATCTTGTTTAATTTTCAGAAAAGTTGGACTTTGCCCATTCCGAATATACCTTAAATATAAGGTGTATTATTTATACAACAACTATTAATTTTGTCAAGTATTTTTATTCGGTTGTCATTTAAGAATTAAAAGTGCACAGTTTTAAGGCGATTTAAGTTTTAAAAGTGCACACCCTAAAAGCGCTATAATCTAAGCTAAAAGGAGGTTAGATTATGGCGCAGTTGCATAAACGATTCACTGATTCGCAGGTCAAAGAGCTTATGGAACGTTATCTAAGAGGCGAAATCAAAAGAACCTACCTTCAGGAGATTCTCGGTGTTAAGAGGCGCCAATTTTGCGTTTTGGTTAAAAGATACCGCAAGAATCCCAACGAGTTCTCTATCCAGTATCAACGAAGAAGACATACCCGGACGATTGCTATGTCAGTTGAAAAGAACATTCTCAAAGAGCTGAAAATTGAGCAAAAGTTAATTCAAAATAAAGACATTCCGCTTAAGTCATATAACTATAGCTTTATTAGAGATCGCTTAAAGACTCATTTTAATCAAAAAGTGTCTCTGCCCACGATTATCGACCGAGCTAAGAGAGATGGCTTTTATCTTAAAAAGCCCAAACGCAAGGCCTACGATCGAGAAGTGTTGACAAATTACACAGGTGAGCTTATCCAGCACGACTCCTCACTTCATCTCTTTGCCCCTGACTCAAAAGAAAAGTGGTGCTTAATTACTTCGATTGATGACTTCAGCCGTTATATGTTTTATGCTGCCTTGATTAGAAAAGAAAGTACTTGGGCTCATATACAGGCTTTACAGGCTGTATTTTTAAAGCATGGCCTGCCTTTTTCCTTCTATGCTGACTGCCATCGGATATTCCGCTTCATCCAGGGCAGAGACTCTATCTGGCGTAAACATTATCGGCTTACTGATGAAGCAAATCCTCAATGGCGACAGGTTTTAGCTGACTGTAATGTTAAGTATATTCCTGCGTTAAGCCCTCAAGCCAAGGGTAAGGTTGAGCGGCCTTATGGCTGGATGCAAGATCATTTAGTGCGAATCTGTGCCCGAGAGAATATTGCTGAACTGAGAAGTGCCAGACGGGTGCTCAACCGGGAGGTTTACCGCTATAACTACCAGCGTGTACACTCAACGACTGAGGAAGTGCCCTATTTTAGATTTCAAAGAGCTTTGAAAGAGAAAAAGTCTATGTTCAGGCCATTTGCTATCAAACCGCCTTTCCAATCCATTAGAGACATCTTCGCTCTTCGCTTAGAAAGAACAATTAACTCTTACAGAAAAATATCTATAAATAACCTAGAATTTAAAATAGCTGGTATTCCTGTTGGTGTAAAGGTTAATCTACGTATTTACCCTAATGAAAGAACGGGTATATCAGAAATCAGATGCTGGTATAACAATAAGCTTGTGGCTATTCAAAGAGCTAAAAATAAGGATTTAGACCTTGTGCAGTTTTAAAACTTAAAGTGTGCACTTTTAAAATTTAGGTAACAGTATTTTTATTCGGTTTAAGGGCATCCTTGCCAGACAACCTGATAGGCAAACTCCCCCGGAGGCCAAATCGCGTAACCGTCTCCGCGCACAATGCCCGTAGTCAGGTCGCCGTCGTCCAACCGTAGATCAATTCTCTCCAAAACATCAGTCGGAATCATCCCCTGGTTATTACTCCAATTGGTACCATAGATATCGTCATCAAATAGGATGTAACCGCAGGCCGTACCGTTGGGATTCTCAAAGTATTCCCAGCCCAGATGTCCTCCCCAGGCGTGGCGTGTCCGCCAGGTCTGGACATAAGGCCCGTCCCAGCCGGTAACCCCGGGGTCCTGAACCAAAGGGTTAAGGGTATCATTGAGGCGGTAGTTGGGGGGGTATCGGTCGGTATCCAGCCGGTAAGCGATTACCGCTTTTTCCACAGTGCCGATATCGGCGATGGTCTGAGAAATCTTGGCCTCCTCAATCCACTTCATCACCTGGGGCGTCAGCGTAGCCGCTAAAAGGGCAATGATGGCTATGACAACCATCAACTCGATTAAAGTAAATCCAAACTTCACTGGTCGCCGCAGCCTATCTGCGGCTTTACTTAAGGTAATTCCCGACATAATCCTTAACCCCCTTCTCTAAACAAAAACCGGCTTCGGTTTTTAGAACTTTCTGCAAAAGGCTGGTGTCAGCCCGGGTGTAATTCTGGTACTTATCCCCGTAAGGATTATCGAAGTAAGTTGTCTCTAAGCTTTTATTGAGCACCTTATTCAATATAGAAATGACATCATTAAAACTCCTGGCCTTGCCGGTACCCACGTTAAGAATAGCTCTTTTCCCGGACTCCAGAGCGGCCACGGTTATGCGGGCTACATCTTTAACGTAGATAAAATCTCTTTTCTGCTCACCATGCTTAAAAACGCGAGGATTTTTATCGGCGATCATCTGGCGGTAAAGCTGATAAATCATACTCGCGGCCGAACCCTTGTGATATTCCCGGGGCCCGTAAACGTTAAAGTAGCGCAAACCGACAATGGGCGGAGTGGTTTTCTGCCGGGATACTTTGAGAACATGGCAATCAAAAAGGTACTTGGAGTAACCGTAAGTATTATGCGGGATTAACCCTTGGTCTTCGCGCATCGGCGGCTTACTCCCTCCATAAACACCGGCACTGGATGCATAAACTAAAGGTATTTTTTTCTGCAAGCAAAAATCTAAGACATTTTTAGAACCTTCATAGTTGACCATCATCATCTTGCTGTCATCGGCCAGAGTTGTATCAGTAATTGCTGCTTCATGAATTACTGCATCTACCTTGGGTAACTTTTTATAAATTGAGTTGTCGGTAATATCAGCGCAAATGACCTCAGGCTTAACCTCGGATAAATTCTTATAGCTGGTATGGGAGAAGTCGTCGAGAACAACGGTTTTCGCACCTTTCTTTTCTAACAGCTTAACTACGTTGGAACCGATGAAACCAGCTCCGCCGGTTACTAGGATTCGTGTCTTTCCTTGCATTTATTCTCCAGTTCTTCAATTCGTTTCTCCAGACGGTGCAAGACTTGGATAACCGGATCCGGAAGCTTGTTGTGATCCAGCTCCACGCCGCTTATCCTCTTGCTCGCTTTAGGAAGAACTACCCGTCCGGGAACGCCGACCACGGTAGCGTTCTCGGGAACATTAGTGATAACCACTGATCCGGCTCCCACCCGCGCCCCCTTACCCACGGTAATCGGGCCTAAAAGAGTGGCTCCGGCTCCAACCACTACCTTATCGCCAAGGGTAGGGTGTCTCTTTACCTTCTCGTGGGAAACCCCGCCTAAAACCACCCCTTGATAAAGCAAAACATCGTCGCCGATCTCGGCGGTCTCCCCGATAACCACCCCCATGCCGTGGTCAATGAAGAAACGCCGGCCTATTCTTGCCCCGGGATGAATCTCTACGCCGGTTAAGAATCTTCCCAGATGGGAAATAAGCCGACCGAGAGTCTTTAACTTTATCCTCCAGAACCAGCGCCCGATACGGTGCCACCAGATGGCATGCAGCCCCGGATAGCACAATAGCACCTCCAGTACGCTGCGCGCAGCCGGATCCTCCCGAAAAACAGTCTTAATGTCTTCCTTTATCCGCTTGCACATTTTGCTATTTTTATCGCCCGTGGCAGGGTTTTCGGCCCTTGGTCTTCTTGCGCCTTCCCCGCCACCTTAGCTTTCTTTTTCTTCGCTTAGGCATAACGTCTCTAAAATAATCGAAAATAGCCTAGATGTCAAATACTTCTTTAATTTCCCGAAGGCTTTGGCTCGGTGGCTGATTCGGTTTTTTACTGAAAGTGGTAGTTGAGCTACGGTTTTTTTATATCCAGAGAGATACAATACCGGATCATAACCAAAGCCATTACTTCCCCGTTCTTGACTGGCTACCCTGCCTTTGAGCCTGCCCTCAAAAACCTTGAGCACCCTGCCGGATTTAGCCAGTACCAGACAACAGTGGAAATTAGCGCCCCTTTTCCGGACCGGAACTTCCTGAAGATTCTTGAGCAGTTTCTGATTATTTTTCTTCTGGTTGCCGCTTTTACCAGCGTAGCGCTTGGAGTAAATTCCCGGGGCACCCTTTAAATAATCTACTTCTAACCCCGAATCTTCACCTAAAATATAATCGTCGGAATAAACTCTGGAGATCGGGATTGCTTTTTTCCGGGCGTTGGCCAGGAAGGTTTTACCGTTTTCAACGATGCGTACCTTCTTTTTCAAATCGGCCAGGGAAACAATCCGTAAATTTAACCCCTTAAGAATTTGGCGTATTTCTTTTAATTTGGATTTATTCTGGGTGGCGATGATTAGACGCATCATTACAGAACGTCTTTAAACAAATCGCGTTCGATGCCAATTATCTCCTCAATCCCCTTTTTGGCCAATTTAAGAAATGAATTCAGGTCTTTCTCCGAAAATGAGCCGTGCTCGGCGGTCCCCTGCACTTCGATAAACTCGCCGGACCCTTTCATGACCACATTCATATCTACCTCGGCCTGGGAATCTTCAAGATAGGTTAAATCCAGAAAATGCGCGCCCTGCCAGATCCCCACGCTTATCGCCCCCAATAAATCAGTTACACAAAGCTCGAATATTTCTTTCCGGTTATAAAGCTTCTTAAGACAGTCAACCAGGGCAATATAGCCGCCGATAATGGAGGTGGTCCGGGTTCCTCCGTCAGCCTGGATAACATCACAATCAATACGGATAGTCCTTTCGCCGATTTTCTTTAAATTTACCACGCTGCGTAAAGACCTGCCGATAAGCCGCTGAATTTCCATGGTCCGCCCGGAAATCTTATCCCGCTGGATTCTGTTTTCGGTGGCACAGGGGAGCATCCGGTATTCGGCGGTAAGCCAGCCTTCGCCGGTATTCTTTAAGAAAAAAGGGACATTTTTATCCACGCTGGCGGCGCAAATAACCCGGGTATTACCCATCTCGATCAGACAGGAACCCTCGGCGTATTTTAAGAACTTGCGCTTAATATTGATTCTTCGTAACTGATCGGGCTTACGCCCATCTTCCCGCTTCATATTACTCCTTTTCTTCCTTGCCCTCCTGCTGTTTATCCTTAAGGTAAGCTTTTTTACGCCACTGGGGTAAATTCTCGTTATAGGTCTTTATTCTGTTAAGCTTTTCCATAAATCCAAATACTCCATTTGGGTCAATCGAACGGCCTATATATTTACCATTGGACCAGAAGCCTTCTTTACGTACTTTCTTGCCTTCATCGTCTATTTCGATAAGGACACCTCTGCCGTGTTTTCGATTATTCCTAAACTCTCCTTCGTATCGATATATTAATCCACCGTATGACAAAATACCCTTACCATGTAACATCCCATTTTGGAATTCTCCCCTGTATGTTCCTCCTCCTTTAAACTCCAAGACCCCTTCTCCATGAGGCAAGAGATCTTTCAACTCACCTTCGTATCTATCTCCTTCCGTGTTGATATACACGCCTTCGGTTAACTCTCCGTCTTTAAATTCACCTTCATATTTAGCTCCACTGCGGTAAACTAAACTACCTTTTCCGTTCTTCAAGCTATTCTTAAACTCTCCTTTATATCTACTGCTACCGTCTGGGTAAGTCGAGATACCCTCACCATGCATGTTTCCATCTTTAAATTCACCCTCGTATTTAGACC
>CAYQUQ010000060.1:0-6614 GCA_964420965.1 uncultured Planctomycetia bacterium | reverse complement strand
TGGGCCCGCAGGGACTCGAACCCCGGACCAAGACATTATGAGTGTCCTGCTCTAACCAGCTGAGCTACGGGCCCTGAAAAAAAATGAACATATCTAGGGTTATTCCTTGATTTTTTTTCATGCCGAGGCTACCAAGCCGAGGCGAAATACTAATACTACTACAGGGCTATTCCTTAAATAGCCCCCGATTATCGAGAATTCTTCAAAAATTCGTAAAATTATAGCAAGATATCCGGTTAATCGCAAGTATTTTAAATGAGGCTTAGATTTTTGAAGTATACCAGAAACGCTAACAAAAATCTATAGCCGAATTAAAGGTAGGGCTGGCTGAATCGCTCCAGCTCCTCGCGGTTCATCGCCCCCACTTTTTTTTCAATAATGTTCCCACCCTTGAAAATCATCAAGGCCGGAATACTCATAACCGTATATTTGGTGGCTATTTCCGGAGCCTCATCGACATTGAGCTTGCATACTTTCAATTGCCCGTCATATTTTTTGGCTAACTCCTCAACGTAAGGAGCGATAATCTGGCATGGTCCGCACCAGGGAGCCCAAAAATCGACTAATACGGGCGTATCGCAATCAAGGACCTCCCGGGTAAAATTTCCCGATGTCAAATTAATGGCCATGGAATCCCCCTCTTTCTGGACGCGATTACTGCTGTGAGCGATTAGATCTTTATAGACCGGATTTTCTTCTCGAGCGCTTTAATCTCTTTTACGATTGCGTCTATTTTTTTGCTGCTCTTCCAATTATCGGCCGGGGTAGAAGACACAGTTTTTCCTAAATCGTAATAAAGCTTCTCTTTCTTTAATCCTAAAGAGAGCTTTTTGGTTTGCTTAACCCCTTTTTCGGACATTTCCTTGATGTATTTCTCGCTCTTACGAATCAACTTCTTGGCGCTGGCAATGCCCTTCTCCAGCTCCTTTTTCGTCTTCGGCCAGATCCGGTCAACCGCTTCCTTTAACGTATCCTTTTTTTTCCTCTTGGCCATCTCCACCCCCTCAATTTCCCCCTGACCCCGTGCCAGGGAAATTGATCTCGAGTCCCGACGAATAATCGGGACGAGAGATCTTCAATCGTACCTATCTAAGATAACCATTCTGCTCGACCGACGCAGGACTTATTGTATCATATATCTTTATTCTTTTAAATATTATTTTGAAACGAAAGGCCCGGGAATTTGGAAAGGTGACAATAAAGAAAGCTGGTGGTCTGCTTCGCTCTACACCAGGCAAACCGGGTAGAGTTTCGTAGGACCTATTCCTTCGAAGCCCTACCTGTTATTACCCGGCAAAGGGCGAAGAAAAATGGAGGTGGCGAGAATCGAACTCGCGTCCCTAAAGGTTCGCCAAAAAGCCACTACATGCTTAGCCTTATGTTTATCTTTTCCTTGAAGCCTCCAAAAGGCGGGATACTCCAGGGAGCAACTTTGTTATGGTTTGAAACAAACCCCCAAAGTGAAAGATTTGCCTCTAGCCCCATAACCGAACCCTTATATTTCCTGGGGCGAAAAACATAAGGGCTCTCCTTAGCTTAAGCCGCTAGGAGATGCAACAACTACTGGTGTTGCCTTTGTGTTTTGTAGGCCCCGTTAACGCGGGCGGCCTACCCTCGCGGCATGCAACCAATTGCCTAATCTCTAGGTCGAAGCCTGTTCACCCCCTTAATGGGTTTAAGAGCCGTCCCATTAAAGATAACATAAATACTCTTCTTTGACAAGGGTCCAAAAATTGCTTGAAATTTTTCGCAGAGCGGTTAATATACTCCTATGCTGCGCAGGCTTCGTAACCCTAAGTCAAAAAAAATCTTCTGGATCTTCGCCGGCGTCATCATCGTTGCCTTTGCGCTCTCCGGAGCCGGCTACTACCTTTCGGGAAGAAACAAAGAGGTCGCCCTGACTATCGACAATAAACCCCTGACCCAGCAGGACCTGCAGCCTTATATGGAGATGGCCCGGTTACAGCTGCTCCCCCTTGACCTTAACGGCCGAAAGCGCATCACTCTCGCCGACATTGAAAGTTTAGCCCTGGAGATGCTGATTCTGCTCTGGAAGGCCGAGCAGGAAAAAATAACCGTTACCGACCAGGAAATCGTAAACTACATACTGGAAAACCTTTTTCCCCAGGGAAAGTTCGATCAAACAGTTTACCAAAGGATACTTAAAAATATTTCCCGGCGTTATAATCTAAAGAAAAGGTTGACTTCGGAAATCTTTGAAGAATATGTCCGCAATTTTATAACCATCGATAAACTCCTCCAAAAACATGTCCGCGTGGAAATAAACCAATATGAAGTAAAGGACCTCTACCTTAAGGATAATCAAAAGGCCAAAATTGCTTACCTTTTCATCCCTTATAAAAAATTCCGCGTGGAGGTCGGGATACCCCCTAAAGAAATCGAGGAATTCTACCAAGCCCATAAATCACTTTTTAAACGGGAGCCGCGCGTCAATATCCTCTATACCGTTATCGCTAAAAGCGACCTGGATGATAAACTGTTAAAAAAGCTTTCCCGGATAAAATCGGTTGCGGAATTAAAACAAAAACTTTCGCTGGAAATGAAGGAAACCGGCTTAATCGGCTTAAATGACCCCATCGCTGACATCGGCTGGCAGCCGCAAATAAACGAGCTGGTCTACACTTTGGAAAAAAACGTCTTAAGCCGGCCGCTGCAGACCGAAAAGGGGTTGCTGATCGTAGCCAAAAAAGACGAGCAGCTCCCGGCTACGCCCCCGCTGCACCAGATCGAAGCCGAGGTAAGGGAAAAATTAATCGCACAGCGGGCTAAAAATGAGGCCGAGAGCTTCAGCCAGGATTTATTGGAGAAAATCCGCCCGGAAAAGAAAACGGATCTAAAGAGCATCGCCCGGCGGCAAGACCTTGAATTCAAAGAGACCGACTACTTTAAGTTTTACGATTACATCGAAGGAATCGGCCTGGACTTAAAGGTAAGCGAGATTATTTTTTCCCTGGAAAAGGGCCAGGTGGATACCACTCCGATCTCAGGCGCCAGCGGCGTATATATCATAAAACTTGTGGATATCTCCCCTTTTGACAGCACGGATTTTGAAAAAAAGAAACCCGACTACCTGAATGTAGTCCGGCAGAGCAAATCTCTAATCCAAAAAAATAAATTCCTCCAACAATTAGAGCAGGAAGCCGACGTGCGCTTCGCCCCGCTCGCCAAATAGCGCTCTAATTTACCCAAAAAATAACCCCTTTAAAGATAAATCAAATCTCTAAAGGGGCCTTTATATACGGGACGAATCCCG
Source organism: uncultured Planctomycetia bacterium (assembly GCA_964420965.1). Classification (GTDB taxonomy): domain Bacteria; phylum Omnitrophota; class Gorgyraeia; order Duberdicusellales; family 4484-171; genus CAYQUQ01. Next base: position 3,340 of record CAYQUQ010000060.1, on the reverse strand, counting down.
TGGGAACAGTTCCGGACCTAATCTTCTATGCTTATAGAATTTACCGGGCACTGGGAAGCAATATCGTGCAGATCGCAGCCATCGGGACAAACGTGGACCTTTACTTTGGCAATCCCGCTATCGGTTAGCTCAAACACATCCCCGCAGGCGTTAATACACAGACCGCAGCCCACGCAAGTATTCTCATCCACAGTAACCTTTGCCATCTGCAACCTCCTTCACTTCAAACGAGGATTCCCTTATCTAATTTTTCCCACATTGTATCTATATCCTTCTGGATCTTTTCGATAATATATTCATTATCCGGCTTAAAAAGATGTTTATAGCGCCCTTGTGACTTTAACCACTCGACCACCGATTTTCGCTGGCGGGGTTTATAAGTAACTTTGACTACCCCTTTGTCAACTTCATAAAGAGGCCAAAAACCGGTCTCTACCGCAAGCTTTGCTATATCAATAGTATCATCGGGAAGAAAACGCCAACCCCGTAGACACGGGGCAAGAATATTTAAAAACGCCGGGCCATCAGCCGAAAATGCTTTTTCGGCTTTAGTAACTAAATCGTTCCAGTTAGCAATAGTGGCCTGAGCGGCATAAGGAATATGGTGGGCGGCACAGATAGCGGTAAGGTCTTTTCGTAATTCAAGTTTACCCGGTTTAACTTTTCCGGCCGGAGCAGTAGTGGTAGAAGCGCCTCGGGGAGTCGCCCCGGAACGTTGAATTCCCGTATTCATATAGGCCCCGTTATCATAACAAACATAGACTATACGATGCCCCCTTTCTAAAACTCCGGAAAGAGATTGAAGCCCGATATCGTAGGTACCACCATCGCCGCCAATGGCTAAAAACTTTATCTCCTGGCCAATCTTTCCTTTCTTTTTTAAAGCTCGATAAGCGGTCTCAACCCCGCTCATGGTAGCGGCAGAATTCTCAAAAGCGTTGTGGATAAAAGGAATTTTCCAGGCAGTGTAGGGGTAAATCGTAGTGGCAACCTCAAGGCAACCGGTAGCGCAGCTTACTACTACCGGCGTATCTTTAGCGCCCAGCAATACTTGCCGTAAAGCAATCGATGCCCCGCAGCCGGCACAAAGCCGGTGCCCCGGACCCAATCGTTCTGGTATGTGGGAGAGCTGCTTTAAATTTGCCATAGCTTACTCGCGCACCCCTAAATAGTTTATTATTCCTTCTGCTTTATTCTGTTTCACCATCTGCAATAAATTATTATAAACTGATTCAATCTCCGCAGTATTTATATCCCGACCGCCCAATCCGTAAATATAATTGGCAATTAAGGGCTTATTTACTGACTCATAAAGCGCAGACCTTACTTCCGCAAACACCGGCCCGCCCCGGTGAGAAAAGGACTCGCTGCGGTCCAGTACCGCCACGGCCTTCAATTTTGAAAGGGACAAAACGACTTCTTCTGCCGGGAAGGGACGAAAAAACCTCAACTTTACCAGCCCGGCCTTTATCCCCTTATCTCTTAAGCTATCTACCACTACCTTAGCGGTTCCGCAGGTAGAGCTAAGAGCGAGTATGGCTATTTGGGCATCTTCCATTTTATACTCTTCAATAAAACCATACTTTTTATTGGAAAGATTTTTGAACTTTTGGGCAATCTCCGGGATAAGTTTTTTGGCATTCTTAACGGCCTCTGACTGCTGGCGCTTATGCTCAAAGTAATAATCCTGCAAATCCAGCGGCCCGTAAGTAATCGGCTTCTGAACATCCAGCAAAGGAAAATGGGCTTTATGTTCGCCGACAAACTTTTTAACCTCTTGATCACCAAGCACTTCCACAGGCTCCAGGGCATGGCTGGTAATAAATCCGTCCTGGCAGACCATTACCGGAAGGAGTATGTCCGGATGTTCAGCGATCCTAACCGCCATGATTATTAATTCGTAAACTTCCTGAGCATTCTCGCAATAGATTTGAATCCAGCCGGAATCGCGAGCACCCATGGAATCAGAATGGTCGCAATGGATATTGATTGGTGCTGATAGGGCGCGATTTACTACCGGCATTACAATCGGAAGACGGTTAGAGGCGGCAATATAAACCACTTCCCACATAAGAGCCAATCCATTGGCAGAAGTGGCGGTCATAGTTCTTGCTCCGGCTGCCGCTGCTCCTACGCAGGCACTCATAGCGCTATGCTCGGATTCTACCGGAATCATTTCCGTATCCACTAAGCCGTCAGCTACAAACTGAGAATAAGTCATTACAATCTCAGTCTGAGGTGTTATCGGATAAGCGGCAACAACATCGGGATTGATCTGACGCATTGCCTCCGCCGCGGCCTGGTCACCGGTTAGAGGTTTAACGGTAGTTTTTCCTGACTTTTGCATATTTTATCTTTCTGCAACCATTTCAATGCACTTTTTAGGGCAAACTTTCGCGCAAATTCCGCAGCCTTTGCAATGATCGTAATCAAATCCTTCCATTTTTTCGTCTTTTACAATAATCGAAGAATCCGGACAATATATCCAGCAAATAAGACAGTGAATACATTTGTCTTTATCGCGTTTTGGTTTAAAAGTCCGCCAGCTTCCGGTATTATATTCCTTAGCATTTCCGGCTTCAGTAATTAAACCGCCTATGGGTATCTTTTTCCAGCCTTTTTTATCCATAAGAATCTAGCCTGACTGCACCTCTTGATATGCCCGGCGAACACCTTCAATGTTTCCCTTAGTTTTTTCCTCGCCAATTTTTTTAAGGAATTTTTTGGTTATTTTCTCCTCCAGCCTCTCTAAAGGCACTACCGCAGTAGCCTTTATCAATGCCCCGAGCATTGGCATGTTGGGTAAAGGTAACTTTAAGGTGTCTAAAGCGATTTTGGTAGCGCCAACGGTATACACCCTGGCTTCTTTAAACTGGAGTTTCTGACGTATAGCTTGGGGAGATTCCTCGGTGTTAACCAGAAGGACTCCCTCTTTGGTCAAACCTTCGGTTACATCAATTGAGTTTAATAAGGTCGGATCTATCACCACCACTATTTCGGGATTGCTTACTCCACAGTGAAGATTTATCGGCGCCGCAGATATGCGGGTAAAGGTTCTAATGGGGGCTCCGGCCCGTTCCGGTCCATATTCGGGAAAAGCCTGAATGTATTTTCCCCCTTCCAAAGCCGCCTCGGCTAAAAGCTGAGCCGCTGTTTTTGCTCCTTGTCCTCCCCGTCCATGCCAGCGAATTTCTAAAATACCTTTTTTCATTTTTTGAAATATATTTAAGAAGAATTTATATCACAAACACGAAAAATGGCAAGAAAAAAGATTGCGGTGATTTATAACCTCTAATCGTTGAGCCAGAATTCCTTGTTGCCGTTCTTCTCCACTAGTCCC
>CAYQUQ010000059.1:0-7107 GCA_964420965.1 uncultured Planctomycetia bacterium | reverse complement strand
TTAGTTATAATTTCGGCCATTGAAGAGTAAGGGTAATGGAAAACCTCTCCGTCAATCTTACCGGCACTGCCTTCGGCTTCTAAGGTTTCATGCACGCTCCTTCCCACATAGCGGGCTGTGCCTTTTTTGAATACTTTTATCATGCCGGTATCAAAAAACACCTCTCCCTCTAAGGGATGGTTAAAGAAAAAATTCTTCCGCCGTAAAGTGAAGGCGGTAAACTCACCGGGATCTTCTATGGCGGTAATAATTTTCTTCGCCGCCGCTTCGGGAACTATCTCGTCAGCGTCCATCTGGATAATCCATTCGCCAGTCGAGTTGTCTATACCGATATTACGCTGCTGGTCAAAGTTGCCCTCCGATCTATTGACTGTAACCCGGGCCCCGTATTCCTGGCAAATATCAACCGTTTTGTCGCGGCTGCAATCATCAACAACCACAATTTCATCCACAAAACCCTTCAAAGAATCAAGGCAGGACTTTATCCTTCGTTCCTCATCCTTAGTAATAATAACCGCGGCTAACTTAACCATCTCCTATATATACCCCAAGGCTTTCAGGCGTTCCTCTACTCCCTGTCGGGTATTGTCGTCCAGGGTATCGTCGATATCCTTCTTATCTTTCGGGCCCTCATGGCTCTCTATATATTGCGGGGGGAATTTAGTTAAGAAATTTTCGGTCAGCATTTCTTCTATTATCCGGCCCGGCATATCCCGGGCCACGGGTATACCCAGTAAGGTTAAAAGAGAAGGAAGAAGATCATAAATAGAGATATTTTCTAAACGTAATTTTTTTCTGATGTATGGCCCGCGGGCAATCAATACTGCGTCGGGAGCATTGTCGTGGACGGTCCCGTCAAAATTAAATCCGTGGTCCGAGGCGATGATTATATTGCAGTCATCCCCAACCTTATCTAAAATCCGGGCAATTTCCTGATCCAGGTATTCATAGTATCTGGCGATACACTGACCGAAAGATTGCGCCTGTTCCCGGAATTCCTTAGCGTCACTGACCGAAAGTATCTCCTTCTTATATTTTCCGTTATTAACCGCGCTGGCAAAAAAAGGCCAGTAAGTATGGCAAACCGCATCGATTCCGTAAAGATAGAGGGAGAAAAAGTCAAAATCTCCCTTTTCCAGTAAATAATGGCTCATTTTTAGAAAGGCTTTATCCTTGGCGTAATCCCAGGGGTTCAATTTATCGGCGAACTTGCGTTTCGGATCGATATGGACAGTGGGAAAATGCATATTTTTAAGTTCTTCCTTTCCTAAATCCGACGGGCGGACAATAAACTTTTCCAGTTCGGAAACCAGATTTTCGGGATAGACCCGGCGGGCGAGGCCGCTGGATTTAAATCTTTTTATGTTGGCCTCGGCGGCCTCTTCGAAGGGATACATATACCAGCTGATCTGAACACCCCGGATGGTTTCGGCCGGCCAGCTGTAAATCCAGCCTACATTTAGAGAATTTTTGCCGTAATCACTCAAAATATTCCAGACCGCTTTGGCTTTGCGGTCCTGAGTGGAAAAAGGGACTCTTTGGGCAATGTTCTTTTTTATTAATTTATTTACGATTTTGCCGCCTCCGGAATCCTTCTGATAGAAAAGCCGCTTATCTATGGGGGGCAGGAGAGGAAATTTAGTCTTATACCAGTAAGTAATACCGTGCGCAAGAGGTTCTTTGCCGGTAAGGATAGAATTCCAGATCAAAGGTGAATCCGTAGGGTAAACACTTTTGAGTCTACCTAACGTACCGTTAGCGATGAGCTTTTTTAAAGTCGGCAACCGACCTTCTTCCAAGAACCGATTCAGCAATTTCCAGTCACAGCCGTCTAAGCCGATAAAAACTACTCCTTTACCGGCCGATTGAGGGTTTAACCTGCGGGATGTCGATGGAGTAGATTTAAGCTTACCCCTTTTACGCCCGCTCTGCAGGAAAACTCTTAAAACTGCCGCTGCCGGCGAAACAGCCAGTAAACCCAGAAAATACCCCCAGACCAGCACATCAACCGGCCCCGGCCAGTAACCCCTTCTGACTACGATCAAAACTACGGTGGGGATGAAACTGGCAAAAATCTGCAAGGCTTCGCCTTTTATCAGGTACCATTTGACCAGAAAATAGGTCAGGTAGATAGAGCTGCAACTTATATAGGTCAGGATAACCTCGGCTTTGGATAGAGCGAAAACCTTATGCAGTACCAATCCGGCTAAGCCCATGATCAACCCCGGCTTAAGGCCTTTGAGGACATAGCACCCCCCCATAAAGGTCTGGAACCATAAGGTTTGCAGAAAGGAAAACTTAAGCCGGTTTAAAAAACTGATCTGGACACCGACGATCTGCCCGAAAAAAATAAAAGTAAAAACGCCCCAAAATAACCCTAAGCCGAATATATCCATATTTTAATTTCTTTTTCTATTTCCCAATAAACTTTTATACAGGTTTAAAGTATTAAAAGCGGTCTTTTTCCAGTCAAAATAAGCCAATCTTTCTCTACCTTTGAGGGTGAGACTGCGGCGTAAATCCTGATTGTTGACCAACGCTTCTATTTTTCCGGCCAGATCTTCATAATTAAAAGGATCAACAACAACCGAGGCATCACCGGCGACTTCGGGAAGCGATCCGCGATCGGTGGTGATAACCGGAGTCAAAGAGGCAAAAGCTTCCAAAACCGGCAGGCCGAAACCCTCATACAGAGAAGGAATAATGGAAATAACCGCTCCGGATATTAATACCTTTAACTCCTGAGTAGAGATCCACCCCGTAAATATTACCCTATCCTCTAGCTTAAGTTCTTGAATTCTCTGGCGCAAATATTTATATTCTTTGTTATTCTCATCAATTTCCCCGGTATATATTAAATAAAAATCGCTATCCGTCTTCTTTAAGAATTTTTCAAAACCTTCTAAAGCGTATATAGCATTGCGACGGGGGTGGCTGATGCCGGCGGAATCGATCAGGTAGCTGCGGCCTTTAAGATTATACTTTCCGAGAATACCCTTAACTGTTTGATCGTTTATTTCCGTTTTAAATTCCTCTTCGATACCTAAATGTACGGTACGTATTTTTTTCTTCCGCACCCAGCAAATTCGGGAAATATCTTCCTTCACTTTATCGGAATCGGTTATAATCATATCAGCCAGATGGGCACAGATAAAATGCTTCAATTTATATTTTGCTTCCTTTCGGATATGCCTAAAACCCTGGCCCAATACCCAGGGGGCCAAGTCGTGGATAGTAAGAATGCAGGGACAGTTCCGGCGAAAAGGTACCGCGTTATTCCAGGTAGCGTGATGAATATCAATATTATATTTTTTCAACTGCGCGGGCAGAAATTTCTGGGCCCATCTTCTCTTCTCTCTTTTGGCCGAAGCAAAAACTACCCCCTGCACCCGGGAAAATTTTAGAATATCGTTATGCTGAGAGTGAAAACCGGTGTCTGAAAAAAGAAAAACCTCTAGGCTCTCATCTAAATCTAAAAGGTGCCGGGTTAAATTGCGAACATAGGTAGATATTCCGCACTTAGGGTAGGCTAAAATCCGGGCATCGACGCCTAAACGCATCTAAACGGCCTCTCTTTTTTTCTCCCAGAGCTTGACCTGGTAGATAAACCGGTAAAAAGAAGACAAGAAGCATAATATAAACCCCTCCAGCCCGTCACGACGCCCCTTTTGCTTAAAATACATCTTCCGGAATACCTTTAAAGGCCCTTTTACTAGCCCCCATCGGGTAAATTTGAATTGCGGGGAACCACCAGTCTTTAAAATTTCCTGCACTTCTAAATCGGTATATTTATTCATTCTGGTAATATATTGCGTTATGCTGTCGTAGGTATAATGGAGTAAATCTTTCTCGATACGGCCGAGATTGCCTTCCACCTCTAAATACTCATGGACCTCTTTGGAGTTGAATCTCCCCTTACCCCTTCGAAACAAACGTAATTCATAACCCGGATACCAGCCGCAATGATAAATTGGCTTACCCAGAAAGAAGGCTAACCTTCTCACATAATAACCATTGCCTGGACCATTCTCCCCTACTCTTTTTTTAATTTCCTCTCTAAGCTCGCCGGTTATAACCTCATCTGAGGATAAGGTAAATACCCAATCGCTTTTAGTCTTCTCTATAGCAAAATTCCACTGCTTTGAATATCCCGGCCATTCTCTTTGGAATATTTTATCGGTAAATTCACGAGCAATTTCTAAAGTTTTATCCTGACTGCCAGAATCGGCCACTATAACTTCATCGGCAAATTTAGCCGACTCGAGAACTTGCCGGATGCGCTTCTGGGAATTAAAAGTAAGGATGATAATAGAGAGAGTATTCATTTCAATTCAACGATTTTGCCCTTATTTTTCAATGACTTGTTAGCGGCTTCAATAATCTTAACTACCTCCAAGGCTGATTCCGCGGAAGTTAAGGGGGTATTTCCCTTTAAGACGCAGTCCAGAAAATGCTGGCATTCTAAACTTAAAGGCTCCTGATTATTAATCTGGGGTGAGATTACGTCTCCGAAACGGTAAATCATCTTAAATTCAGCATAATTTTTATAATAGGGAATTTTATCGATCGACTTCTGAAAAATCTTTAAGGGCTCTTCAGTATTTAAATCATCGTACACTGCCATTTCTTTACTGCCCACAACCGTGATCCTGCGAATCTTTAAGGGATCTATCCAGCTTAAATGGATATGGGCCATGAGCCCGCCCGCATAATAGAGAGTTAAAAAAGAAACATCTTCTATACCCTTATGGTAATGGGAACTGCCGGTTGCGCTTACCGCTTGGGGGTTAAGGCCCAGCAAATAATTCATTATGGATATGTCGTGCGGCCCTAAATCTAAAATTACATTTATATCTTTCTGGAGCAGGCCTAAATTTACCCTTTGCGAATTAACATACAAGACCTTCCCCAGCTGTTTTTTAATTATTATTTCTTGAAGTTTCCTTATGCCGGGAGCAAAGAGATAGGTGTGGCCTACCATTACAATTCTCTTTTTATCCCTGGCTAATTTTACTAAACTTATAGCTTCCCGGAAGTCAATAGCCAGGGGCTTCTCTACTAAAACATGCTTGTTTCTCTCTAAACATCTTCTGGCCAAAGAATAATGGGTAGAGGCCGGGGTAGCAATTGCCACTGCTTCTACCTGGGGGTCATTTATAACTTTTTGCGCTTTAGTTTCCGTCCGAATGCGGGGGTAAAGGCTCTTTATCCACTTAAGGCGTTCTTTATCTTTATCGCAGACATACTTAACATCTACCTTCTCCAGCTGGCTGAAATTCCGGACCAGATTCGGCCCCCAATATCCGCAACCGATAACTGCTACATTTATTCTTTTAGGCATTTGACATTCCTTCAGGTGTTAAATCGCTTTTATTTATCCAAGGATTCCTTCTTAGCAAAACTTTTGCGCTCTGCAAGCAAATCTTTGTTTTCTAAAGTATAATAGCTCTTAAGGGATTCATCTTGAAGTTGGGGTTCTATTTTATCCAGCATAGGCATGGTCTGCTGAAATAATACCCAGCCATACTCTAAAGCCCGCTGGTAAACATCAATGACTTCGTCAAATTCAGGGTAGAGGGAGTATTTTATCTGGGAAATTATCGGCCCGGAATCAATATCGGCTGTGATCTCGTGAATAGTTACACCGTGCTCTCTCTCGCCGTTTTTTAATGCCCAGTTTATAGGGGCGATACCCCTGTATTTAGGAAGCACGCTGTTATGTATGTTTAAAACCCGTTTGCATTTTGAAATGAACCAGGGCTTGATAATCTTGTCGTAAAATACCGAAATAACTAAATCCGCGCTAAAAGCTTCCTCTTGAACCTGAGGGATATCTTGATACCTTCCCGAAGAAATACAAGGAATATCGTTTCTTCCCGCCCACTCACCAATAGAATCCGTCCACTCCGGCTCCGGAATTACCGGCACTATCCAGGTAAGTTCATAATCACAACTACCTAAAAACCACTGGGCAACTTTAATACCTAAAGAACCCTTACCCATTACTATAGCTTTCTTTTTAACTGATAAGTTTTTCAACTGCTTTCCGCACCTCCTCTACCCCAATCTCTTCCAAGCATCTTCTATCATGACGGCATTCTGAAAGCCGAAAATTTCTATAGCAAGGGCGGCAGGCAAGGTCTTGCGTAACTACAACATGTCTCTGGGCGTCGGATGGATATGGGCCGTAGACCTTCTCGTCTACCGGCCCAAATATCGACACTGTCTTTAAACCTAAGGCTACCCCCATATGAATGGGACCGCCGTCGTTAGCGATAAGAACCGCGGCTCTTTCCAGCAGGGCTAAAAAATCGAGCAAAGGCAACCCTAAGGCCTTTACCGGTTTAAAACTCATCCGATTCGCAATATTGTTTATTGCCCTCTCTTCACTGCTGTCGCCGGCGAGAATGACCTTGGCCTTAAAATCCTCAATGAGCCGGTCTGCTAATTGCGCAAATTTCTCCTGCGGCCAATGTTTGTAAAAAGACTGCCTGGCCCAGCTGGCTCCCCCGCAAGGGGTAATAACGACTACTAAATCATCGGCGCCGACACCACGGTCCTTAAGAAAGTTTACGGCCCCTTCTTTATTCGGGGAGGGTAAAAATAATTCCAGCTTATTATGCGCCGGAGTAACGGCAATCAGCTTTAGAAGGTCGAGGTAGTATTCAGTAACATGTTTATTCTTGTAACCGGCCAGTTTGATTTTCCGGGTCAGGAAGAACCCCCTTTTCTTATAGTTGTAGCCGATTCTCTGTTTAATCCCCGCGGCCCAGGCGAAAAAGCCGAATTGTGAATTCAGAGATAAGTCCAAAACTGTGCCGATAGCTTCCCTTTTAATTCCGGAGATAAAACTGTTTATTTTTTTAAGCCATAAGAATTTCGATTTCCTTTTAACTTCCTCGAACTCATCCCGCTCATAAACGAAAACTTTGGCGATTAAAGGGTTACTCTCTAATATCGGCTGTGTGCGCCGGTTACAAAGATAAAATACCTTACTTTCGGGAAAACTTTCCCTAATATTTCTAATCAGGGGAGTGGAAAACAAAACATCCCCGATCCCGAAAGGATTAATGATAAGAAACGATCTATCATCTTTCTTCATCTATT
>CAYQUQ010000058.1:0-7259 GCA_964420965.1 uncultured Planctomycetia bacterium | reverse complement strand
GGTTTTCATTTTTTTATTGCATACAGGACAATTCATTTTATTTTTACTTCTAACAATTAATATACGGGTCCCGTATTTTCTGGTAATCAGCTCTGCTTATAAGCTGATTATAGCACTCCGGCTGCGAGAAACAAAGAAAATTCTTGATTATTTCCGTATTTTGTCTATAATATCGGGAAATACAGGTATCCGCATAACCTCGGGATTTTGATATCATTTATTAAGATTTATGCTTAAAGACATTCTGCCAGAATTTCAGGATTTTCTCTCGGCCAATACAGAGGTTAGTTCAGCGAACATTCCTTTCTATGCCTATTGGGTGAACCGATTCTTGACGTTTACTAATAAGTATAGCGATTTTTCGGTCGAGGAGTTGGCTGAAAAGTTTATCTACCAACTCTATATGAGTAATGTTGAAGACTGGAAGATAAAACAGGCCGAATCAGCGATAGACCTTTACCGTAAACATTTTATTTTTGGTGACCAGAAACTGTCCGTAGACCTTTCCGTAAAAGGGCAATTCAGGGAGCAGTCCTTATTGCTCAAGAAAGCCCGGGAATTAATACGTATCCGGCATTATTCTTACAGCACTGAGCGTGCATACCTTGACTGGATAAAGCGTTTTCTTGGTTATCTCGTGAATGCCGGGCAGCGGAAAGGTTCTCTCCAAAATTTGAATTCGCAGGATTTAACCGATTACCTCAGTTATTTAGCACTCGATCGCAAAGTATCTTCTTCGACTCAAAACCAGGCTTTTAACGCGCTTTTATTCCTTTTTCGGGATGTGCTCGGGATTGACGTTGGGGATCTGGATAAAGCGGTAAGAGCCAAGCGGGGGGCTAAAATACCCGTTGTTTTAACGCCCCAAGAGGTGGAGAAGATATTCAGCTGTATCAAGGAAGAATCCCGTCTGTCGCTGGAGTTAATTTACGGCTCCGGGCTGCGTTTGATGGAAGCCCTGCGTCTGCGGGTGCAGGATGTGGATTTTGACAATAATGTTGTATTTGTCCGAAGCAGCAAGGGCGACAAAGACCGGATTACTGTTTTGGCTAAACGCGTTAAAAAGAGCTTAAAAAAGCATCTTGCCGGGGTCAGGAGAATACACGAGAAAGATGCGAAATCCGGAGCCGGTGAGGTCTATTTGCCGGATGCGCTCATGCGTAAATATCCCGCTGCCGCTTACGAGTGGAAGTGGCAGTATGTTTTTCCCTCGAGTAAGCTTTCCATTGACCCCCGCAGCGGTCGCCTCCGCCGCCATCATATCGATCCGACCTCAATACAGAAAGCCGTGAGAAACGCAGTGCGCGAGGCCGGTATTACTAAAAATGCTACCGTTCACACCCTCCGGCACAGCTTCGCCACGCATCTTCTGATGAATGGAGTCAATATACGCGAAATACAGGATTTGCTGGGCCATAAGAATGTGGAAACAACGATGATCTACATTCATGTCTTAAGGAATATGTCCAGTATTCCCCGAAGCCCGCTCGATAATTTGTATGAAAAGAACAAGACGCGTAAATAATAAACTGCAGAATATTTTCCTGGAGGTGGAATACCTGGGGACCAATTATTTTGGCTTTCAGATTCAGGAAAAAGAGGGACGAAACGAGATAACGGTCCAGGCCCGGATAGAGGAGGCTTTGAAAAGGCTTTTTAAACAAAAGATAAGGATTACCTATGCCGGAAGGACGGATAGAGGGGTTCACGCCAAAGCACAAGTAGTAAATTTTAAAATTAACACTAAGATCCCTTTTAAAAATATAAAAGCCGCTTTAAATTCATTTTTGCCTTCGGACGTAAGGGTTAAAAAAGTAAAGCCGGTACCTTTGGATTTTCACGCCCGTTTTTCCGCGGTTTCCAAGATTTACCGCTATACTATACTCAACAAGAGGGAGCCGTCGGTATTCTTAAAGGATTTTTCCTGGCATATCGCTAAGCCGCTTAACCTTGTCCGCATGGAGGCTGTTTCCAAGAAGATGACCGGTAAAAAAGACTTCGCTTTATTCGCCAAAGATGCCCGGCAATATAAAAGTTGCTTAAGATCGATGAAGGATATCTCCCTAAAAAAGAGAGGAAATCTCGTCTATATCAGCCTGGAGGCCGAGGGTTTTTTGCGGAATATGGCCCGGAATATCGTTGCGTTTTTAGTGAAGGTCGGGCTTAATAAAATAACCTTGAAAGCTGCCGGCAAAATCCTTAAGGGCCGGTGTTTATATAACAACAAGCCCGCTCCGGCCTGCGGCCTCTGCCTTTACCAGGTGAAATATGAAACGGTCACCAGCCCGGCTATAAACCGGGCCTTAGAATTATAAAGTCAAAATTAAAGCTTAATTTTATTCTGGGTGTATTTCTGTTGCTTTTGTGCCTCCTGGTTAAAGACAATATCGGCCGCAGAGGTTAGTATAGATTTTTCCCTTGACTATGATATAATTTTTAATATGAGACAGACATTTATTGGCTTTCTAGCGATTTTGTTTATTTTAAGCTCCGGCTGCCATAGCTTACGCAAGAAATTTGTCCGTAAGAAAAAGGGCAAAAAAGAGGCCCCCGTCTACGTAGATTTTAAAGATTACCCCACCCGGCCTTCCCGCGAGGCGTATATTGACTACTATCTTTTTGTCCGCGGCTGGCTGGAAGAGCTGAGGGACGCGTTAAGAAGGGAATTCAGCTATAAGCGTGAAATGCGGGCCATAAATGAGGCGATTATGAATACCGAGCAGATAATTTCTTTTTATAACACGGCCGGCAAAGAAAAAATCTATCCCTTTTATGAAGAGCTGTTAGCCATAAAAAAGCAGATCACGATGAGCCCGAATATGAGCGAAATGAAGCGAACGGTTCTGATCCGGAAGATCGAGCACGTTAAAAGGAGGTTTGAGAAGAACTTCAATTACACTGACGCGGAAAAATGGATGGATTGATATTGAAAACTTTTGTGGTGGGCGAACTTCTCAACAATTGCTACCTTGTTTACAGCCAGGAGACGAAAGAGGGGTTTATAATAGACTGCCCTAGGCCGGTAGAGGAAATTAATAAGTTTATCGCAGGCCAAAACTTAAAAATTCTCTTTATCGCTTTAACTCACGCTCATTTTGACCATATCGGAGGGTTAGGAGACTTGCCTTTTCCTTTTTATATCCACCGGCAGGATTTATCCCTTCTTAAAAACCCCCAGCTGAACGGGTCATTATTTTTCGCATCCCCGGTGGGTATAGATAGAAGCCCTTTTGTTTATACGGAAGATAAATTCTTGCGCCCCGATGATTTTTCGGTTGAAATTTTGCACACGCCCGGACATACCCCCGGCTCAGTGTCTTTAAAGTTAAATGATTGGCTTTTCAGCGGCGATGCTCTTTTTTTTGATTCGGTGGGCCGGACCGATGTTCCCCTGGCCGCGCACGATACTTTGATTAAATCGATACAGGAAAAAATTATGACCTTACCGCCGGATACGCGCGTCTATCCCGGCCACGGGCCGGCGACGACGGTGGGAAGGGAAAAGGAACACAATCCATTTTTGCAATAAGTTTTTATTGATTTCGGCGGGTGTTTAGAATGGAAGTGTATATTGAGACCTTTAGAGATTTTCTCAGAGTGGAAAAGGGGCTTGCCCCTAATTCCATCTATTCCTACAACGAAGATTTAAAAAAGTATACGGGGCATTTGAATAATTCGGGCATAAAGGATCCCCGGAAGATTAGCCGCAAGGATATTACGGACTTTTTATTCCTGTTGCGTAAGAAGATGTCTGCGACCAGCATCGCCAGAGTTTTATCGACAATCAAAAATTTTCACCGGTTTTTATTGCGGGAGAAAATACTTTCGGCCGATGTTTCGGACTTGATCGAAACGCCCAAGACCGAGAAAAAAATACCGTCATACTTAACACTGGCTGAGATAACCAGGCTTTTAAAAGCCCCTAATTTAAAAAAGCCGCAAGGGATGAGGGACCGAGCTATTTTAGAGGTGATGTATGCCACAGGGCTGCGCGTTTCCGAATTATCCGGGCTTAAGACCGCGGATATAAATTTGGAAGTGGGCTTTATCAAATGTAAGGGCAAGGGTTCGAAAGAGAGGATTGTGCCGGTGGGCAAGGTTGCCGAGCATTTTCTACAGAGATATTTAGACACCGCCCGGCAAAAATTATTAGGTAAAAAAGAGAGCCTCTATGTTTTTCTGGCTCAAGGGGCCCGGCGCTTAAGCCGGCAAAGCATCTGGAAGATGATGAAAAAACAGGTGCGCAAAGCCGGAATTCGCCGAAAAGTGAGCCCCCATACTTTAAGGCATTCTTTTGCCACCCACCTTCTGGAGGGGGGGGCCGATTTGAGGAGCGTCCAGGAGATGCTCGGGCACGCCAGCATATCTACAACCCAGATTTATACCCATGTGAACAGGTCGCGGCTGAAAAAAATTCACAGTAAATACCATCCGCGGGCCTAGGTGTATTCGACTGAATTATGATTAACCGATTAAAAAGCCTGTCGCCTCAATTTAAAAAGATCCTAAAAGTTTCTTCCCGGTTAGCCGGCCGTTTAGGTTACCGCATATACCTGGTTGGAGGAGTAACCCGGGATTTACTTTTAGGCCGGCGGGTCTTGGATTTAGACATTGTTGTTGAGGGTGACGCCATTAAATTTACCCAGAAATTAGCCGAATGCATCCAGGGAGATTTCAGCAAACACCATGCTTTTGGCACGGCTACGGTCTATTTTGACGGCCACAAGATCGATTTTGCCACCGCCCGGACTGAAAAGTACCCTCATTGGGGCGCACTGCCCAAGGTAAAGCCTTCCTCTTTAGCCCAGGATTTGAAACGCCGGGATTTTACCATAAATGCCATGGCTATAAGCTTAAACCGGCCGGATTACGGAAAGCTTATCGATTTATATAACGGATCCGGCGATTTAAGGAAACGTTTAATCCGCGTTCTTCACGCAAAAAGCTTTCTGGAAGACCCCACGCGGATATTAAGGGCCATACGATTTGAACAGAGGTTCGGGTTTAGGATGGAGCCATGTACCTTTTCTTTGCTGAAGAAAGCCTTAAAGCTGAACATGCTCGGGCAGGTCAACCCCCACCGGCTCCGGGATGAGCTGATTCTTATTTTGAAAGAGGCGAAGCCTTACCGCTACATTAAACGGATCAGGGAATTAGAGGGTTTTTCTTTTGTGCGTAAAGAAATAAGCTTTTCCAAAAGGAAATTGCGATTTTTCCGGCGCGCTCAGGCTTCCCTTTCGCGCTATGCGCGAAATTTTAAAAAACACCGGAAACTGGAAGCCTGGCTTATATATTTAGGCGGCCTGGTCGTTGATTTACCCTTAGGCAGAGTGGAGAAGTTCTTGCATGATTTCGGGTTTAAAAAAGGCGAAAGAATAATAATCAGTTCGATAAGGAGAAATCTTTCTAAAATCAAAAAGCTCGATAAGCGGGTTAGGCCCCATGTTGTCTATCGCATTCTTACCCTTTATAGTTTCGAGAGCATATTATTTTTCCATGCTTACCACTCTCGGGGTAAGCTCAGAAAGAATATCGAGTATTTTTTAAATACGCTGGTCAATATCCGCCTTAAGACCAGGGGCAAAGACCTTAAGAAATTAGACTTCGGCCCTTTGACTATTTACAGCAAAATCCTTACCCGGCTGCTTTATGCCAAAATCGATAAAGGCCTAAAAAGCAAAAAAGAAGAACTCGCCGAGGCCGGCCGGATTTATAAAAGGCTAAGCTAAGTCTGCATAGAAAGGTGTTGATAATTTCGGGGATTTGGGTTATAATCACCCTCTTGAAAAATGTTCACCCCGTTAGAGATAAAAAGTATTAAATTTTACTCTAATAAATTTCATGAAGCATAGGAGAAATAATTTTTCTTCTGCCAACAAAGATAACCAGAGATTTCCTGAAGATAAACCATCTCTAACGGGGTTCATCGGTTACTTAAAAGTTAATCTATTCATACCTTACAGCCATTCTTTAAAGGAGCGGAGGCGGGTGATGGAGCGGATAAAACAAAGAGCGAGAAATAATTTTAATATTTCCGTTGCCGAAATGCCCGCTGATAAATGGCAGAAGGGCGAGCTCTTTTTCGTCTGCACCAATTATAAAAAAAGCTATGCCCGGGACCTTATGGAGCGCATCGAGAGTTTTATTCGTTTGGAGGACAGCATCCATATCATGGAAGCTGAAAAAGGAGTGCTTTAGGAATTAAGGTGTTTAGGCTATGTCATTGCGCATGGAAAAAGTGGACAGTCAGTTAAGGCGGGAAATTATGAGCATAATCCAGAAAGAAATAGATGATCCGGATATGGAATTATTATCGATAACCAGAGTGCGGACTACTTCTGATTTAAGCGAGAGCAGGGTCTATTTCAGCATGCTCGATGAAAGTAAGTATGTTAAAGCTCAGGAAGTATTAGACAGCATGAAGGGGTTTATCCGGGGGCTATTGGGGAAAAGAATCCGCTTAAGGATTCTGCCGGAATTGAATTTTTTCCCCGATAAATCGATAAAGTATAGCGTGGATATTTACCAGAAAATAGAGGAAATTAAAAATGAAGAGCAGAGTTTTGAAAAGAATAATCGAAAAGATAAATAAGGGCAAAAGTTTCCTGATTACCACCCACATGAATTTGGAAGGAGACGCCCTGGGTTCCCAGCTTGCGGCTTATATTCTGCTTAAGAGGCTCAAGAAGAAAGTAGTTATGTATAATAATGACCGTTTGCCGGTAATCTATAAATTCTTGCCCTTTTGCCGTAATATTAAAAATTCCCTCCAGGAGGACCACTTCGATGTGGCCCTGGTTCTGGATTGTTCCGATTCTTCCCGTGCCGGTAAGGTCAAGGATAGCCTGGGAACGGCAAAGTGTATTATCAATATCGACCACCACATAAGCAATACTTATTTCGGAGATGTAAACTGGGTTGAGCCCCATATCGGGTCTACCGCCCAGATGCTTTATAAACTTTGCGAGAAATTTAAGGTTATGGATTCGAGAATCGCCTTGTGTTTATATACCGGGATGTTTACCGATACCGGCAATTTCACCTACATGAATACCGACCGGGAAACCCACCGGATAGTCTCGAATTTAATGAAATACAACATACGCCCCCATAAAATTTATGAAAGCTTACACAGCTTATGCACTCCTTTGGATTTAAATTTTATGGGAAAGATAATTGCTGCGCTGAAATTTGATTCGCCCCGGAATATCTGCTGGGCGATTATCAAAAAATGGGAAAAGAAGAATTACGATCTTACT
>CAYQUQ010000057.1:0-7340 GCA_964420965.1 uncultured Planctomycetia bacterium | reverse complement strand
AAACTTGCAACCCATTGTCCCCCAAGGTCTGCTGAGCGAAAGAACCGTCCCCATTATTGCCCGTCCCCATTATTGCCCCCTCAATCTACAGTGCGCTCTTTGGGGTTGAGAACCGTCCCCGTTATTTCTCTGACTACTGCGCTATCCTTAAACGGAATTCTCTTATCCCCGATTATCTGGCAATCCTCATGCCCTTTACCGGCTATCAACAGAGCCACTTTACCTGCGTTTCGGCGACAGCGCTTCCGGTAATAACCAACCGCCTCCCGGATTGCCTCTCGCCGGTCTACCGCGATGAAATAATTTTTCTTATAAAACCCGCTTTTTATCTGACGGCAAATACCTAAGGGATCCTCGCTGCGGGGGTTATCGGAAGTAATAAAAGTGAAATTTGCCAGTTTGCCGGCGATACTGCCCATTTGTTTTCGCTTGCCCCGGTCGCGGTCTCCGCCGCAGCCAAAAACACAAATTATATCATCATAACCGATTTGGCGCAGAGACAAAAGGACGTTCTTTAACGCATCGGGGGTGTGGGCATAATCAACAAAGATATCTTTTTCTACGGGCTCAAGCCTTCCTTCCACGCCGAAAAAAGAAGGTATACATTCTACGGCTTGAGCCAGAGGAAACTCCAAGGAAGAAACTACACCCAGTGCTGCGAGAATATTTAAAATATTATGCCGTCCGCAAAGAGAAGTCTCAACTTTAAAGGCTTTATTCCGGTTAACTACATCAAACCGGCTCCCCTGACCGTGCAAATAAACGTTTTCGGCCCGGAAGTCGGCTTTTAAGTTAAATCCGTAAGACAATGCCCGTTTAAGTTCCCGAAATATTTTTCTTCCGTAATTATCATCAGTATTGATTAAAGATATACTTTGCCGATTATCCCGGAAAAGCTGCCTTTTGGCTGCAAAATAATTCTGGGTCGTCTTATGGTAGTCGAGATGGTCCCGGCTCAAATTGGTAAATGCGCACCTTAAAAAATCCAACCCCTCAATCCTTCCCTGATTTATGGCGTGTGAAGAAACTTCCATAACTACAAAATGGTCATCTTCGCTCTTTAACTTATGTAAAATCCTGCGCAAAGCCAGGAAACCGGGGGTAGTGTATTCTGCCCTTGTCGTTTTGGAACCGATGCAATATTTTACTGTGCCGATCAAGGAAGCGGATTCCCTCATACTCTTTAAAATATGATAAATAAGGTGAGTGGTGGTAGTCTTACCGTTGGTCCCGGTCACTCCGATAAACTTCAAATTATTTTTGTTAAATCCGTAAAATAAATCAACTGCCTTTAAAAACTCTTTCTCCACGCTGCGCACATAAATAACCGGCTTCTTAAGCGCCAGGCGTCTTAAGTTTTCTCTATCCCTGGTATCGGCGACAAAAGCACATGTTTTTCTCCCCATTCCGGGCAAAACCGAAAATATATCGAAATTCTCACGCCGGATAATAAAAAAGAGGTCCCCTTTACGCAAAGAACGGGAGTCGTCACTTATTCCCTTTACCGGAATATCGGCCAAGCCGCTGCTTTCGGATAAACGTCCCAGGATTTCTTTTAACCGCATACTCCCCTAAAATTTTTCGGTTTCTATGTATTTTATAACTTTCTGGGATATCTCTTTAAAGAGCGGTGCCGCCACTACCCCTCCGAAGTGAGACTTGCGGGGCTCATCGATGCTCACACCGATTACTAAAGGAGGATCCATATCGGCGATAAACCCCACAAACGTGGCCCGGTGTTTGGAAGGAGAATACCTTCCGATACCGGGATCGTACTTCTGGGCTGTACCGGTTTTACCCCCGATTTTTCGGTCCGCAATGGCGGCCCGCTTACCGGTGCCTTCCCGGACAACCGCCATAAGGATATCCTTGGCCTTCTCGGCAGCATCGGGCCTAATCACCCTCTTTTTGTGCGTCCGCGTACCTCTACAGAATCCCCGCAGGCAGATATCCTTTACAAAGTAAGGCTTAACTAAATATCCGCCATTAGCCACCGCCGCAAAGGTCCGGGTTAATTGTAAAATATTAACCCCGATCTCCTGCCCGATCGGGATAATATAAGCCGATGTTTTGGACCATTTATTCAGCGGCTTAAGAATTCCTTTGGCTTCTCCGGGAAAATCAACCCCGCTCAACCGGCCGAATCCTAAACGTTTTGCATAGCGAAAGAAAACATCCGGGCCCAGAGACTGAACCACCTTGGCTACTCCGATGTTGCTTGATTTCATAAAAACTTCCCGGAAGTTCAATTCTCCGTAAGGCTTCCAATCATTCAAAACCGTACCCGGTATTCTGAATTTGCCGTTTTCGCAAAAAAACTTATCCGTATCCAAAAACTTGCCTTCACTGACTGCCGCGATCAAGGTGACCACCTTAAACACCGACCCCGGTTCAAACATATCGCATATTGCCCGATTGCGGATATTTTTAAAAAACCCTTTATCCCGCCGGTTAGGATTAAAACCCGGGTAGTTTGCTAAAGCCAGAATCTGGCCGCTGGAGGCATCCATCACTATCACTGCCCCCTCTTTAGCTTTAAATTTTTGAATTGTGTTTTTAAGAAACCTCTCGACCCAGTATTGTATCTGGGCATCAAGGGTCAATATTAAATCCGCCCCGTCTTTGGGGAGTGCTACCTGGGAAGAAAGAAGGATCTCCCGGGAAGCAGAATCCTGCAGCACCTTTACCCAGCCGTCTTTCCCCCTTAGGTAGTTATCGTAAAACAGCTCTATCCCCTCCAACCCCTTGTTGTCGATGTTTACCGCTCCCAAGACGGTAGAAGTCAAGCCTTCCTGGGGATAGTATCGCTTGCTTTCTCTTATAAATCCGATCCCTTTTAAC
This sequence comes from uncultured Planctomycetia bacterium, assembly GCA_964420965.1. Lineage (GTDB taxonomy): Bacteria > Omnitrophota > Gorgyraeia > Duberdicusellales > 4484-171 > CAYQUQ01. The sequence continues at coordinate 4,499 of CAYQUQ010000057.1, read as the reverse complement.
TCATAGGTTCTTATTCTTTCTTTGTCCTCCCAGGAGATTTTTCGTTTTATCCAGACAAAACGCTTTTTTTTGCGCAGTTTAGCTAATAATCCTTTTTCGAATAAGTCTAAATCGGCAGCCAGAATTTTAGCGGTTTGCCGGGGATTGTGTATAAGAGAAGGGTCGGCAAAGACAGAATAACAATGGATGTCCGTGGCCAAGACTCGGCCCTGGCGGTCAAAAATGACTCCTCTTCTTCCGCTTAAACGTAAAAGCCGGTAATGCTGGCTCTGGGCAAGATTCTGGAAGAACTCTCTTCTGAATACCTGCAGGTATATGATTTTCGCAGCGACCAAGAGAAATAGAAAAAGAAATATAAAATATACGCTGATTATACGGCGGTTGTATCTTTTACCCATTATTTTTAAGCTACCGCAAGGTTTCTGGAAAGATCAAGCGCATTGTTTCTACCAAAACGCAGAAACTTGGGGCAAGAAAACAACTTTTATCTCTTTTCTTTGGCTAAAGCTGCGGAAGTAGATGTTGAGGTTTTAAGCAAACGCGAAAGAAATTGAGTCAGGTTATTTCGGGCTATTTGCTCTTTGGGCTTTATATTTAAAGCCACAACCCTCTCTCTACCTACGGGCCTGAAGTTCTCCAGTTGAGCCCATTGGTTGACTTTGGCCAGAGAAACCTCTTTGGAGAAATTATACATCAAGTAGTCCCGCTTATCAAGAAGCTCATTATGGCGGCAAAAATTCCGGCTTAGGCGGTAGGCCTCGACATAAATCTGGATTTTCTGATGCAGGTATAAAAAGGTGGGTATGAACACGACCAACATTAAAATAAAAGACAAGCGTTTTTTCATTGTTTTAAATTTTCTCGGCAACCCTCAGCTTGGCCGAACGCGAAGAGATATTCTCCTCTTTTTCCAAAACTGACGGCACCAATGGTTTCTTAGTAATAATTTTTAAAACACCCTCACGGGCATAATCCCTGAATATATTTTTAACAATCCGGTCTTCCAGGGAATGAAAAGAAATAACTGCGATCCGGCCGCCGGGTTCGAGAAAACTCACTGCGGCCCTTAAGCCGGTTTCTAAAGTATCTAATTCCCGGTTTACGGCAATTCTTAAAGATTGAAATATTCGCGTCGCCGGATGAATTTTATAATAGTGCTTCTTCGCGGGGATACTGCGGATGATAATTCGGGCCAGCTGAGTGGTCGTAGAAATCGGCTCCATCTTTCTTGCTTCGGTTAAGGAAAAAGCAATTCTTTTTGCGTAGCGCTCTTCGCCAAATTTTCTAAAAATATTGGCTAGTTCGGCTTCGCTCAAACTATTCACCAGATCGTAAGCGGAAAGAAAAGAATCCCGGTCCATGCGCATATCCAGGGGGCCGTCTTTCAAGAAGCTGAAACCCCGCTGGGGATTGTTTAACTGGTATGTGGAAACTCCTAAGTCAAACAAAAAGGCATCAACGCTGCTTATGTTTAATTCCTCAAGTATGCCTTTTAAATTGGCGAAATCGCCTTTTGCCAGCTCAAACTTTCCGGCAAAGGGCTTAAGCCTTTTTCGGGCAATCGCCAGAGACTCCTTATCGCGGTCAATACCAATAAGGACGGTCTCGTCGGGGGTATTCTGGAGCAATTTATAAGCATGAGAGCCAACACCCGCAGTGCAATCAACAACGCTCTTTTTGTTCTCTGTCTCCAGGAGGCTTAAAACCTCCCGGTACATAACGGGGTAATGGTAAGAATCGACCATATCTTCTACGGAAAGTTCGGCCACTATCATCTTTTTAAAATTAACGGTTTTCCCGAATCAAACCCTGGGCCTGGTCGCGGGGTTCGACTTCCAGGAGGAGGCAGAATTCTTGTTCTTTGCGCAAATACTGCTAATACGAAATCCAGTCAACCCCAGCATTGAAGAGCTGGAAAAAAGGCTCTGTTTATCCCGGTTGCGCTTTTTTGAACTCCTTTTATTCCGCGGCGAATCTGTAGCCATCTTCCCCTCCCGTGTATTTAAGTTTCCGAGTGTATATTTAAATTCATTGCGCCCCTAAATCTCAAAAAGGTTTTCAGCCATCTCCTCAAAGTTGGCCCGGTTGCCTTCATAAAACTTGCTCCAGGAGGCTTTATCCCAGATTTCAATTCGATCGACAACACCCACAATGACTATTTCCCGCTGGATATGGGCAAAACCTTTAAGGTAAGCGGGAACGGATATCCGTCCCTGAGAATCAACCTCCACTTCCGAAGCTCCGCTGAAATATAAACGATTGAAAAATCTTGATTGCTGCTTGGTGAAAGAAAGTGACTTAAGTTTATCTTTCTGCTTCTGCCAAGCGTTTTCCAAAAAAAGGAAAAGACAACCATCAAGCCCACGCGTGACAAAAAACCTTCGTTGCTTTAAACTTTTAAGTTTTTCTCGGAACTTCGCCGGTAGTACAAATCTATCTTTATCGTCAAGCGTATGTCTGTGTTCACCATACCACATTCCACTTTACTCCACTTCACTCCACACTATAAATATAAAACTATTCTGCCTAATTGTCAAGGGATTTTGGGAAATAAATTCTTATCGCACAACAGGTTGTAGAGCTTTTCGGCAGGGAATACTATATTTTGCGGTTATCTGGTCAATATCTTTGTATATGGCTTCTTTAAGTTCTGCGGGGGAAGTAAATCTCCTCTCGTTTCTTACTCTTTCCAGAAAGATTACTTTTAAGATTTTTCCTAAAATATTCTGGCTAAAATTGATAATATGCGCTTCCAGCGCTGGCCGGTTTACCTTTTTAAAAGTCGGCTTTCTGCCGACATTAACCGCGGCCAGATAAACCTTATTTTCTAAAACTGCGTAAGCCGCATATACCCCTTCCCGGGGAACTACATAATCGGCAGCGGAAATGTTTGCCGTGGGAAACCCTAACTTAGAACCTCGCCCGTCCCCTCTGGATACTTTCCCTTCCAGAGAGAAATTCCGTCCTAAAAGCTTTTTGGCTTTTCCTAATTCACCTTCTCGGATCAACCGGCGTATAATAGAACTGCTGATTACCTTTCTCCCTTTGACTCTCTTTCTCAGGATGGCTAATTCAAAGCCGTATTTTGATTTTAAAGCTTTTAAATACCCGGTGTTGCCTCGGCCTGCGTACCCAAAGCGGAAATCTCCACCGACAACAATTTTCTTTACTTCAAAATATTTATGGATATGCTCGATAAAATCCCGGGCTGATAATTCTAAGAGTTTTCGGCTTGTTCTTAAAACCCAAAGGTAGTCGATCCCTAATGACTTTATAAAAGCAGTCTTTTGCGCCAGGCTGGTTATGGAGCCGGCAAAAATTCCCGGGGAGCGCCAGCTGTTGGGAAAGTGGCAGCGGCTTAAGAAATGCCGGGGAGAAACATCGAAAGTAATGACCAGTGAAAATACCCCCCTTTTTTTAGCTTCTTTTTTTATCCTTTCTAAGATTACTTGATGGCCCAGATGAATGCCGTCAAAAACACCAATAGTAACAATGCATTTTTGCCGTCTAGAAGGTAATTTTTTGTAAATGACTTTCATTTATGGCATCCGGAATAACGGCCTGGTTAAGCCCGAAGGGGCCGATTTTTAAACGTACGATTTTTACCATGTGCGCTCCGCAGGATAATTTTTCCCCGATATCTTCCGCCAGCTTTCTGATGTATGTTCCCTTTGAACAAAGGACGCAGAATTCAACATAAGGAAGATCGATGTTCAGGATTCGCAATGAATATATTTTAATCTTGCGGGGCTTTCTCTCGACGACAATTCCTTTTCGGGCTAAACTGTACAAACGCTTACCCTTAACCCTTAAAGCACTCACCATCGGGGGAATCTGTTCGGCCTGACCCTCAAATGAGGAAAAAATCTCTCTTATTTTATCTTCGCTGATATTTTGATAACTGTGTTTTTTAATAATTTCACCCTGAGAATCCCCGCTGGAGGTAACTTCGCCCAGCTTTAACACACCGGTATATTCCTTATCAAAATCAACAAACTTGCTGAACGACTTCGTATACCGGCCGACGAGAATAATCAGTAATCCTTCGGCCAATGGATCGAGAGTTCCGGCATGGCCCACTCTGCGGATCTTAAGCTTCTTACGGGCTATATCGACCACGTCATGAGAAGTAAGCCCTTTGGGTTTATCCACAAAAATAACGCCTTCTTTTTTGTTGATGTCCATATTCCTGTTTTTATTTTTAGCGTTTATGGCGGGAGTTGGAATTTTTCTTGCGCCGGAAACCATTGGTGTAGCGTTTGGTAAATGAGATTACTTGCCTTTGGACCTCTTCCAGTGTCCCCTCGATCGTAGTGCCGCTGGCCCTTTTATGGCCGCCGCCGCCAAAAAACTTGGCAATTCTATTTACATCCACCCGGGAGCGGGAACGAAAATTAACTCTGACCTTATTCTTATCCACTTTTTTAAAAAGAATTAATACTTCCACGCCCCGTAAAAGCCTCATGATCGAAAAAATCACTTCAGTAAGATCGTAATTC
>CAYQUQ010000056.1:0-8153 GCA_964420965.1 uncultured Planctomycetia bacterium | reverse complement strand
TGAGATATTCGGGAAGAGCCAGTGCCACTCGCTTTCTTTTAACAGCTGATATTTAGCAGTTAGCGCGATATCACCCAGGCCATGCGTGGAAGTCTTCTGTTGTATCAGGTACTTGCCATCATACCGAAAGCTATAATCAAATTCATACGATCCTTGACGTTCCCTTGAGCGAGGTGTCCTTGCTCCGATCCCATCCTCAAAGCCTTCTATAGCGTTATCCAGATACCCGCTGCATAGGCCTATGTAAGGAACTTCTAATCCGATTTCCAGATTATCGTAGATGCCATATCTAAAATCAAGCGTAATCCTCTGGACCTCTAAGTCGATCTGGATGTCATATAAAGATGAGGTTGGTGTAAAAGCGCTTACAGTTATATTTGAAACAGTATAATCTGCATCTATTGCAAATCTATTCCTCTCTACAACACTTGCCTTGTCCGGTACCATCTGCAGATAAAAAAGATATAGCGGCATTTGATTTCGTACGGCGACCGGCCCAACCCCTAATATTTGATAAAATCCCTCCTCATCCTCTGGTTCATATAAATATGCAAAAGCACTGTTCAAAGAGAAAAAACAACTAACAAAAAACAACACCACGATAGCTGCCAAAAATACCTTCATCTACACCTCCTCTTAATAAGATAGTTGTACACGAAATGACCAATGACCAAGATACAATAATCAAATAAATTCCAATTACCAATAATCAATAACCAAACATCTTAGCAGCATGGGTTTGGTTATTGGAATTTGGTTATTGGTCATTGTTTGGTTATTGTTTCTTGTATCTTGGTTATTTCGAGCTATGTCTTAGCTTCCAATAGTTGTTTCGTAAGCGCGATAGCCTGATTTAAGGTTCGGATGTTGCGAATTTGCTCTTCAGGGACAACCACCTTAAAAGTTTTTTCAATCGCTCCGGTAATCTCGATGGCCTTTAAGGAATCCACCCCTAAATCCTTAATGAATTCGGCATCGGGCTGAACTTCCTCCTCTCCAACTTCAAGCACTTTAACCACGATATCTTTTATCTGTTTTTCCAATTCTTCAGGCATCATCAACCCCCTCCTGTATCCTTAAATTTATCCAGCACTTTCTCCATCAATAAAGCGTAATCCTTAATTTTTTCATAAATACTCTGGGCCACAGCTTCCTTGTAAGTATGAGAAGTATCATTGCGCTTATCAGTCATCTCCTGAAGTTCCACCGTCTCTTCTTCGCTCACAAAGTTCAAAGCAAAAATCTCCTTAAAGCAGGCCTTGGGAGAATTGGCAACGATGCCTTCTTTCTCTTTTAAGTATTCCCGGATAAACTTCCAGAAAGCCTCAAAGGTGTATTCAAACCGCTGTATAGCCGCATCCCGGACAATAATCGAAAACGTCTCCTTACCAATATCTTTAAGCGTATTTAAAGCTCGCAAAGCATCGTTATAACGCAGGGTCAATCTTTCCATATAACCGCTCCTTTCATGGCCTCTTTCTTAAAATCCGGCGAGACCGTGGAAAAATCCACAATCTCTACTTTATAAGGAATATTTAAGTCTTCTACTTTTTGTTTTAAAGAAATCACTTTCTTTTTGTCCATCTTTCCATAAGGTATCAGGCCTATATCTACGTCCGAGGTAAGGTGATTATCCTTACGGCCCCGGGAGCCGAAGAGGATAATTTTTACTTTTTCATCTTTCAATGCGGCTAAAGTAATTTTTTTTAACTTCGCTAAGTACTTATTCTCCATATCTCTTTATTATCACCGTGGCGTTATTGCCGCCGGGGCCAAAGTTATTGATCAATATATTATTCACTCTCTGCGGCCGCGGCTCATTAGGCACATAATCCAGGTCGCAAACAGAATCTTTCTCCTGATAGTTTAAGGTCGGAGGTATGAAGTCTTTAGCTAATGACCCTAGAGATGCCGCTACCTGCAAAATTCCTCCGGCGCTGACGCTTTCACCGACCATGGATTTAATCGCGCTGACCGGGGTCTTGTCGGCATAGATATTAAAAACTTCCTTTATAGCCATAGTTTCTAACACATCCTGCTTAGGCACGGAATTAGCCGCCGAAGATACATAATCAATATCTTCTTCATGTAAACTGGCATTTTTAAGGGCTCTCCACATAGTTTTCTTTAAACCTGTGGCTTTAGGGTCATATTTTGCCGCCCGGAAAGCATCAAAGGAATTCTCCACCGCCGCCAGTTCTGCGTAGATATTGGCTCCGCGGGCCTGGGCGTGTTCCTCATCTTCAACAATTAAAACTACCGCCGCCTCGCCCAAGACTATGCCGTTACGCCGGCGGTCAAAAGGACAGGACATCTCCTCACCTTTGATTCCGGCCAGAAAGCCAATCTTGTAAAATCCGGAAAAACCGGCAAAAGTTAATCCTTCCACGCCGGCCACCAGAATTGCCTTGGCCCGGCCGAGCTTAATAAAATTGACGGCGTATTTAAGGGCGTCTAAACTGGCGGTGTAGCCGGTGGAAATGGTAGTGTTAAACCCTTTTATCTTGTGGCGGATGGAAATCTGGCTGGAAGCACTATTCATGGTCGTTCCCGGAAACATGGCCGCGGTAGCAAATTGCGGCCCATCCTGTACTATCTCCCGGCTGAATTCGGCAATGTTCCAAAGGGAGAAGGTTGTACCGGTAACCACGCCGATATTATCGGTATTTCTCTCGGTGATACTTAATTCAGAGTCTTCCAAAGCCAGCTTGGCCGCCGCACAGACCAGTTTTGTGGCCCGGTCGATATTCTGTAAGCCCTTGGGACCTAAAAATTCTTCGGGTTTAAAATCAGAAATTTCGCCAGCCTGCTTGCTTTTAAAAAATCCGGGGTTAAAAATAGTAATCGGCTTTATGCCGGAAATGCCCCTGCCCAGAGAATCCCAGAAGGTATCTTTGCCGATACCATTCGGCGCCAGCACACCAATACCGGTAATTACAATTTTCTTATCCATCACACCATGGTCATTCCGCCGTCGGTGACGATCACCTGGCCGGTAATGTATTCTGATTTTTCGCTCAATAAAAAAGCAACTACCCCGGCTACTTCCTCAGGACTTCCAAATCTACCCAGAGGGATCAACTTTAAAATTTCTTCCTTGTGTTTATCGCTTAAACCTTTAACCATATCAGTCTCGATAAAACCGGGGGCCACCGCATTCACCCTTACGTTATAAGGGGCGACTTCCCTGGCCAAAGACTTGGTAAACCCGATAATCCCGGCTTTGGTAGCGGCGTAATTGGTCTGCCGGGGCATACCCACCAAACCGGTTACCGAAGTGATATTGACGATATCGCCGCTTTTTTGTTTTAAAAAAGTTACAATCGCCGCCCGGGATAAATTAAAAACACCGCTTAAATTAGTATCTAAAACAGCCTGCCACTCTGACTTCTCCATCAAAGCCAGGGCTTTATCCATAATAATCCCGGCGTTATTGACTACGATATCCAGACGGCTAAAATGTTCTTTTGTTTCCTTAACCCACCGGCTAACCGCCTCAAGATCTTTAATATCAACCTGATAGGCCTTAGCCTTAACTCCTAAAGAATTAAGTTCTTTCTCTAGCTCTCCGGCAGATTGTTTACTCTTCAAATAATTAAAAGAGATATTCACCCCTTCTTTAGCTAATCTTAAAGCGATAGCCTTCCCGATACCCCTGCTTGCCCCGCTAATAATAGCTGCCTTATCTTTAAGCACCTAAATTCCTCCTCACCGCCTCTAGAAAATCGCTGATATCAAAAGGCTTGTATATATAATCCTTCACTTTGAGCTCAATAGCCTCCTGGTATTTGTTCTCATCAGCATAACCGGTAATCAATATCTCCGGTATCGGCCCCTTACCTTTCTCGTCGAGAATTTTCCGGATGGCTTTGATGGTTTCAATACCGTCCATCTCCGGCATTTTGATATCGCTGACCACCAAATCAAACTCTTCGGATTCAACCTTCTCCAAAGCATCCTTACCGCTGCTAGTAACCGTTACCTCATAGCTTTGTTTTTTAAGCAGCTTCTGCAGACTTTTGGTGATTATCTGTTCATCTTCAATAATAAGGATTTTCTTAGGCATGTCACACTCCTTTCTAAAAATATTATATAATGAAACTCTATATTTAGTAATACTTTTTTGCTATTCTGCCGAAGGAAGATTAATGGTAAAAGTAGTACCTTTGTTTTCCTCTGTCTTGAGGAAGATCGACCCCTGATACTTTTCCACAATAGAGTGCGATATGGAAAGGCCCAAACCTAAGCCCTTTCCTACATCTTTGGTGGTGAAAAAGGGGTCAAATATCTTAGGGATATGGTCTTTGGGTATGCCCGAACCATCGTCCTTGATACCGAGCTTCATCCAGTTCTCATTCTTTGACAAGGATATGTGTATGGTGCCGCTTTTCTTAACCCGCTTTATAGCGTCTTTAGCATTTAAAACCATATTGGTTACCACCTGCTCCAATTCATTTTGGTTTCCCATGACGAAATAAGCGTGATCTTTTGCCTCAATGGCAACCTTAATGTTTTCCTGCTTTAATTGATAACCCAAAAAAGCGTCTGCCTTTTTAACTACCTTAAGAAGGTCATTCTTAACAATCGCGGCAGCCTCCATGGGCTTACGGGCGTAAGTCATCAGTTTTTTAACTATGGTCCGACAGCGCCGGGTTGCCTCTTCGATAAGTTCAAGTGATTCTTTAGTCTCTTCAATATCGAATTCATCCAAAGATGAAAGAAGCATCTGAACGTTAGTGAGTATGGCGGCTAAGGGGTTATTTATCTCATGGGCCACGCCGCCGGCTAAAGTACCCACGGTAGCCAACTTTGCCGCCTGGGTGAGCTGGTTCTGGACATCTATCAGTTCTTTTGTCCTGCGCTTGACCTGCTCTTCCATATTTTCGTAAAGGGAAGCATTCTCGATCCCCAAAGCGGCCTGGCTGGCTAAAACCGAAAAAATATTTAAATCCTCGACGCTATAAATCCGACCCGAGCGCTTACCGCCCAAAACCATAATGCCGATCAGTTTATCTTTCAAAAAAGAAGGAACAACCACCGCGGCGTTTAAATTCTGCATTTGCTTAATCATCTCCTCGAGAGCAGAATGGGGATCATCCTGAGCTTCCTGCTTGATTTCTTCGGCAACCAACACCTCCTTGTGACTTTCTAGCCAGGTTGCTAATTTATTATCTTTACCTAAAGCAGAACTTTCGCCTGGTTTTAAATCAGAGCCTCCTTTGCGAATAAAATTTCCGGAATCAGCATCCGACAGGTATATGGCGCAGTGCGAAATCTGAACGGTATTAGTAAAGGTATTTAGGAGTAAATCAATCAGCTTCTGTAGATTCCGTATCCGGGTCATCTCTAAAGCCGTCTCTCTCAAAGTCTTCTGATAATGTTTCTGTTCGCGTAAAAATATGGCTTCGGCTCTTCTTTGCAGAAAAATGTAGAGAAACGGCCCCACCGTGGCTAAGACTGTAATCAAAGTCATCGGCCCCAGCCACCAGCTCTCGCCCAGAAAACTAATCAACCAGCCTTTACCCAAGTTCACTAAAACAAAAGGAGAACCTAAAACCAGGGTGTAAACCACCACAAATACACCGGTGCGGGTAATCGCGACTTTCACATCCATAAGCCGGTAGCGTAAGATTGCGTAACTCATGATTAAAAAATAAAGCGGGACGGTAAAATTTAAAATGGGATAAAGACTGATACCAAAACAAGGCAGAAATGATGTTCCCCCGCCGATAAAGCCTAAGGCCGGGGCAAAGAGAAAATACTTAGCCTGGTTTCGCTTTAGGCCTGTGGTCTTTGAGTAATTTTTTATCAATTCAAAAAGGGCGTAGGCAACCCAACCGACAAAGATAAAAACTATGAAAAATATAAGTAAAGGCCCGGCGGGATAAACAAAATATATGGGCTTAACCCACCCCATATCTTTAAAATACAAAGTGCAATTGGCAATGAACAATTTTCTAAAAAATATGTTGGCAAGCAGGAAAAGAAAAGTAATTAACCCCATCGCCTTAATAACACGGGGGCGTTCAATCCCTAAAAATTCATAGACAAGGTACACGAAGAGAAAAGGAAGGGAAATTACGCCGGTGTAAGCGACCTGCCACCAGAAGAAAGCTCCGGAGATGCTCTGAACGTTGGTAACCATATAGGCGCCGAACCCGTAGACAGCGGCGCTCAGCGCAAACGCCGACCAGATCCGGACTAAACGCTGTTTATACCCTTTGATATAAACCAGCACCGCCATGGACAATCCGACGATAGCCGTCAATGCACAGGAAATTCCGTACAGGTTCATCTTTTAAACCATAGAAATTTTTTCCGGGTCAACTGCCGGGCAAATCTTTTGGCCAGGGCGATTATGGTTACAATCGGAGGCAGCCCCGGAGCTTCGGGCAGAACGCTGGCGTCACAAACATAAAGATTTTTTATTTTTGTTTCTAAGTTTTTATTAACCACCTCTCCGATTGCGGATGTACCTCCGGGATGCGCTCCGCGGACTTTGGTGGTTATTATTGTCTTCGGCTTTACCCCGGCCCGGATTAAAATCTCGGCGCAAAGAGTAGCCCCTTTGTTCAATTTGGCCTTATCCCGGACGGTGAGCGGTTTCTCGATCAACCCGTCTGGATGAACTCGTCCTTCTGAATCGTCCTTTATCTTCACCATGATACCGAGCATACGGTTTCGCTGGGCCACTTTTACCAGCCCATTCTTATGGATAAGCTTAAACACCGGCCTCTGGGGAAGAACAAAGGCTAAAGCCAGGGCGTTATCCAAAAAAGGAGCTAACACAAAATCGGGATGATGGCCCACTGCCGCCATGGGGATTTCTTGGGTCAAACCGACATCGCTGGTCAGGCCGACGGTTACGTTAAAAAGGTCTAAGAAAAACTTGTTTCCGGCGGCGATCCCGGAATTTTGCAAAATCAGCGGAGTCCCGATGCCCCCGGCCGACAGAATCACCTTATTGGCAAAGACCTCGAATCCTTGCTTGGTCTCGCGATTATAGCCTTCTACTCCTACGGCTTTGGAACCGGAAATCTTCACCTTGGTCACCGCGGCTTTAGTAACTAACGAAGCTCCCTTTTGCTGGGCTTGTTCTAAATAATCGAGGGCAGTCCATTTGACTTCCGGTTTACATCCCAGGACGCATTTGCCGCAGGATATACACCTGTCGAAATTAATAAACTTGGGCATCGGCACCATATCCACCCCGCATTTGGCGGCGGCGGCCATGATCCGCCGGGTGCCCGGCTTAAGCAGCCTCTCCGGAACCGGCCGGATATTAAGCTCTTTCTCTGCTTCCGCCAATTCCCGGTTTAAATTTATCCCTAAAGCTTTGAATTCCTTCTCCAGGGAACGCATCCCGTTGGCACAGCTGGAAATCGAGGTCCCGCCGGCCATTATGCACCGGTAATAAATCACCCCTTCCCGGCTCTTGCTCCAGAGCCCCCAATTATCATAAAACCTTACTGCCCGCGGGATGGTGCCGATTTCGTGTTGGGGGAAAAACTTTCCTTTTTCTAAAACGACCACTTCCTTCCCCTGGCGGGCTAATTCCTTAGCTACGGTCGCTCCGGCTGTGCCCGAACCGACAATCAGAATATCCGTATCCAGACGCACTAACCACTCCTTCTTATTTTATCCACCATAAGCTCGCCGACCAGTTTATCTCCCCACCAGAAATCGGAAACTTCGAAACCGTGCTTTTTGCCCAGGCTGACTATCTCGGCTATTCTTTCGACGGTGATGTTTCCTCTTCCAAAGCTGTAGCTCTCGTAACGTTTTTCCAGGGCCAGAATGATTGCTTCGGCAAAACAGCCGTAGATAGTATTGGTATCGGGAAGGCCGGTATCCACGGGAAAAGAAATCGGCATCGGCGCCCGGGTCAAGCCGCCGGAGAAAATCAGGATATCCTCCCGGGTGGTCGGCGTGTAGGAAACATTCTTGGGATACCCGACATCACAGATTATCGCTCCGGGCTTAAACCAATTTACATTCAGGATAGAAGCCGAGGCGCTGGCCGCGGCAATAATAATATCGGCCTCCTTGACCGCAGCTTCATTCTCGGTAGTAGCCACTATTTTGGCTTTATGCTTTTTGGCCAATTCGGCTTTAAGGCGGCTTAAATTGGCCCGGGTCCGGCCGGTTACGGT
>CAYQUQ010000055.1:0-8257 GCA_964420965.1 uncultured Planctomycetia bacterium | reverse complement strand
GAGACTTACGAAGGAACCCATGAACCAATTATTACCAAGAAACTTTTTGATAAATGCCAAGAGGTCTTAAGGCAACGAAGCAAACCCCACAAGAAACAACCTAAGTATTTCACCTTCCGGGGCTTTATCAAGTGCGGTGAGTGCGGAGCGATGATAACTGCTGAGAAGCAGAAAGGCCATAATTACTACCGGTGCACTAAAAGGCTTGGGCCTTGCAAGCAAAAGTATGTTCGCGAAGAGACCTTAGCCGAACAAATCAAGTCTGCAATTCAAAAAGTTTCTTTAAGTGATGATTGGACTAACAATATCTTGCGAGAGCTAAACAACGACAAACAAGGCTTTATCCAATCATCCCTTACTCAGCGGCAAAATCTTCAACTACAAATAGATAAAATAGACAAAAAGATAAGCAAACTTATAGACATTTATCTGGAAGGGATTATAAGCCTTGAAGAATATCAAATTAAAAAGGAAAAACTTATCAACAAAAAGAAGGATTTACAGGAAACCTTGAGAGATTTTGCCGCTGAGGGTAATAATTGGTTCGAACGGGCCAGAGACTTTGTAAGTTCTTTGAACCGAGCCAGTTACTTATGCCGTGAGGCAAATTACGAATCCCAAAAAGAATTTCTAAAAAAGATTGGTTCGAACTTCCTCTTAAAAGAACGCCGCCTTTATTTTTCCAGCCAAAATCCCTATTCTTTGGTCGCAGAAAGCGAAAAAAATCGGAAAAAAAATAATTGGCGGAGAGGGGGAGATTTGAACTCCCGAGGGCACCTTTCGACACCCCGGCGGTTTAGCAAACCGCTGCCTTAAACCGGACTAGGCAACCTCTCCGAAAATTTTATAAAATAAAATTTTCGGATCTCGAGCCCGCCTTCGTCAAGACTTCAGCGGACGAGAGATCTTACTTTTCTGTCCGTTTTTTCTTAAAGAACTCCTGCAAAATTGCCGAGCATTCTTTATCTAAAACGCCTCTTTTTACCTTTATCCTGTGGTTCAGTTTTAAAGTGTTTATATCCAGCCGGGAGCCGAAAGCTCCGGTCTTAGGATCAGCAGCGCCAAAGATAACTTTATCGATCCGGCTTAAAACAAGAGCCCCGGCACACATCGCACAGGGCTCGATGGTAACATAAAGCGCGCAATCTTTAAGCCATTTTTCTCCCCGGCAGCTGGCGGCCTGGGTAATGGCAATCATCTCGGCATGAGCAGTGGGGTCTTTTAGCTTTTCGATCTGGTTATAACTTCTGGCGATAATCCTGTCTTTATGAACAACAACCGCCCCTACCGGGACTTCATCTTCGGCGAACGCGTACTCTGCCTGCTGCAGGGCTTTCTGCATATAGGCTTCATCTTTTCCCATCTATATCCATATCTTTTACGATCTTTAAAAATAAACTCACTATCTTGGGGTCGAATTGCTTGCCGGACTCTTTCTTGATAATCTCTAAGGCTTTCTTTTTGCCTAAAGCTCTACGGTAAGGACGGTCGGAAACCAAAGCCTGAAACACATCGGCTATGGCCACGATTCGCGCGCCTAAAGGAATTTCTTCTCCCTTTAGCCCCAAGGGATAGCCTTGCCCGTCATAGCGCTCATGATGGTAGAGAACCGCGGGCACCGCTCCCCGCAGGCCGTGGATCTCTCTTAAAATCTCAGCAGCAATAGAAGGGTGGGTTTTAATTATCTCTCTTTCCTTGGGAGTCAGCGGGCCTCTTTTAGAAAGGATCTGGCCGTCAATACCCACCTTGCCTAAATCGTGCAATACCGCGGCATGCTTTATATTTTCAATTTCTTCCGGCGGCAGGTTAAAGGCCTTGGCGATGGCTTCGGCTAAAACCGCCGTGTATTCTACATGCCGGCCGGTATAAGAATCTTTGGCTTCGATGGTCCGGGCGAAACCGTAAATCATCTCCATGAGGTCGCGGGCCAGAAGCACATTCATCTTCTCGATTTTCTTTCTGAGCACAGCCACGTCTTCTTTGCTCTCTTTCTCGGTAACGGATTTAAATTTTGACTGGGAGTAAAAAATAATTGCATCTCCCCCCTTTCTCTTGGCGGCGCTGATACAGCGGCTTAAAGCGTTGGTTATTTCGCGGATGTTAAAAATATTGTCTTCGGGGGAAGAAACTATACCGATGCTTGCCCGTACGCTTAAACTTATTTTTTTATAGGTAAACTTATAAGAGGTTATTTTGCTTTTAATTCTCTGGGCGACCTTGTGCACGTTTTTATTCTCTAAGTGGGGGGCGACGATAAAAAACTCATCCCCTCTCCAGCGGGAAAGCACGTCTTCTTTGCGCAGGCTGGAGTTTAAAATAGCCACTAAATCTTTGGCCACCTGATCGGCAACCTTAACCCCGTAAATTTCGTTGATCTGGCGAAAATTATCGATATCCACCCCGATAAAAGAAACGCCGTGCAGATGGCGCCGGGAACGGTTGAGTTCCTGCTGGGCCCGGTTTAAAAAATAACGCCAGTTATAACAGCCGGTTAAAGGATCGACTAAAGTTATCTCTTCGATCTTTTCGTTCTTTTTTAAAAGGTGGCCTTCTAACTTCGCCAGCCTATGCTTACAGGCTAAGAAATTCCTGGCTCTCTGAAGCTTAAACATGACCTCGGCTTTGGTGTCCTCATCGGTGATGTAGTCGAAAAAATCGAATTTTTTCACGGTCTGCAGGTTGTTTTTAGTAACTTTAGAAAAATGGACGATGCAGATTTTGCTTTTCAGCCGGATCGAATTCAACTTTTTTCTTAACACCTTTTCATCCAATACCACCAGGGGATAATCCTCTTTACAGGCAACTTTAAAACTGAAGGTTTTATCAAAAGGAAAAGGCAGGGACAGCTTTTTCGGGGAAGATTTATGTTTATAGTAAAGGATTTTTTTGCCCATAATGATATGATTTTAACATGCCTGCGGTTACTTGACAAGAAAAATGCCGAGGACGATCAGCACTGTCCCCACCAATCGCAACCAGCTGAACTCCTCTTTGAGGATGAGAACGCTTAAAATGGCCGTAACCAAAGGATAGGTGGCCGCCAGAGGGACGATTTTAGAAGCCGGGGTTACTTTCAGGACTTTAAAGTAGGTCCAGACCCCGAGGAGTCCGGCGCAAATACCCCCTGCACTGATAATAGCTATTGTTTTTAAAGGGATTTTGGCCAAGGAGCTGAACTTGCCGGACAAGCCGAAAGCCACGAATATAATCAGAAAAATAGCCGTGCTCCGGATAAAAACCGCCGTAAATTCATCGGCGCCTTTAAGGCCGGTCTTTTCGATAATCGGGGCCGTGCCCCAGAGGATAACCGTTAAAATTAAAAAAATCCAGGCCTGCCACATAATTAGTATCTTGTATTGTATCATAAAAATATTGAATTTTCAGCTAAAATGTGATAGACTCTCTTTGTAAAATAATTACTTTTGTTAATAAGGAGGCGTAAAAAATGGCCAGCTGGAAGAACAATAAGAACTTAGGGATAATTGCCGGAGTTATTGCGGCTGTCTGTGTCGGATTTATAATTTTTCAAGTAATGAAAACAAATCAACCGCCGAAAGAGAAATACAAAAGAGTCCCTACCGGCCGGACCGGCCCGGGCGGGGAGTCGATTGACAAACTGGTTCCGATTGACCAATAATCCTCTAAACGGTTATTATTTAAATCAGGAGGGTAGAAATGAAAAAGAGCTTTACCTTGATAGAATTAATGGTAGTTATCGCCGTCATATCCATCCTGGCAGTTATGGTCACTCCCCATTTAGGCAATATTCTGGCCCGGGCCCGGGATTCCCGCCGGCTCGGCGACATGAGAAATATCTCTATCGCCCTGGAGCAATTCTATTCCAGTAATAACCGCTATCCTAATCTCAACGATGACGGAGTCAGCGACCAGGGAGAATTCGTAGGCGATAATAACGGGCCTTTAGAGCAGGCCTTATTCCCCTATTTTACGGCCGGCCGGGCACCCGCAGACCCCCGGCACGACGGGACAAATTATTATTATGGCTATGACCCCTATCACTGCTATGACGTTCCGATGGGAAGCTGTAACTGCGCGATGCCCTGGGGACGGGGAGCAGTGCTGGGATTTCGCCGGGCGGAAACTACCACCATAGAGTTACGCAAAGCCATCTGCAGCGGCGGTGATATGCATCTGGATGTTGCGGATTATAACCTCTTATTTCTGTTTACACCGCCGGGATAATAACCGCGTATAAAAATGGCTTCATTAATTTGTTTACAGAATATCCACCGCCGCTTCGGCAAAACTACTGTCCTTAAAGGTATTGATTTAGAAATCAAGAAAGGGGAAGTATTCGGCCTCTTAGGCGTCAACGGGGCCGGGAAAACTACCCTGATTCGCTGCCTGCTGGGTCTGATCCGGGTCAATGTCGGTAACATAACTTTTAAAGGCCGCCCCTGCGAAAGTAAAGATATCCAGGAAAATTTCGGCTTTCTCCCTGAGAACTTCTTCCCCCCCCGCAACTTAAAAGCCCGGGATTTCTTAAAAACCCTGCGCTGGGGTTTAAACACTAATTCCCAGGATGTGGATTACTTATTAGAACACGTGGGCCTTAAGGAACATAAGCATAAATATATCCGGGCTTTCTCCCGGGGCATGATCCAGAGGTTGGGGCTGGCCTGTGCCCTGTTAAAAAACCCGGAAGTGGTAATTCTGGATGAACCTACCTTAGGTTTAGACCCGGTGGGCCAGCGGAATGTGCTCAAGCTGCTTTCCGACCTTAACCGGGAAGGAAAAACTATTTTTTTCTCTTCGCACATCCTTTCCCAGATCGAAAAGGTCTGCAACCGGGTGGGTATAATGCACCAGGGAGTAATTAAAGCCGTGGGCCCGGTAAGGGAAATTACCGCCAGAAACGGCGTCTCTTACCTGGAGGAAGCCTTCTTAAAGGAGATCGGGGCATGAAAGGAACCATGTCCATCAGCCTCTTAAATTTTAAACAAGCCACTAAAGATAAATTCTTTCTGGGCATCGCTTTCTTTTTCGTACTTTACTTAGCCTTCTCTATCTTAATCGGCAACCTTTCCGTGGGCCACGGCGACAAGGCCTTACGCAATGCCGGCCTGGTCGGTATCGAGCTGACTACGATTATGCTCATCGTTTTCAGCTTCACCTTCAGCTTTTACCGGGAGAAGGACAGCCGGATTCTGGAAGTTTACTTCTCTAATTTCCGGCGCGCTCCCTGTATGAACGGAAAAATCATCGGCTACGCCCTCCTGTCGCTAATCTACCTTTTGTTTTCTGGTCTGGCTTACGCCGGTATCCTTTCGCTTTACGGAGCCTTTGATTTCGCGACCCTGACTGCCCTCTACCCCATATTCTTAAAAACCATAATTATGATCTGTTTTACTTCTATTTTCGCCAGCCTGTTTTCATCCTCGACCATGGCCCTGCTTTCTTCTTTCTTTATCTATATTGCCAGTGAATTTGCCCCTTCGGCCCTGAAGATAATCTCCACCTACGGGGCCGAGTTGCAAAGAAAACTGATAAAAATACTCTACTTCTTTTTACCCAACATGGATAAGCTGGACATCAAAACTTTGACCGTCCACGGCACACTGCCTCCTAAAAGTTACTTCCTGTGGATAACTGTTTACGCTTTTGTTTACATATTATTCTTATGGCTGATAAATCTCTGCATTTTTCAAAGAAAGGAATATTAGGAGTCGGGCTTTTCCTGCTCTGTGCGATTCTCATTCCGGAGCTTTCCTTTACTCTGCGCAAGTATGCTCCTGCCGATGACTATAAATTCCGGTCCGTGCCTGCGCCGAAATATTTACAATTAATGCGCGGCGGGTTTAAAAGCCTGTTAGCCGACTTCTATTATATCCGGGGAATTCTGGACTTAAGCGAAAGCTTTAATGATTACTCCCAGAGGGTCGACTGGCTCCTGGACAATTTCCGGGCGGCGGTATACTTAGACCCCCAGCTGATCCAGGCCTATTTCTTTGGCGGGATGGTCGTGGTCCGTGAGAAAAAGGAAATTAAAAAAGGGATTGCTTTCTTAGAGGAAGGCTTAACTTTAAGCCCCTGGTCCTGGGAAATCCCCTACTGGATCGGGTTTGACTACTACCAGCTCGGCGACTACTTAAAAGCCATAGAGTATTATAAAAAGGCGGGTAAATTCGCGGAAGCCCCCAATTTCTTAAAGAGTAACCCGGCCATGCTCTACTATAAGGCCGGGAAAGCCGGCTTAGGGATTATGTACTTAGAGGGGCTTCTTGAGTCAATCAAAGACGAAAAACAGTTTGAGTGGATTGAACTGAAACTGAACTGGTTAAAAGGTATCGTCATCCTAGAGCAGGGAATCGGCCGCTATCAAAAGCAATACGGCCGTTTACCGAAAAACATTAAAGAAATGGTAAGCGCCGGGATAATCAACCAGGTCCCCGTCGACCCTTTCGGGCAAGGCTATTACCTGGATCCGGAATCCGGAGAAATAAAGAGCCGCTTCGGGCCGTCGGAAGCCGACCTTCAGAAAAATCCGACCCCCCCGCCGGATAAATCCCCCTCCTGCTCAAAGTGCAAACAGTAATTCAATGGGTATGAACTGATCCCGGACGTCGTGGTGCGGCCGGAAAGTCCAGTAAGTTAACTCCGTAGGTTTTGATCGCAAAATCAACCCCGGACGCATAAAGAATGGTGGGACCTAAATCAAGCAGGGAAACGATACGGTTATCCTCGATATACCGCTGCTCATCGGGTGTGATAATAAAAAGGGGCACGTACCTGCTTCCCGAAAACAGCCCCCCGTCTGATTTTGGAAACCTTCGAGAAGTGCCGTTATCGCCATAGATAAATATGTAAGTATTCTTGATGTTTTTTTTCGCGAAAAGAATAAAATTCTCAAGGGCCTGATCCACATAAGAAAGGGAGTTAAAATACCCCCGGGTAAGGTCGTGTTCAATATCGTTATAATGCGCATTTAGATAATACTCCCCGACGCGATGGTAGGGATAATGGCTGCTCATGGTGATGATATAGTATAAGAAGGGACTCTGTTGAGTCTTTAATTTATCGGCGACGTAATCTAACACCTCCCCGTCCGCAGCCCCCCAGCCTCTCTCCGGCAGGCCCATCTTACGGATATCATAAAACCGGTCAAAACCCATCCGGGAATAGGCAATATCCCGGTTGAAAAAATAGCTGACATTATTATGGAAGGCCAGGGCGCTGAATCCGTAAGGGGATAAGGCTTTGATGATGGAATTGGGGTAGGTGTAAGACCGCAATTTAGTAGTAGCGTAATCGGATAAGGGGATGATACCGTTAATAACCGCTACTTCCGTATCGGATGTGTGTCCGGCGTTATAAAAATAGCGCATGCGGGGGTAATAGATACAGCGGGAAGAAAGATCGTGCAAAAAGGGAGTGATATATTTGCCGTTATAGGTATGATTGACTATGTTGGCATCAAGGCCTTCGACCTGAATGCAGATAATGTTGGCCCTGAGGGACCTTTTGTCAGCCTTGTTTTTAAATACCACTTTCCTTCCGTAATCGAGCTTTTGAATCAGCGCTTCTTCGGAATGGCCGGCGAGAAGATTGAGGCAGTCGTTGGCAAACAGACCCGCGCTCTCGACTATCATCACTTCTCCGTGAGTGAGATAATTAACCACAAAGTTAAGATTCAAAGCTTTATGATAATTATAGGATGGAATAAAAACCAAAATGCCGATGAGTAGAAACGTAAAGATATTAACCTGCTTGCGGAATTGCCGCAGCAAAACATGTATCTTTTTATATTTCCCGATCACTAAAATTAAAAGCGGTAAGTCGATGAGGATAATCCAATATTGCAGACTGGGCGGAATTATGAGATTACGTACTATGGCCACTCCTTCCAAAGATTGCGATGCCAGTAAACGTATATTAGAGATATACCCAAAGTAGGTAAAGTAAGAAAGATGAATAAATAGATATATTGCCTGCAGCAGATAAAAGGAAGATAAAAAAAGCCGGTTTTTAAAACGGCTCAGAATTAAAAAAATTATGGCATTAGCGGTAATGTAAAAGAGGTGTTTCCATGATATTAAATAGTCGAAAAAGGTATGACAGGCTGAGGAAACCAGAAAATACTCAGCAACCCCGACCTTGAAAGCGTTTAAAACCAGAAAAAAAGCGGCGAGCAAAAATAAGGGGCGACTTTTCGACAAAGTAGAATTCATATCCTGCGAAAGATGGCGGACCCGACTGCAACCAATTCGAACTGCAGCCGAAATCTCGGTCAATATTC
>CAYQUQ010000054.1:0-8752 GCA_964420965.1 uncultured Planctomycetia bacterium | reverse complement strand
GATTAAGTTAGCGGTCCTGAAAATAAGTTCGAACTTTGTTTAATACGGACCGCCAGTTTATTGATAGTTATTTCCCCGGATTTCCATTACCGCTACCGGGCGGGCGTGGACATGTGCCGTGAATCCAGAGGTACTGACGCTGCATCCGCTTTGCGCATTATCGCTGACCGTTAAAACAACCCGATACTTTCCGTGCTTAGGGTAAGCGTGTCTGACCTTGATTCCTCTGGCCCTGTGGCCGTCGCCGAAATCCCAAAGATAAGTCAGGCGGTCGCCGTCAGGATCGTAAGAACCGGAGGCATCGAAAAGAACAACTTTACCTTTACAGCAGACCAGGTTCGGCCCGGCATCGGCAACCGGAGGAGTATTAACCCTGACCCGGATTACCCCCATGCTTGAGGCGTAAGAAAGGCCTTCCTGGAAGCTCTCGCCTAAAACCGTTATCGCATACCGGCCGGCATTCAAGTACTTATGGGTGACTTTTAAACCTTCTTTCTTGTCGGTTCGGTCGCCGAAGTCCCAGAGATACCGGGGGTAACAATGGTCATCAAAGCAGTCAATCTCATAAACCTTTTCCTCCCCCAGACAAACCGCACGGGCCTCTTGCTTCGTATCCAGAGATGCTTTCCTTTTTTCGCGAATCTTAGCTAAGTAGGCTCTAGCCCGGGAATTATCGGGGTCGATGATCAAGGCTTTTCTGAACTCAATCTCGGCATCGTCTAAAAAGCCTTTCCGGAAATGCTCTACCCCTAAATCGATCAGAAAATCATCAGCAGCTGAGGCAAAAGCAGATGGAAAGCCGGCGAAGAATATGATCACTGCAACCCCCCATCCCGCTATAAAGCTTCTCGTTAGCCGGGCAATTATTTTCCTGCGCGTCATTTCTTTCTAATCTCGATTACCGCCACCGGAGCGGCCTGGACGTTAGCCGTAAAGCCCGATGTACTCGAATCGCAGGCGCTTGCGGAATCATCGGTAACCGTTAAGGTTACGTTATAAACTCCGTGTTTGACGTAGGCATGTTTTATCTTTACACCCTGGGCTTTATTCCCGTCGCCGAAATCCCAGAAGTAAATCAGTTCGTCGCCGTCGGGATCATAAGAACTGGAAGCATCAAAAAGGGATTCCTTTCCTTCGCAGCAGACCAGGTTCGGCCCGGCATCAGCGACCGGAGGAGTATTCACTCGAATTTCCAGGGCATCGCTGCCGGTTGAACAGGGTAAGTTTCTCTGATCGTCTACGGTAACCTTGACTTCATACCGGCCTCCCTGCGAATACTTATGGGTTACTTTGGCTTTGCCTTCGCGCACTGTCCCGTCGCCGAAATCCCAGAAATACCTTAAAGAATCATTGTTAGGATCTTTTGCTCCCGAAGCATCAAAGGTGAAGGTATCATCCAGACAGCCTAATTCCGGACCTTTCAAAATTACCGAGGGAGACGAATTAATGTTAGCCATAACGATATCAGTGGCTTTGGAACAGGAAGTATTCTTGCCGTCATCGACCGTAAAAGCAACGCTGTAAATTCCTCCCTTGACGTAAACATGCTCGGTGCTTAAACCCTCCGCGGATTTACCGCTGCCGAAATTCCAGGAATAGGAACACTTTCTACACCCTCCCTCACTGGACACTGAGCCGTCGAAAGCAACCGTTTCCCCTTCGCAGGCCTCGATATCCTTGCCGGCATCCACTAAAGGCGAGCGGTTCAAATTCACGGTCAGGCTATCGCTGCCGGAGCTACAGTTTGTACCCGAGGAATCGTCCACTTTCAGATTAACCGTATATTGGCCTCCGGTCTCATAGACATGTCTGGTAACCTTGTCTTCGCCCCGGCTGTCATCGCCGAAATCCCAATCGTAAATTAACCGGTCACCGTCGCTATCACTAGACTCTCCGGCATTAAACTCTACTCTGTACTCCTCATCCTGCGATTGCAAACACAAATTTACGTCCTTACCGGCGGATGCCGTGGGCGGCGTATTGACCCGAATGGTCTTTTCGATCACGTCAACGCTGCAGGGCGTACCCAAGCCATCGTCTACGGCCAGGCTAATATTGTAGACTCCCCCTTTCTTATACACCTTCTTAACGGCCTTGCCGACATCGCTGGTGCCGTCGCCGAAATCCCAGCGGTAAACCATATTCCCGGGGGTTTCATCGGTGGTCGAACTTGCATCCATAACAATCTGCTGCTGGATGCAAGATGCGTCTTTAACGGTAAAACCGGCTTCAGGCGCGGTATTGACAAAAACTTTCTGAGTAATCTGGTCGGTATTACAATCTAAGTCGGAATCGTCAACTACGCTCAAGGTAACCAGATACTCACCCCCTTCCTTATACATATGGGTTGCGATCGGCTCGACGCTGGTTGAGCCGTCGCCGAAATCCCAGCGGAAGGAAAGATTTTGGTCATCGGGATCGTAAGATTTGGTGGCATCAAAAATAAACTTATTGCATTTAATCTTGTCGTACTTCTTGCGCACCACTTTTTTTGTCTTTGTCTTTCGCTTAGGGGTTATTTTCAATTCGGCAGCTTTTACCGGTTTAACCGGCGTACTTTCGGCCACTACCGGAATAACCCCTCTCTTCCGGAAATAGATCGGAAGCAGATTTCCTTTACCGTCTTTCATCTTTAAGCCGGCATGGGCCGAACGCTGAGTGCCTTTAGTAATTACATATTTAAAACGTCTTGAATTCAAAACGTTAACCGGAATGACTGTTGTTTGCCACTCTCCGCTCCGGGAATCACCAATATTATATTTCTTCCTTAAAAAAGGGTCATAGAGAGCGCTGGTTCCGCCCCTTCTGTCGATGTCGTAATTCTCCACTACAATCTCCCGGGTGCCGGCGGGAACGTAGGGGTAAAAATACATCTTTTGTCCCTCCCGGGGGGCTAAGCGCATGGTGACGTTATAAACGTAAGCCTCCGCGCTTTCCGGGGATATTTTAAGCTTAAAAAGATTGGCATCATCACCCTCTAGACCCCGGACTTTAATTTTAAACCGGTATCCACCCTCTATTTTTTCACCTTCGGTCTTAGGGTAAGGCCCGAAAGTAAAATAGCTAAAATCGTAATTATCTTTGCCGAACTGCTCTTCATCAAGGATCTCTTTGCCGTATACCGCAAATTCACAAACCGTATCCCAGGGATTAGCGGCATCCTGCTTCCAATCCCTTTTGCCTCCGGTATTGGGATCAAAAATCCGGATGGTCAAATCTTCAAGTTCCTCCTCGGGAATATCCAGGTATACTTCCAATTCACTGTCCTCGGCCCCCATAAGGGAATCGCCCTCCGGTCCGAATACGTAAAAGTATTTCACGTTGGAGCGATCCTCCGGTAACCGGTAAGCCTGCGCAGAACCTCCCGCCAGTAATAAAAATACAACCACTACACTTAACGCCCTAAACAAATTGCGGCTCATAACACCGACCTCCTCAATTGCTTTTTTCCGCTTCCGCTTCTTTACGCAATCTTTCTAAAGTTTTGATAATCATCTCGGCTGACTTTCTTTGATTCTCACGAAGGTTTTTCTTCACCCTTTCAGTTATTTCCGCTTCCAAATCAGCCGACGATTCTTTAGCCTTACAGGAAACGCAGGTACTTTCTTCATCCTGATCGCCGCCCTCTCCAGTCGCAGCTTCCGTCTCGGAAACATCAGAAACTACCTTGGCAATTTCATCCTTCTGGTACTTTAAAACCGCACCGGCCCGATCGAGCAGGGTAATCGAACTGCCGGTCCGATTGACCACTCTGCCTTCGACCACTTCCCCGGTTTTTAAAATAACTGTTTCGGCGAAAATTACACCTGCAAAAAATAAATTGACCAGCAACAAGATGATTAACACCTTACTGGACATTATCGGGCCTCCTTTTTGACCGTAGAATCAGGGTTCATTTTTTTAAACCAGCGGCATTCCCGGCAACATTCCTCTTTCTTCTCTGTGGGACCGGGGTTATTACTGGTTGTAAAACACTCCTTGACCTCCCAGCACCGGTCTCCTAACCCCTTGATGTAAACAGGACATTTACTCCTTGTCTCGTCAGGGCAATTCCAAAATTGCCAGCAATTTTGCACATCCTTATTATCCATCGGCCAGACCTGAATTTGGTTATAATTACAGCCCGCTTTTATCCCGGGCGTAAGTTTCTCTGGACTGCTTTTGGCAGGTATCCCAAAGAGCAGCTTTTTTGGGGAGCGAAAAGGCTTACGGGGAACGTCCTGCTGATCTATCCGATTTTACCAAAAAATATATATATTACCAGTTTTTTATTTTGGCCGGTAAAAGCTACCTTAGAGCCTGAGAAAAGACGGTCTTAATCAGGTTTGCGCCATCCTTGGCCCCCTCCAGGATCAATTCCCCGAGCTGAATGTTAAAAGAAACCTTCAGGTAAACCCCGAAGAAAATCAGGTTTAAGATGTAAAGGATACTAAAAATAAACAGGTAGTGGATAAAAGAGGTAAAAGTATCACCCTTGGTTTCCCGGGCGATAAGCATCAAGTGGGTAGTAAAAATAAACCCTCCCAGGAATACAAAGATGTCCCGGCTGAAGGTCAGGTTTAAAATCTTGGGGATGAGGAAATAGCCCAGGCCTAAAATGATCAGCGGTGCGGGGAATACCAGAGCGAAGAAAGAAGAGCGGAAAAAGAAATTCTGAATCTTCCGGTAAAAATCATTCAAATCGGCTAAAAAAACGTAAAAGGCAAAAGGAAAAACAACCCCTAAAATAAAAATGGCGGTATCCAGATTTTTCTTGGCTCTTATTTCCCGCCAAAACCCCCGGGTTAGCTCGGCTAAAAAGCAGAAAATGATCAAAAAAAGGATTAACTTTACAATCGTAAAGACATAATTATGTTTTAAGCCTTTGTCTTCCATCGGAAATTTTCTTTACCCCTCCCATGTATTTCTGCAGGGGCTTGGGGACGCTTATTGAGCCGTCTTTTTCCTGATAGTTTTCCAGAATGGCCACCACTAACCTGGCCAAGGCTACCCCCGAACCATTTAAAGTGTGCACGAAATTCAGCTTATTGCTCTTCTTGTCCCGGAACCGAATATTACCCCGGCGGGCCTGAAAATCTTCAAAATTGGAACAGCTGGATACCTCCAGCCACTTGTCAATTCCGGGAGCATAAAGTTCAATGTCATAACACTTTGCCGCTGCGAAGCTTACATCCTGAGTCGCCAGCAGATTGATCCGGTAAAAAAGACCCAGAGAATCCAGTATCCGACAGGCATCCTTAAGTAGTTTCTCCAGCTCCTGGTAAGAATCCTGGGGTTTTACAAACTTGACCAGTTCCACCTTGTCAAATTCGTGAACCCTCATGAGACCCCGGGTATCCTTACCGTAAGAACCGGCTTCTCTCCGGAAGCAGGACGTGTAAGCCACGTAATCAATCGGTAAATCTTCTTCGGCAATAACCTCATCACGATAAATATTGGTCAGGGGGACTTCGGCCGTGGGGATCAAAAACAGATCATCATCCTTCAATGAATACATATCCTCTTCCAGGTTCGGAAGCTGGCCGGTGGTGCGCATTGAAGAGCGATTAGCCAGCTTGGAGGGAGAAATTTCCGTATAGCCATGCTCGCGGACATGGATGTCAATCATGTAATTAATAAGTGCTCGTTCTAATAAAGCACCCATACCTTTAAATAACGCAAAATGCGAACCGGTAAGCTTAGCCGCACCTTTAAAATCGATGATATTCAAATGTTCGGACAAATGGATATGATCCCGGGGTGGAAAGTTAAACTTACGCTTCTTACCGGTTTCTTTGATAATTTTATTGGCTGCAGCGCCCCCCACCGGCAAAGATGGATGCAAAAGGTTGGGGATTTTGTCGGCCTGAAGTTTAAAATTCTTATTTAATTGGCTAAACTTGCCTTCCAAGGCTAAAATCTCTTTTTTTATCCCCCGGCTTTCCGCGATTTTAGATTGAGGGTCTTTTTTCTCCTGTAAGAGCGCTTTTACTTCCCGGTCAATTCGGTTCTGCCGGGCCGCTAAATCCTCTATCCGGCGCTGTAAATCCCGACGCTCCCCATCCAGCTTTAAAAAGGCGTCAAAATCAAAGCGGTAATTGCGCTTTTTCAGCGCCTCTCTCACTGCCTCCGGGTTCTGGCGGATAAATTTAATATCCAGCATGGCGTCTATTATACCGTTTTATTCGGGCGGGGACAAGCCCCGCCCCTACATTACCCTTTGACTACACACAGCGGACGCATGCGGCATACTTTCCGGGATAAGCCGGCATTGTGCACCACATTAACCACCTGGTCAATATCCTTATAGGCGGAAGGAGCCTCTTCGACGATGGTTCTCTTGCCGGTGGCTCTTACTTCTATGCCTTTCTGCTTGAGTTCATTTATAAGACGGTTGAAATCTACGGTCCGGATGGCCTCACTGCGGGATTTTAAGCGGCCGGCGCCATGGCAAGTTGACCCAAAGGATTCTTCTTCGGCTTGTTTGGTTCCTACTAAAAGATAGGAGGCTGTACCCATGTCTCCGGGGATAATTACCGGCTGGCCGGTTTGGCGATAGCGATCCGGAAGCTGGGGATTACCCGGGCCAAAGGCCCGAGTAGCTCCTTTTCGGTGTACACAGAGGGTCTTTTCTTTTCCGTCAATAACATACTTTTCAAACTTAGCGATATTGTGAGCTACATCGTAGATTAGGCTCATCCCTAAAGACTGCCAGCTTTTAGAGAAAACTTTTCCTAAGCCTTCCCGCACTAAGTGCATTAACACCTGGCGGTTAGCCCAGGCATAATTAGCCGCAGCCCGCATAGCTCCGATGTAATTCTTAGCTTCCGGGCTGTTAATCGGCGCGCAGGCCAGCTGGCGATCGGGAATGTTTATACCGTATTTAGCTACGCATCTACCCATTACCCGAACGTAATCATCACAAACCTGATAACCAAAACCCCGGGAGCCGGAGTGGATCATGACTACAATCTGGCCGATATGCAGGTTAAACTTATCCGCCACATTTGAATCAAGAATTTCATCAACTACCTGCACCTCTAAAAAGTGGTTGCCGCTGCCCAAGGTTCCGGCTTGGGGCTTACCCCGTTCAAAAGCCCTATCCGATACGCTATCAGGATCAGCCCCTTCGATTGCCCCGAACTCTTCACAACACTCTAAATCTTCCTTTACGCCTAGGCCGCGCGAGACCGCCCATTCAGCGCCCTTAATCAGAAGCCGTTTCTCCTCCTCCCGGGAAATCCTGATCTTTCCCTTAGAGCCTACCCCGGAAGGAACATCGTTATAAAAGGTATTAACGATGGTGGCGATTTTATCCTTTATGTCTTCTATCTCTAAATTGGTCTTAAGCAATCTTACGCCACAGTTAATATCATATCCAACACCCCCGGGAGAAATAACTCCGCCCTGTTCGGAATCAGTTGCGGCCACGCCGCCGATGGGAAAACCGTAACCCCAGTGGATATCAGGCATGGCTAATGAGTTTCGGACTATTCCCGGTAAAAAAGCCACATTGGCCACCTGCTCGGGGGCTTTATCTTTCTTGATGTCCTTAATCAAATTCTCGTCGGCATAAATTATCCCGTCCACACGCATACCGGCTTTGTAGCTCTTGGAGATTTGAAACTTATAATCGCCGATTTTCTTCAAAGGGCCTTCGTAACTCATACGTCGAAGATGACCTCCGCCACGTACCCTTCATCGGTCTTTTCCACCTTTAAATCGTGATAGGTAGCGGCTTTTATTTCCATCTTTATCTTATTATCATAAGGATCGAAGTTCTCACCGAGCATGCGCACCTTAAGAATATTTAAACCCGGCTTCTGCTCTATAGCCACGCTGTAATCGGCCGGCAAAAACTTATAGGCAAAAAATAGCGAAATCAGTTCATTGAGCCAGGTCACAAAAAGCTCTTGTAAATCCTCGGCTTCGACTAAAACATCTTCTTCTATCTTGGGCCGGGGAGTATAATCTAAAATCATCTCAAATAAAACCAGGGCAGCATTGCGGAATAAATCCTCCAGGGTATCGGCGTATACCCGTATCCCCACATCGGCAGTATGTTCGATGAACTCAAAATCTACCATATTTATTCTATCTTAACAAAAAGGGAATGGCCTGACAACAGGAAAAAGGAAGGATAAAATGGGCCATGAAGGACTCGAACCTTCAACCTCCGGATTAAGAGTCCGCTGCTCTACCAAATTGAGCTAATGGCCCTTGAAAAAAAATGTAACTATCTAGGGTTATTGATGAAAAAGTATGCTACTTAGGGTTATTCCCTGTTTTTCATCAATGCCGAGATATCCTATCGAGGCGCCCTTTATTTTTTTCATGCCGAGGCTACAAAGCCGAGGCGAAATACTAATATTATTCTAATACCATTCTAAATTCAAGAATAAAATTATATCATTGCTTGAGGAAAAAGCTATCAAAAATTAATCAGCGGGGTATGCCTAGAGGCA
Source organism: uncultured Planctomycetia bacterium (assembly GCA_964420965.1). Lineage (GTDB taxonomy): Bacteria > Omnitrophota > Gorgyraeia > Duberdicusellales > 4484-171 > CAYQUQ01. Next base: position 308 of record CAYQUQ010000054.1, on the reverse strand, counting down.
TCTATCTCACCAGACTATTATACAACCAGGCTATGATCACTCCGCAGATGCCGGCGTCTATGAATCCCCAGACAGCTCCAATCAGACTTCCTAAAGCTGTTGCTTTGTAGCCGATGTAGAGTGATCCCAAAGCTTTTACGAATCCGTCTCCGTAGTTAAAAAACATTGCCATAACACCCATGATGAACATAGCTGCCCCCCAAACGATACCCAGGGTAAGCCCCAGAGCTTTTACGTCGAGTTTTGCCATGATTCCTCCTATGATAATTGTAAATAACTAATCTACTCTCAAAATACCAAACCGTTTA
>CAYQUQ010000053.1:6181-8977 GCA_964420965.1 uncultured Planctomycetia bacterium | reverse complement strand
AAACAATAACCAAACAATGACCAATAACCAAATTCAAATAACCAAATAAAAACCAACAGGTCAGTTTGGTTATTGGATATTGAATATTGGAATTTGTTTGTATCTTGTAACTTGGTTATTGGTTATTTCGAGCGATTAATATATTATGATGTGGAATAAAGAAAAAATAAAGTCAATTCTGCCCCAGCGCGAGCCTTTTCTATTTATTGATGAAGTGGTCGAAGTGGAAGAGGGAAAAAGGGTAGTCGCTAAGAAGTACCTTGACCCCGAGGCTGATTTTTTTAAGGGCCATTTCCCCGGCAATCCGGTTATGCCCGGGGTTTTAACGATTGAAGCGATGGCTCAGGCCGGAATTTTAGTTTATGCAACGGCAAGACCGCAGATAATAAAGCAAAACCCCAGTTACTATTTCGGAAGCGTTAAGGCTAAATTTCGCTCGCCGGCTTATCCCGGTGAAACTTTAATCTTAGAGGCGGAAATTTTTAAGGTTACTAATTTTGGCGGAGTTGTCGATGCAAAAGCCAAAGTAGCAGACAGGTTAGTGGCCGAGGCAAGGAATATTTTTGCGGTTAAGGTGAAAAATGAGCAACGATAGGCGAGTAGTCGTAACCGGTATCGGTGTTGTTTCCTCGGTGGGAATCGGCAAGGATACTTTCTGGGAGGCAATTTTAAGCGGTAAATCCGGTATCAGCGAAGTTACCTCGATCGATACTTCCGCTTATAAATGCCACCGCGCCGGGGAAGTGAAAAACTTTAACCCCGAAGATTTCATCCCCAAAAGAAGGATACAATTTTTAGGACGGTCTTCTCAATTGGCCATCGCTGCCGCCGCTTTAGCTTTAGACGATGCCCAATTGCCTTATAAATATACGGAGCGAAAAGAAATGGGCGTTATCGTGGGTACCACTACCGGAGAAAGGCCCCTGGAGGAGTTACTGGCAGCCTGGGCCAGGGGCGGCCTTAAAGACGTGGACCGGGCCAAGATATTCCAGGCGGCGGTAAATAATATTTCGGCCAATGTCGGCATCCAGTTTAAAGCCCGGGGCGTAAATTACCTTATTCCCACAGCTTGTGCCGCCGGAAATTACGCTATTGGCTGTGGTTTTGATTTAATCCGTAACGGCGACTTGAATTTCGCTCTGGTCGGAGGAGCGGATGCTTTTTCGATTTTTGCCTTTACCGGTTTTCAGAGAATTTACGCCATGAGCCCGGATACAGTCCGGCCTTTTGATAAAAACCGACGCGGGATGATGCAGGGTGAAGGCGCGGGGATACTTTTACTGGAGTCTTACAAGTCGGCTTTAAAGCGGGGAGCCGAGATCTATGCCGAAGTCTCCGGCTACGGGCTTTCCTGTGACGCTTATCATGCCACTGCTCCCGATCCCAAAGGTATCGCCCGGGTTATGGAGAAGGCCTTAAAAGAGGCCAATTTGTCTTACCGGGATGTAGATTATGTCTCTGCCCACGGAACCGGAACCGGGGCCAACGATAAAGCCGAATGCCAGGCTATCGGAGACGTGTTTAAAGAACGCCGCAAAGAAGTCATGGTCAGCTCCATAAAGTCGATGCTCGGCCACTCCATGGGAGCAGCCTCGGCCATTGAAGCCGCTGCCTGCTGTCTGGCTATAAAGGAGGGGAAAGTCCCTCCGACTATAAACTTTGAAACGCCGGATCCCGAATGTGATATCGATTGCGTTCCCAACAAAGCCCGGGAGGCCAAAGTCAACATCGCCCTCAATAACGGCTTTGCTTTCGGCGGCAACAACGCCTGCGTGGCCTTTAAGAAGATAGGTAAGCACAGTTAATACGTGACAGCCCGAAATAACCAAGATACAAGAAACAATAACCAAACAATAACCAAATTCAAATAACCAAACAAAATGCCTAGAGAATTTGATTTAGAGAAAAGAACTACTGAATTTGCTAAAGCAGTAATTAGAGTATGTAGAACTTTACCCAGAAACCCGATGAACGATAGATTAGTAGGACAAGAAGTTGGTGCAGCCGGTTCTATCGGAGCAAATTACAGAGAAGCAAATGACGCGTTAGGAAAAAAGGATTTTGTTCAAAGGATGAAGATAGCTCGAAGAGAGGCTAAAGAAAGCTATCATTGGCTTGAGTTAATCTTAGAAGCTAATACCAATAAAGAATCCGACATTAAACCATTAATACGGGAAGCTGTAGAACTTAAAAATATTCTTTCATCAATTATCGCGAAATCTGAATAATCTTCTTTGTTTGATTATTGGTTATTGGATATTGGAATTTGTTTGTATCTTGTAACTTGTTTCTTGGTTATTTCACCAGATACGATTAATTCAAATGGCTAATAAATACGACATCATCGTAATTGGCTCCGGCATAGGGGGTCTTACCGCCGCCGCCATCCTCTCCCGCCACGGTAAAAAAGTATTAGTTTTGGAGAAAATTCACGTCCCCGGAGGGTATGCAGTTAACTTCAAGAGGGGTGGATTTGATTTTGACGCCTGTTTGCATTTAATTGACGGATGCAGAGAGGGCGGCGAGGTGTATAAACGATTACAACAGACCGGTATAGTTGATAAGATCGAATTGCTTAAGTCACCATCTCTTTACAGATCGATATTCCCCGATTTTGATATAAGATTTCCCCAACAGAACCTGGAAGAATATTTTAATATTTTAGGGGAATATTTTCCTGATGATAAAAATGGCCTTAGGGAGCTATTTGGAGAAATGGCGCAGATATATGAGGAAGAGAATAAATTCTTAAATTCTCGTCTTCCTTTTTGGATGGATTTTTTAAGATTTCCGTTT
>CAYQUQ010000053.1:0-6171 GCA_964420965.1 uncultured Planctomycetia bacterium | reverse complement strand
AATACAATAAATTATTTTCCTATCGAAATAAAACTTTACAAGATATGCTGGATAGATTTATAGGTGATAATAAGTTAAAGGCAATCATACCTCAATTTTGGGGCTACTATGGGTTACCTCCTAATAAAATAGCGGCTTTCTATTATTCATACCCTTCCTATGACTATCTTTACAATGGGGGTTATTACCCTAAGGGTGGCGGCAGGGCATTGACTAATGCCTTTTGCGAGGTTATCACCCAGAATGGCGGAGAGGTAAGGTTAAATTCCGAAGTGGTAAAGGTTATTATGGAGAGAAAGTGTGCCCGGGGGGTTCAGACAAAAAAGGGCGATAGTTACTTTGCCGATATTATTATTTCAAATATTGATCCCCAAAAGGCTTTCTTTGATTTAATCGGGAAAGAATATTTGCCGCAGGGTTTTATAGTCAAATTGGAAAAAATGGATTTATCGATTTCTGGATTTCAAATTTATTTAGGTTTAAATATTGATTTAAAAGATAAAGGATTCAGTGATTATGAAATACTTTATAACCCCAACTATGATATCGAGAGTCAGTACTTAGCTTGTTTTAACAAGGTGATTGAGAAGGAGGCTTTCGCCGTAACTTTATGTTCGAATATCGATCCCGGCGTTGCGCCAGAGGGAAAATCGGTTATCAATATCACGACTTTATCGACATATGATTTTTGGGAAAAATTAGCCAAAGATGAGTACAGGATAAAAAAGCAAGCGGTAGCCAATGAACTGATAGAACAAGTTGAAAAAAAGGTAATTCCTAATTTAGCTTCTTATATCGAGCAAATTGAAATAGCCACTCCTTTGACCATGGAAAGATATACCGGGAATTCTCGAGGTGCCATATACGGTTGGAGCCAGATTCCTTCCCAAAGTGGCATCCGCCGGCTGCATTTTAAAACCCCGGTGAAAAATCTTTACTTAGCCAGCGCCTGGACCTGGACCGGTGGAGGCATTTCCAGTGTAATGAACTCAGGTTATTTGGTGGCCAAGCATATCCTAAAGGGTAAACTAAAAGCATGAACAGAGATGCACGAATAGCCATTACCGGTATCGGCCCGATTTCCGCTATCGGAATCGGCAAAGATGAGGTTTGGGATTCCGTGCATAAGAAAAATACAGGACTGTCTCTTACCGATTATTCTATCGATAAAAAGGATGCCCAACAGTTTTATGCCCATAATGTTAAGGACTTTAATGTCGAAAACTTTGGTATCGCTAAAGATATTTTAGCCGATATAGCGGCCTGGAAGGGTGAAAAAGGCTGGCGGGATTTAGAGTATCTTTTAGCCGCCGTTAAATTAGCTTTGGATGACAGCAAGCTGGCCTTTGATCCCCATAATCCTAAAAACAATATCGGCCTGGTTTTAACCCATGAAAATCCGGGTTTAGATGAGTTCTATGAAAAAGTAATCAATGAATCCTATTGTTTATTAACTGCCGGGAATTCGATTTCTAAAGCGCAGTATTTTGGGGATTTTTTCGCTAAATTCCAGAAGCAGGCCTATGATTTACAGACCTTTATGTTTCTGTTTCACGTAGCCAAAGCTTTCGGTATTCACGGCTACTCCCTGTTTGTCAATAATGCCTGCGCTTCCGGGCTTTATGCTTTGGAGGCCGCCGGCGATATTATCAAGAGCGGAAAGTGCCGGGCGGTTATCGTGGCCGGAGCGGATTTGACCTCTATCTTTAAACTGCTCTGGTTTAAGGGGATCGGCCTCTATGCCGCCGATGGTAAAATAAAACCTTTTGCTAAGGAGCGAAACGGCTTTGTGTTTGGTGAGGGCGGAGCCGGGATAGTAGTGGAAAGTTTAGATTCAGCCCTTAAGAGAAATGCGCAAGTTTATGCCGAGTATTTAGGGGGCAGCTTTTCTTTAGAGGGCTGGAAAGTAGCCATCCCGGATTTAACCAGCGATTTCTATAAAAGTACCCTTTCCGAAGCAATAGAGAAGGCTAGCATAAAAAAAGAGGAGATTGATTTACTGGTCCCTCATGGGGTAGGGACTCTGGTTGCCGATGCTTATGAGGCCAAAGCCATTACCACTATATTCGGCAAAAATCCATCCCGGCCTTTGATCACCGCTTTAAAGCCTTATCTTGGCCATAACTTGGGAAGCTGTTGTTTATTAGAGATAACTATTTTAATGATGGCTTTAAGAAATAATTTTATTCCCCCTACTCTTAATATTGAAACAGTTGATCCAAAATTAAATATAAGTTTGACGGTTGCACCCCGGGAGGGCGAATTTAAGACTATCATGAAGACTGCTTGCGGTTTTGCCGGGTATAATGGCGCCGCAATATTTAAAAAACACAAAGGGACGGAATGAATATATTTTCGCTTTCAAACTTGTTTGTCGCCGGTTCAAGTTTGATCCTCATTCTCTTTTTGCTTATTTACGGTAAGAGCATACTGCATAGAATCTGGACTCTTTTCAACCTGGCAGTATTTATCTGGGGGGTGGGAACATTTATTGCCGCCAATGCAAGCGATCCACAGTTAGCATTGCTGGGTTGGCAGATCGCCTTAGCCGGTGGCGTGTTTACCGCAACCTTTTTTTTCCATACCGTATGTATTTTTTGTGAAAGCCGAAGAAAAAGATCTCTCGCTTTCGCTTACTTTGTACCGGTGGTCACAAGTGTACTTTTCTATCTAAAGAAGGCCATCCCGCTTGATGATTGGCATTATCTTTTTAATCAGATTTACTATTATCGCGCCTCGCCGGTTTATTTGTTGATAATGGGTGGGTGGGCCATAATCGTATCGTTTGGATTTTATGAATTATTGAAATATTTAAAAAAATCAAAAGGCGTTAAAAGAACTCAGGCTCTCTATTTTTGTTTTGGTAGTTTAGTGGGGTTCGTCGGCGGAGTAACGGTTCATTTGCCCTCTCTGGGTATCCCCATTTACCCGATCGGCAATTTTGGTGTAGCTCTTTATGCGATTACCGTTACTTACGCTATTCTTAGATACCGCCTTCTAGATATCCGCGTGTTCATCTCCCGCACCGTGGCTTTTATTGTCAGTTATATTGTTCTCCTCGGGACTCCGTTCTTTTTTGCTTACCGGATGTACCCGGTCCTTTACCCTTTACTGGGCATACATTGGTGGCTGGTTCCCAGCGGAATGCTGGTCTTTTTTGCCAGCGTGGCCCCGCCGATATACGGCCATTTAAGAAATAGAATGGAGGAGAGGCTCCTGGCCGAGCAGAAGCGGTATCAGAAGCTGCTGCTTCAGGCGGCCAGCGGCATGGCCATAGAGCATGATTTAAGCCGCTTATCCAAACTTATCGTCTATATTGTTAAGCGGACGGTAAAGATTGAGTTTGCGGCCATCTTTATCGATGATAAGAAAAACCGGATTTTTCGTTTAAAAGCGGCCCGGAATACTAAAGAGCTGCCATATAAAGCGGTGAATTTTCTTTATGAGCATCCTTTCATCGAATACTTAAAGCAGCATAAGGACCCCTTACTTTACGAGGAATTACCTTTACCGATTCGAGAAACCTTAGCCGCGCTATCCGGGACCAACCTGATAATTCCCTCGTTGATCCAGGACAAAGTTTTAGGTTTTGTTTTATTGGGCGAGAAGCTTAATCACCAGCCCTATACCGATGATGATATGAATGTATTTAAGATTCTTTCCCACCAGGCCGCTTTAGCCATTGAAAACTGTTTGTTCTTGGAAGAATCCAAAGAAATTCAGGAGCGCATCTTTACGGCCGAGAAGCTGGCCTCGATCGGCGGTATGGCCGACGGCGTGGCCCATCAAATCAAGAACCGCCTTAATCAATTTTCCGTCGCCAGCGGGGAGATAAAATACGAAATCAAGGATTTTTTAAGTAAGCATCCCCAGGCTGCCGCTAAGAATAAAGACCTTAAAAAAACCCTTGATTATCTTACCCAGATTGCCGACTCTTTCGTTAAAAACGTTAAAAGAACCGACGGCATAGTCCGGGGAATCTTAAATTTTGCCCGGGTGGAGGAGAAAGAAACTTTCTTTTCTCATTTTTCTTTAAAAGAAGTCATCGACTTAGCTACGGAGTTACTTAAGGTAAAACATGAGGTAGTCGAGGTGCCTTTGAAAGTAAAACTGGATTCTTCGGATGTAATCTACGGGGTTAAGTCCCAGATAACCGAAAGTATCTATAATCTTTTAGACAATGCCTTTGAAGCCACCCAGGAAAAAAGGGTGATTCTCCGGAAAGAAGGCAAGGACGATTACCAACCGGCGATTACCCTAAAATTACTCCAAAAGCCGATCTGTCATTATATTGAGATTTCTGATAACGGTATCGGAATACGCGATGAACAGGGGGGTAAGATTTTCGCCCCCTTCTTCACCACCAAGTCTTCCTCTAAGTCCGGAACCGGTATCGGCATGTATGTAGTCCGGAGGATGGTCGAAGAAAACCACAAAGGCCGGATTTCCTTCACATCTTCCTATATGGAAGGAACCAAATTCTCCATCGAACTCCCGCGAAAGTAAGAATTTTAACAAGACTCAGAGGCTTAATTTTGGCTTAATTTTGGCCTTGACTTTTCGAGAAATTTTGTGTAAAATTACTCAGAGCATTGAGATAATTTAGATAAATTATGCAACTGCCTGAATTTAGAAGAGATATAACAAAAATTCTTCATGAGCGCCTTGAAGGTGAGAGGCAATTTATCCAGGTTGTCACTGGCCCCAGACAGGTAGGAAAAACCACTGCCATTCAACAGGTGCTGCAAGATATAGGCATTACCTTTCACTATGCCGCGGCCGACCTTCCAGCACCTCCTTCGGTAGAATGGATTACTCAACAATGGGACATGGCCCGGATCAAACTTGGCGATAGCAAGAAGGTAATTCTTGTGTTGGATGAGGTGCAAAAGATATCGGGGTGGTCGACAATCGTGAAGCGGCTCTGGGATGAGGATACGCGAAAGGGGAATAATATTCAAGTGGTCGTTTTAGGATCCTCGGCACTTTTAATTCAAAGGGGGTTAGGAGAAAGCCTTGCTGGCCGTTTTGAAACTATAGGATTGTCACATTGGCCATGGCCGGAATGCCAGGCATGTTTTAATATCACCCTGGATCAATTCATTTATTTTGGCGGGTATCCCGGAGCGCTTAATCTTATTGAAGATGAAAGAAGGTGGTGCCAGTATTTGAGGGATTCGCTTATCGAAACCGCCATATCAAAAGATATATTTCTTTTGAATCGCATTGAAAAACCAGCTTTACTTCGGCAACTTTTTGCCTTAGCCTGCGAATACGGAGGACAAGTGCTTTCCTATCAAAAAATGCTTGGTCAATTGACGGATGCCGGCAATACCACTACCTTAGCACATTATCAGCGCCTTTTAGAATCAGCGTTTCTTATTCGGGGCCTGCCTAAATGGTCGGGAGGTTTATTGCGCCAAAGGAGTTCCAGCCCTAAATGGCTTCCTCTGAATACTGCCCTTATGACAGCTTTTGCCAATTTAAGCTTTCAGGAATGGCGTTCAACGCCGGATAAATGGGGGAGGCTGATTGAAGTTGCTGCCGGAGCATTTCTTTTTAATGAGGGAGCACAACACGGTATAGAATTGTATTATTGGCGGGAAGGGAATTACGAAGTGGATTTCGTAATGCAAAAAGGTAAAAAAATAGTGGCGGTGGAGGTAAAAAGCGGCAGAAATCCGACATCGCTTGGTGGCTTGCATGCCTTTATTAAGAAATATAAGCCCCTTAAGACAATTACCGTTAGCATCTCTGGGATTGACTTGAAAAGTTTTTTAGAGACCCCAGTGCTTAAATGGTTTGAATAATCCCGAATTCATAAAAATAAGGCTTGGTTGACTTTTCTGTCTAAAATATGGTATACTGAAAACGTTTACCCCGTTAGAAATTTCAATTTCTAACGGGGTTTACATTCCCTGAAAACCACTATTTTTTAGGCCTCTTTTAGATGTTGCTGAGGAATTATGAACAGAATATGTCCGTGGCCATATCTCTGTCTTTTCTTAATTTTCTTGTTTTCTGCTCTATCCCTTCCCGCCACCGCCCAAACCCACACCTTCTCCCTCAAGCAGGGGGAGAACCTGATTTCTTTACCCCTTACCCCCCAGGATGCGGCCATCGAGGCCGTCCTGGCTCCGGTTATAAGCCGGATCAAAGATGTCTGGACCT
>CAYQUQ010000052.1:0-9281 GCA_964420965.1 uncultured Planctomycetia bacterium | reverse complement strand
TTATAGGAGATTTTCTCCTAAATTGCACGTGTTAGCTTAACGGGGAGCAGTATAATTTCGGGTTTCGAAATTCGGATTTTTTAAGATTATGGTGCACAGCGATTTTGTCCATCTTCATGTCCACACCCAATACAGCCTTTTAGACGGGGCTTGCATCCTGGAGAGACTGGTAGATAAGGCCTGCGAATATAAGTTACCGGCTTTAGCCATGACTGATCACGGCAATTTGTACGGAGTAATAAAATTTTATAACTTATGCATGGCCAGGGGGATAAAGCCGATAATCGGGTGTGAGGTCTATGTTGCTTCCGGTTCCCGTTTTGATAAGGAGTATAAGTCCGGCGAAGAAACTAATTATCACCTTCTTTTGCTGGCTAAAGACGAAGAAGGGTATTCCAACCTCATAAAATTAGTCAGCTTAGCCCACACCGAAGGTTTCTATTACCGGCCCCGGGTAGATAAAGAGCTGCTTCGGACTTACAGCAAGGGGTTAATCGCCTCCAGTGCCTGCATTAAGGGAGAAATCCCTTCTTGTATTATAGCGGATAAGGTAAACCAGGCCTATAAATTAGCCGATGATTATCTGCACACTTTCGGCCCGGGTAATTTTTATCTTGAACTTATGGAAAACGGCCTGTCCGAACAGAAGAAGGCCAATTCCTGTCTGCTCAAAATATCTAAAGATTTAGGCATCCCCCTTATTGCCACTAACGATATCCACTACCTGGAGAAAGAGGAAGCATTCGCTCACGAGGCGCTCCTGGCTATCCAGACCCAGACCACTCTTTCTGATCCCCAGAGGTTTCGCTTTAACAGCGAAACATTTTATTTCCGCAGCCCCCAGGAGATGGCCGCTGTTTTTAAGGATATACCGGAGGCCATAAAAAATACTTTGGAAGTCACCCAGAAGTGCAACCTTACCCTGGATTTTTCTAAAATACACCTGCCTCATTTTCCCCTGCCTAAGGATGAGACCGAATTTGAATACTTAAAGAAAATCTGTTACCACAATTTAAAGGAAAGATATCCGAATTCAAATCAGGCAGTACTTGACCGCCTGGAATACGAGCTGGGCATAATAAAAAGAACGGGGTTTTCCAGTTACTTTTTGATCATCTGGGATTTGGTTAAGTTTGCCAAAGAAAACCATATTCCGGTGGGCCCCGGCCGAGGTTCCGCTTCCGGGAGTATTGTCAGCTATATTTTAAGGATAACCGACATCGACCCCTTACGCTACGATCTTCTTTTTGAACGATTTTTAAATCCGGCCCGGATATCTATGCCGGATATTGATATCGATTTTTGTTATGAAAAGCGGGCCGCGGTCTTAGATTATGTGGCCAATAAATACGGCAAAGACAGTGTGGCCCAGATAATTACCTTCGGGACCATGCTGGCCAGAGCGGTAGTCCGGGATGTGGGCCGGGTTATGGGGTTTGGCTATTCAGAAGTAGATAAAATCGCCAAGATGATCCCTTATTCCGTAGGCCACCATATAAATTTGAAAAACGCCCTGGTTGAAAGCCAGGACCTTTCGGAAGTATATCGGGCCGATTCGAGAGTCAAACGCCTGATCGATGTGGCCATGCAGTTAGAGGGGCTTTCCCGCCACGCCTCTACGCATGCCGCCGGAGTAGTTATCTCGGACAAACCGCTCATGGAAAGAATTCCCCTGGTGAGGGGAGTGGACGGAGAACTGGTAACCGGTTTTGATATGGGCTCTTTGGAAAAGACCGGTCTGCTTAAGATGGATTTTTTAGGGCTTAAAACCTTAACCGTGATCGAGGAGACGGTAAAGATTATAAAGCGCACCCAGAAAAAAGAGATCAGCATTCCTAAAGTACCCTTGGATGACCGGAAAACATTTTCACTTCTCCACCGGGGGGATACGATCGGCGTTTTCCAATTGGAAAGCCGGGGGATGCGGGATATCTTAAAGAAAATAAACCCGACCCGTTTTGAAGACCTGATCGCGGTCCTGGCTCTTTACCGGCCCGGTCCCTTAGGCAGCGGCATGGTTGATGATTTTATCAATCGTAAGCAGGGTAGACGGCAGATTTCTTATATTCACCCCCGATTAGAGCCGATTTTAAATAAGACCTACGGGATAATTCTTTATCAGGAGCAGATTATGCAGATAGTTTCCCAGCTGGCCGGCTTTGATATGGCCCGGGCTGACCTTTTAAGAAAGGCTATCGGTAAAAAAATCCCCGAGATTATGGATGAACAGCGGCACCTTTTTCTGGAGGGCTGCCGTAAAAATGATATATCTACCTCTATAGCTAACCAGATTTTTGATTTAATCGATTACTTTTCCGGTTACGGCTTTAATAAAAGCCACAGCACCGCCTACGCTTTAATTTCTTACCATACGGCATACCTGAAGGCGAATTATCCGGTTGAATTTATGGCCGCCCTGCTTACCAGCGAGCGAAATAATACCGATAAGATCGTGGAGTATGTAAATGAATCGAACCGGATGAAAATCAAAGTCTTGCCTCCGGATATAAACACCAGCTTTACTAATTTTACGGTTACCGATGATAAGAATATTCGCTTCGGGTTGATGGCCATTAAAAATGTCGGCAAAGCCGCCCTGGAGAACATTATTGCCATCCGGAAAGGGAGTAGATTCGAAAGCATCTTTGACTTCTGCTCCCGGGTTGACTCCCGGACCGTAAACAAAAAAGTCATCGAGAGTTTAATCAAGTCCGGGGCGATGGATTCTTTCGGTTTAAAGCGGGCCCAAATGGTAGCCTTGCTGGACCGGCTTCTAAGTAGATCCGGGCGCAAAGAAGATGCCTCTCAGCTGATGCTTTTTGAGCCTTCCAAGGATGAAAGCGTGCCCGACATCGAGGAGTGGCCGCTCCCGCAGATTCTTAATTTTGAGAAGTCCCTTTTAGGCATATATTTAACCGGCCATCCCCTTTTTACCTATTCTAAAATAATCAACTATTTAAACCGCGATAAAATAGCTGCCTTTTACGAAATGCCGAAATTTAAAAAAGAAGTTATCGTCTGCGGTGTGGTCGAGAAAGTAAGGCTTATCACTACTCGCAGAAAGGGCGAGCGCATGGCGATTATCAAGATCGAGGACGAGACCTCCAGCGTGGAGGCATTCATTTTTCCGCGCCTCTTTGATGAGGCCGGGATCTATCTGAGGGAAAAAGCGGTCATCGTCTTAAAAGGGCAGGTTGAAGCCAAGGAAAGGGTCCCCAAGATTTTAGCCGCTAAGATTATCCCGATGAATAAAATTGCCGCCAGCATTACCGCCGTTAATATTTCCGTTCAGGATAACGGTTTACCCCTCAACCGGCTGAAGGATGTTTTTGTTAAGAATAAAGGCGATACCCCGGTATTTTTCTCCTTCAAAAATTCTAAATTGAAGGGGGTAAAAGTTAAGACCGGCGATACCTTAAAGATTTCTTCCAGCGAGGAGACTTTGGGAGAAGTAGGGGCTATAGTCGGCCGGGAAAACCTGACCCTCTCTCTCTGAAACAAGCTATATTTTTTATAATTTATTTTGGCTCAAGAACTAATGTAAATTGTCCGGAAATTTATCCCTTTTTGGCCCGGCCGGTAAGGCTCTGCTTTTCTCTGCCCTTAAAAAAATCCCCTTGACACTAAAGACTGGGGCTGATAGACTTAGAATATGAGAAAAAGAGACATAGTTCTTAAAATCAGCCAGGAGACCGAGATAAAACAGGTTGTGGTCAAAGAAGTGGTGCAGAGAACCTTTGATGCCATTTTGGGAGCCTTGAAGGAAGGACGCAGGATTGAGCTGAGAAATTTCGGGGTATTCGAGGTCAAAAAGAGAAAGAAAAGAGTCGGCCGCAATCCTAAGACCGGTGACGTCGTTCCTATCCCTGAGAGGCGCGTTGTCGATTTTAAGCCTGGCCTGGAAATGAAGAATTCCATAAAATAGCCGCCGCTGTTTGAGATGGGCCTCAATTATTCCCTTCCGCGGTTAGCCTACCCGATGATACTAGGAGGAAGACAGAGGTGAAAAAAACCTATTCTAACGTACGGGGAACATCTGATTTTGATGCCGCTCAGAGCCTGCTCTTTCAAGATACACTTAAAAAATCAAGAGAAGTTTTTAAGCGATTTAATTATCAGGAGATTATTCTTCCCCTGCTGGAAGAAAGAGATTTGTTCGTAAAAGGGGTAGGGCAAAATACCGAGATCGTCGAGAAGCAAATGTTTAAGATCGAGGGCAAAGATATAGTTTTACGGCCCGAAGGCACAGCCCAGGTAATCCGTTATTACCTCCAGAACGCGCTTTTTAAAAAAAGTGACTTTTCTAAGTTTTTCTATACCGGGGCGATGTTTAGAGGGGAACGCCCCCAAAAGGGAAGATTGCGTCAATTCCACCATATCGGCGCGGAAGCGATCGGCTCGGATAGTTACTACTTAGATGCGGAGATAATTGATTTGAGTTTAAAAATTCTAGATTCAGCCGGCATAAAAGAAAGGAGGCTGCTCTTAAACTCTTTAGGCTGCCAGGGAGATAAAGAAAAATTCGCCCTGATTCTAAAAGATGAACTTCCCCGGTACAAAGAACACCTTTGTGAAGATTGTCGCCGAAGATTAGGCAAGAATCCTCTAAGAATTTTAGATTGCAAAAAACAAAGGTGCCGTCAAGCGCTTAAAGATTTTGTAGCTCAGACAGGAGGCCCGCATGCGCACCTGTGCTTAAGATGTTTGGATAATTTTAAAAATTTAACGCTGCTGCTTGACGATTTACAGATAAAATATATTCTCGATTTTTCTCTTGTTCGCGGGCTTGACTATTATACTAATACTGTTTTTGAAATTACGTCTCCGAGATTAGGGGCTCAGGATGCTATCGGAGCCGGCGGAAGGTATAATAACCTGGTTAAATTGCTGGGCGGGCCGGATACCCCGGCCGTAGGCTTTGCTTTAGGGGTAGAGAGGATGCTGCTGGTTTTAGGCCAAAGCGATTGCCAGCAGACAATAGATGTTTTTGTAGCCCTGACCGGCAGCAGTCTGGCCAAAATTGGCTTTGACATTTTAAGTAATTTACGCCAAAATAACCTCACCGCTGACTATGATTATTGCGGTAAATCTTTGAAGGGTCAGTTACGAGCTGCCCAGAAGAAAAATGCCCGATATGTGGTAATCGTCGGTGATGAGGAGTGGAAAAATAATTGCGTGCTCCTTAAGGATATGGCCAAGGGCACCCAGGAAAAAGTAAAAATTAACGATTTGATCAACAAAATTATGTAGGGGCCGCAGATCTGCGGCCCGATACAATAAATTATGCTACGCACCCATACCTGCGGACAGTTAACCGAGGAAGATGTAAACAAGGAAGTGACTCTTTGCGGTTGGGTTGCTGCCCGCAGAGATCACGGTAAGCTTATTTTCATTGATATCCGGGATCGCTACGGGTTAACCCAGGTGGTATTTTTACCTAAACCCAATAAAGAGACTTACCAGCAGGCTAAGAAGTTAAGAAGCGAAGACGTGATTAAGGTTAAGGGAACGGTTAACCCCCGGCCCAAAAATACCGAAAATCCCAAACTTCCCACCGGTTTAATTGAAGTTTGTGCGGCCGAGCTGGATGTTTTAAGCCCCGCCCTGGATTTACCTTTTGTTATTGAAGACAATACTGATGCCAGCGAAGAAGTGAGGCTGCTTCACCGCTATCTGGATTTAAGAAGGCCCCAGATGGCTCAAAGAATAATTTTACGCCATAAGTTAAACCAGGAATTTCGCAATTTTCTTAATAACCGGGGTTTCATCGAGGTGGAAACCCCTTTTTTGACTAAATCTACCCCGGAAGGGGCCCGGGATTATCTGGTTCCCTCCCGGCTTAACCCGGGTAAATTCTACGCCCTTCCCCAATCTCCGCAATTGTTTAAGCAGATTTTGATGGCCAGCGGAATGGATAAGTATTATCAGATTGTGCGCTGTTTCCGGGATGAAGATTTAAGAAAAGACCGCCAGCCGGAATTCACCCAGCTGGATATGGAGTTTTCTTTTGTCAATGAGGAAGATATTCTTTCCTTAGTCGAGGAGATGATGGCCCGAATTTTTTCGGAGGGCCTGGGAGTAAAGATAAAGACACCTTTTTTAAGAATTTCCTATCCGGAGGCTATAAAAAAACACGGGAGCGATAAGCCGGATATCGGCGAACCTGCCTGCCGGCAGGCAGGGGCAGATTATCGTTTTCTTTGGGTAGTGGATTTTCCTTTATTCGAGCGCAACGATGAAGAAGGGCGCTGGCAGACCTGCCACCACCCTTTTACTTCTCCCCGGGATGAAGATGTAAAATATTTGGATAAAGATTTATCTAAAGTAAGGGCACGTTCTTACGACCTGGTTTTAAACGGCGCCGAAATCGGGAGCGGCTCGATAAGAATACACTCTCCGGAATTACAACAGAAAATCTTTAACATTCTGGGGATTTCTCAGGAAGAAGCCGAGAGAAAGTTCGGGTTTCTGCTGCGGGCCTTCAACTACGGGGTTCCTCCCCACGGCGGAATTGCATTTGGCCTGGACCGGTTATATGCTATAATAACGGGGTCAGAAAGCATCCGGGATGTAATCGCTTTTCCCAAGACCCAGAAAGGGGTTTGTCCTTTGAGCGATGCCCCTTCGGAAGTTACCGAAAAGCAGTTAGAAGAGTTATCTATAAAGTCGATAGATGAAGAGGCAGGGTAAAGAGGAGGTAAGAATGAGAAGGTTACTGGCATTGCTGGTCATTGTCTTTTTTGCCGGTTGTATGACCGTGAAGACTTATACTATTGAGAAGCCCCGAGTAGATACGGACATCGAAGGAAATCGCGGGTATTTGGCCGGTGAGCCTGAGGAAGAAGCCGAGGAAAGTAGATTGGGCGATACCCGCAAGGTATCGGTTGTCGAGGTTGAGTTCGGTTCTCGTAAGCCGAAAGGCATAAGTATAGAAGATAAGGAAGAAACCTATCCGGAGACGGTGTTTGAAGAGGAGGCCCCGGTTAGAGAAGAGGAGATCGTATATACCACAGAAGAGGGATCTAAAGAGGAGTACAGTTACTACACCGTTAAGAATAACGATACCCTGCAGAAGATTTCTCATAAGTTTTACGGGACGACCCGGAAATGGAAGTCGATTTATAAGGCCAACAAAAACGTGATCAAGAATCCGGATCGAGTTTATCCGGGTATTAAGCTAAGAATCCCTAAGTGAGGCTTAGCTTTTTTGAAGTCTGCCGAAGGCAGACGCACAAAAAAGCTGTAGCCGAACTTACCCCCACACCAATTGGTTGACTTTCTTTAGTTACCTACAATTGGTGTGGGGGTTCAATTCGCGCATACGACTTATGTTCATTCGCTGTGCTCATTCCATAAGTCGTGCGCTCATTGAATGCAGAAGATAATAGCCGTCGAAGATTCAGCTTATTTAAACTATATAGTAGGCGTTGCGGATTCTAACTTAAAGTTTCTGGAGGAAGAGCTAAAAGTCAGGATAGCTATCAGCCCCCGGGGAATTCTGATTAAGGGGGCCAAAGATCCGATTGAGAAAGCCAGCCGTATTATCGGCAAAATGCTCGGTCTGGCCAAGGAAGGCGTTATCCTGGCCGAAGAGGAATTAAAGCAATATCTAAATTCACATATTTTGGACAAGAAAGAAGTTGAATCCGGCAGTGAGAAAAAAGGATATCCTTTAGGCATAAAAGTTCCTTCCGCGCGCAAAAAACAAGTTTTCCCCAAGACCTCCGGCCAGAGTGCGTATATAGAGGCCATGCAGAATTACGATATTGTTTTTTCGACCGGCCCGGCCGGCACCGGAAAGACCTATCTGGCTATGGCCGTGGCCGTGAATTTTTTGATGGAAAAAAAAGTGCGCCGGATTATATTGGCCCGGCCGGCAATTGAAGCCGGAGAATCTTTGGGGTTTTTGCCGGGAGATATGCATGAGAAGTTAGGGCCGTATCTGCGTCCGCTCTATGATGCTCTTTATGATATGATGGAGCTCGAGTCCATCGAAAGTTACCTGGAGACGGGCGTTATTGAAATTGTGCCTTTAGCCTATATGCGCGGAAGAACCCTCAATAATGCTTTTGTTATTCTGGATGAAGCCCAAAATTGCACTTCCGAACAGTTAAGGATGTTCCTGACCCGCTTAGGGTTTGATTCGAAAACAGTGATCACCGGAGATTTGACCCAGAGCGATCTTCCCAACGGAAAGCCTTTAGGGTTAGTCGAAGCAACGCAGCTCTTGAAGGCCATAAAGGGTATAAAATTCATTCACCTGGGCAAGGCGGATGTAGTCAGGCATCCCTTGATTCAAGAAATTATTCAGGCTTATGAAAGTCACTATAGCCGGAAAGAAAATTGAACTCAACGATCTAATCGTAGGGTTAGTGTTTTTTAGCGTCATCGGGTTCGTATTTTTCATTTACTCCATTGATTTTTCCCCCCTGGTAGTAGCCCTCATTCTTTTTATTTATGCCCGGTTTTTAAGAAGAATCGAGAATCTGCCTTCCTGCCTGGACCTTTCCCTCTTAGGCGCAATAGCGGTGCTCATACCCCTTTTGACCCTGTCCACTCTTAAGATCCCCGGCTACGGCATTATCGCTATCGGCTTCGCCATGCTTATTACCCTTTTGTTCGATAACCTGGAGCTTTCTTTTATTTTTGCTCTTTTCATATCGCTTTTAAGCGCGATCATTGACGATAATAACCTTAACGTGGGGATCAGCTTGCTTTCCGGCTCTCTGGTAGCGGCAATGCTTACCTTTAGGGTCAGGCGCCGATTTCAGGTAATCCGAGCGGGTTTACTGGCGGGAATTGTTCAGTTTATCGTGGCTTTTATCGTGGAAAGGGAGCAGAGCTTTTTTGTTCTTTCCGGTCCGGATTTAAGCCTTTTAAAGCTCTGTTTGCTTAGCGGTATTATATCTTCTATTCTTATAATCGGGACCTCGTCGCTTTTTGAGTATCTGTTTAAGGTAGTTACTAATATATCCCTTATTGAATTGTCCGACTTTAACCAGCCCCTGCTGCGGAAATTGATTTTAGAGGCTCCGGGAACGTATCAACATTCTTTAGTGGTGGCCAATTTAAGCGAAGCCGCGGCCGAGGCCATCGGAGCGAACCCGCTGCTGGCCCGGGTGGGCGCGTATTACCATGACGTCGGGAAGATAATCAAGCCGGATTACTTCGTGGAAAACCTGGTGAATTACAAAGATGTGCATAAAAATTTGAAGCCGTCGATGAGTAAGCTCATTATTTTTAACCACGTAAAAGACGGGATCGAGCTGGCCCGAAAACAC
>CAYQUQ010000051.1:0-9402 GCA_964420965.1 uncultured Planctomycetia bacterium | reverse complement strand
TAATCTAGAGTTTTCACCAACTGTCATTGAACAATTATCGTATCATCTCCTTATTTCCTCAAGGTTTTGATTGCCTCTCTGGCTGGAAAAAATATTTATTATCGCTATATCTCTTTAAATTCAGCATCTATTATATTATCCTTTTGGGGTTGATTGTTTTTCTTTTTTATCGATAGCATGGAGTAAAGGATGGTTTTAAAAAGAAATTTAAACAGGAGATAAAAAAATAATACCCTTAGTAAAATATATAATAATTTCATTTACCCCTCAAGGTTTTGATTGCCCAATAAATAAAACGAAACAGGATAAATAACGCATAAAGGAAGACGATAGCATTGGCTACCTCGAAACAATAACGCTTGTAGCATAAGATATTGCCAACAAAAATATACGCTAATACAACTCCCAGCAATAAAAGCCCTTCTCTGGCTATGATTTTCTTTGTTTTAAGGGTCATTTAAACTGCTCCTCCTTCGACATACTCAGGACTTCGCTTCGCTTCGTTTATCCTTCGGGAATACTCAGTTACACCGCGAGGTGTCCTCACCTGCTCCGGGGTCCGTCTCATAACAAAAGATAGAAGAAACATTGCGAGTATAACTAAAACAACTCCTGTCAATGACCCGATAGCAAAAGCTTTATTCTTCTTCCATCTGGTTATTCCAAGAACTAAAGGTAGAACAAAGCATACAGAATAAAGTGACAGCATTACAAAAGCAAAAAAGACGTAATCCTGAAGTAATACGTTTACGGGAAGAATTAACTTAAACCCTACCCAGTACATTGCAACCAGAATCGGGCTAAACAACGAACCGCCGATAAACCATATTATTTTCTTCCTCATAATCTCTCCCTTTATATCTCCGTATCCTGTTTTATTCTATAATCAAACTCTTTAGTAACTAAAGAAATCTGACCTTTTTTTATTTAAAATCAACTTCCCTACACCCATGACTTTTCAATCTTTTTCATAACCGGGAAGGTATTTTAAGCTCTCTTCATACATTTGTTTTTCCTTCTTCATAACATCTCTATAGCCGACTGCTTCTTTTATTTGACCTGCAAAAGTCTCGGCTTCTTTTCTAGTGTTGAAGCGTCTCTTTATCAATAATCTGCCGCTATCTATAACGTCTGTAATGCCTCCTTTATTTGTTACTTGTCCGTTGAACCGTAACTCAAAGTCATTCCACATATTTTCCTTCGTGAAAGTCTCTAATTTACCCCACAGCGGTTTATTCAGAATAATTGCCACTTTATACTCAGCAAGGTCACCACCAAAGTGCCCCTTTTCAACAAATACTTCATCTATATCGTCTCTGGAGAATGAAAGTGTAGTTAGAACAGCACCATCCTTAATGCCCTTGAGTGAAATAAACTCTTGAGCATTAGTGCCACTCACATCCTCCGCCCGCACGTGGTTAAAAGAAACGCTCACAGCAGAAACTAACAGGAAAAGTATTAATATCAATTTCCTCATCATTTACCCCCTCTTCTTCCCCTTTCTCACTTCTTTCTCAAGGTTTTGATTGCCCGTAAATTCTATTTATTTAATTTTCAATAAGCTCGGCAATCTTTTGTGGAAGTTTCTGACCTAGCTCCTGTGCTCTTTTGAAATGTTCTTTTGCCTTCTTAAAGTAAACTGCACCTAACATAAAATGGACATTGACAAAATCTGGCTTGATTTCAAGGGCTTTTTTATATTCAGCAATCGCTTTTTCTTCCTCTGAACCATAGGCTATAGCTAATTCATAATGTGCCTCCGCAAAATCTGGTTTGAGCTCTATAGCCTTCTTGTAGCATTCTATTTCCTTTTGTCGCATTCCTTTCGCTGCATATGTTTTCCCCAACGCATAATATTCGGCGGCATCATATTTATTATTTGTATTCTGGGCGAAAGA
Organism: uncultured Planctomycetia bacterium; assembly: GCA_964420965.1. Classification (GTDB taxonomy): domain Bacteria; phylum Omnitrophota; class Gorgyraeia; order Duberdicusellales; family 4484-171; genus CAYQUQ01. The sequence goes on along the minus strand of CAYQUQ010000051.1, from coordinate 7,504 downwards.
TAAATTCATTGTGGACAAACACAAGCAAAATATGATAATTATTTTCCCCATCATCCCTCCTTACTTTACAATACCTCTTTATGTCCTTGATTTATTAAAAACTCCTTTACTGATTCGTATTCTTGGTCAGGAATTTGGACGTGGTAATAAGTATCTGCCCCGGCGATAGCCACGTGAGGAGATGTCTGAAGGTCTAAAGGATGAAACCCACCCTCTTTCAATAAAGAAATTATCATCTCAGCATCAAGAATATTTTTACAGGCATAAATTCTTTTATACATACAATCTCTCTCCTTTTATATCTCCTTATCCTGCTTTATTCTATAATCAAACCCTTTAAGGATTTCTTTTACTTCTCCATCCTGAACCATAAAGGTTATGGTGTCCCCCCTCTGTTCAGTCGTCCGATCGCTGAAAGTAAAGTATTCTATCCTGCCCTCAAAGCGGTAATGGATGAGGGTGTATTGGGTAAAGCCGAGGTCTTTTAGTTCTTGGGGGATTTCAGCACCGTAAAGGGGAAGGCAAATTAAGAATGTTAAAAAAGCAACTATTAATTGTTTTTTATTCATCTGTTCCAGCCTTTGCTACATTACAAACCATACCTTTTTATTGTAGTTCTCTAAGATACTTTCCATCCATTCCAGCAAATCGTTCACAAAATTTTGCTCTTGCTTCGTCTCTATTCCATTCTATAAAAGAGGATAATTCAAAACCTCCTTTGAATATCCCGGGCGTTTCAAATCTACCAATATAGGAAGTTGTTTTCTCACGAAACCAATACCCTCCACCCTGAGATACGTGATCTGTTACAATAATGCTTCCTACCGGAACATTAGTAATGAACCGAATGTGTTTATTCTCGCTAAATTCGGGGGACCAAAGCCAATACCCTCCCCATTCACCTTTCCATTTTACAATTGTCAACGGAGAAATTACCTCATATCTCTTATCTATGAAACAGCTATATTCTTTACTCCTGACCGGAAAACTAACATCTGGCATCAAAGCGGAGCAACCACCCAGCAATAACGCTATAGCACAAGCAACTATTAATTGTTTTTTATTCATTACTTCCTGTCTTTTTCTGCCCCCAAGGGAGGAGAGGGGACGGTTCTCTCACTGCTGAGTTACTGCATATCAATACCTTATGAACAGACGATTATAAATTTCTGTCTTTGCTTTCCTTAGATAATGAATATACTTGTGACCTACTGCTCAACAGACACTTAAAGAGCTAAGAACCGTCCCCGTTTGGTTAAGCCTGTCCTTTAAGCGGGAGGGTGAAATAAAAGGTGGAGCCCTGGCCGAACTCGGACTCGACCCAGATCTGGCCACCGTGTTTTTCGATAATCTCCTTGCAGATAGCCAGGCCTAAGCCGGTTCCCCGGATTTTTCGGCCCTTGGTCCTTCCGAGCTGCTCAAAGGAACGAAAAACCCGGTGAAGGTCCTCCGCCTTAATCCCTGGGCCGGTATCACCCACTTCTACCTGGATAAAATCCTTATCTTTGCGCGCAGATATTATAATTTTGCCTTTTTCGGTAAACTTAATAGCGTTGTTTACCAGATTGCCCAATACCTGCAAAATCCGATCCCGGTCAAACTTAACCTTAGGCAAGTCATCTTTAGTCTTTAAAATTAATTTTAAACCCTTCTCTTTGGCCAGGGAATGCATAGTCTCATGGGTTTCCTTAACTACTGCGCTTATATCATTACTCTCTATTTTAAATTCCATTCTTCCTGACTCTAATTTTTGAAAATCCAAAACATCATTAATCAGCCGGCCCAGCCTGTCCACATTACGCTTTACTATGCTTAAGAACTCTTCCTGATCATTGCTGATTTCTCCGGCCATCCCGTCTAAGACCAGAGTGATTCCGGTCTTGATCGCGGCCAGCGGAGTTCTCAGCTCATGCGACACCATGGAGGTAAATTTGGACTTGATTTCCATAGCCTCCCGTAATTTTTTCTCGGCCTCTTTAATCTCGGTGATATCCCAGGCAGTACAAATAATGCAATTTGTACTGCCTTCTTTATTTTTCATCAAGGAAACACTGCAAAGAACCGGTATGTCATTACCGCTTTTGGTACGGTAACATATCTCCAGATTTATTAGACTTCCGTCTTTAATCCGCTGTTCTATTGTCTCTTTGGGAAAGTCCAGGTTTCCAACCGAGAAAATTTTTTCAACCGGCTGGTTTATAAGCTCCTCTTCCTTATAACCTAAAAGTTCACACACTGCCCGGTTTACCCTGCTTATCTTTAATTCCGGAGTAAACACAACCAAAGAATCACTCATACTTTCAATAATACTATCGACATACGCTTTGGAAACGGTGGTCTTATCCAGACTTTCCGCCATCTCATTAAAAGACCTCCCCAGCCAACCTATTTCATCTTTTGATTCTATATTAATTTTATAGCGCAAATTGCCGCCCCTGACCTCCTCAGTTCCTTTTACCAATCGGCTGATAGGATCGGTAATGGTCCTGGAGAGAAAAAGACCGACAATGATGGTCAGGATAAGAACGCCGATGTTAACTACGGCCATAACGTTTCTTAATTCCTTAACCGGTTTTAAGGCCTCCTCCTGACCGATCTCAGCCACTAAGCAGGCTTCTGTTTCCGGAAGCCACCTATACACGCCGATAACAGGAGTATCCCGGTAACTACTATAGACTCTGCGTCCGGAATTTCCTTTAAGGCAATCTTTAACCGCGCTACTATAAATGGTCTGTTTTAAAGCCAGACCGGCCTCGAATCTTGATTCTGTAACCATATAGTTGAATTTATTAACCAAATAAGTTTCGCCGGTTTCCCCCAAGCCGGAACGCTCCAGCATGATACCGCTGATTTTATCCAGATTAATCCGGGCAGCCAACACCCCGACCGTTTTGCCGGCGTAATCCTCAATTGGAGAGGAAATCACCGTGGTTAACTGTTTTAGCCTTAAGCTGTAATAAAAACTTTGCGCGAATGCCCCCTTCCTGCCTTCAGCGAAATAGGGCATCGCACTTTTATTCTGCCCCTCATTGGTTTTATCGGTTGACAAATACACCCTTCCTTCAGTGTCTAAAATAAAAAGTTCGTTAAATCCTTCTTCGCTGGCCAGTCTCTCCTTTAATAATTCCCGGCAATTCTTATAATGAATTTCTGCTAACCTTTCACCAACCTTACCTTCAATCGATTTAAGAAAATTGTCTACAAAAGGCTTTTCTCCGGCTACGCCCTGTAAGCGCCGGGCCGTGTCTTCGATAAACGCCTCCAGTTGATTTTCTTTTAATACGGCAACGCTTTCTAACTGTGCTTCTGTCCTTCGGGCTAAGGAATTTTCCCCTTGAATGATAAATACTAACCCGTTTATTGCCGTAATTAAAACGGCTACGGCTACAAACAGCAAAATCAGTTTGGCATGTATCTTCATCTCGTAACTATTTAAGCTCTAATTCTCCGGCTGTTATCTTTCGGGCATCAAAGCGATTTTTTATAAAGCCGTATTTAAACGCGGCCTCTATCATTACCTGCAGATCTTGTTTACGCATATTTTGTTCGAAAAGGGGCAATCTGATCTGCCCGGCCAGCTCTTTGGCCAGCCGGGTGTTCTTGGAAACGATCTCCGGTATCTCCTGAGGGTGCTCGATAATGAATTCAGTAGCTTTGTTGATCGCCCGGATAAAGGCTTTCGTTTCCCTGGGGTTTTGCTTTATCCACGACTCCTTAGCAAACCAACTGGCAATCATTAACCGTTGTGACATGGCATCAAAAGGCTTAGCGTCCAATATCCTGGTTACACCATGCAAAAGGCTTAAAGTTACAAAGGGTTCATTGACGATAGCCGCATCGACCTGCCTGGTCTCCAGCACTGATTCCATTTGCGGGAAAGGAGTTTCCACTAAAGTAATTTTGTCAATATCCACCCCGTTCTTATCCGCCCAGGCTCTGATCGCTAATTCATTTATATTAGCCAGGGTATTTATGGCTACGATCTTGCCTTCAAGGTCTTTAGGCTCCGAAGCATTAGAGTCTTTGGGTACTAATAACTGGTGGGTTATGATGTCCCGGGAAGAATCCCGGAAATCCCCGGGGGTCAGAAACTTGAAATCAAATCCTTTCTCATGAGCAATGATTATCGACAATGAATTGGAGAAACCGATATCCAGCTCTCCGGAATTTACCGCCGGAGCAATGACCGCGCCGCCGGCCATGGGTATAGTCTCTACTTTAAGGTTTTCCTGCTCAAAAAACCCTTTCTCTTTAGCTACAAATAATTGCAGACAATCTACTACCGGCATCATTCCTATTTTGACTTTCATGACCGGTTTATGCCGGGGAAAGTAAATAACATAAGTTATCAAACCCAATAAAACCATAATTCCTAAAATTAATTTAGCTCCCTTAACCTTTTTCATTTCTCTTGCTCCTGCTCCTTTTCGCTATTATCTTTACTTGCTAAGATTTTCAACGCCCATGGCGGTTGCCGAGGGAATGGCCCACTTGCCGATTAACCCCCGGTCAGTAAGTTGATAAAAAACTACCCCTGTACTCTGGTCTTTACCCCAGCCGACAATCAGCAAATCATCCTGAAGAATGCCGACACCGATATGCCTTTCTCTCTCCAGCTTCCAGTTAAGAAAATAAACATCGCCCCTTTTTTCAATGGTTACGGTTCCGGTATATCCTTTCTCACTGAAAGGCGAAGAAGAACGGATAATTTTATATGTGCCGTTTAATCCGGCCGGGCCCTGTAAGTCTTCGCTGCCGATAAACTTTGAACCCTGGACAGCCCATTTGCCTTCTAAATTTTTACCCCGCACCTTGTAAACCACTACCCCATGGTGCTTTCCTACTACATCCCAGCCGACACAAAGAATATTATTCTCCACTATTCCTACGCCTTCATATACGGCTTGATTCTGGGAACTGGGGAATTTCCAGATCAGCCGGTAGACATCCCCTCTTTTAGTGGCGTTAACCGTTCCGGTATAAGTCGTCCGGTCAGGATTATAGGCGTCGGTAATGCGGTAACTGCCGGTTATCTCATCTTCGCTTTCGGAGGCAGTTACGAATTGATCTAAACTGAGCCGGGAACGCGAATCAATAAAAGGCTTTACTTCGTTGATGGCCAAGGCGAAATTCAAATTCTGCCCGCCCCGGGCGTAAAAGGTGACTACGCCGACGACTTTTCCCTGGGGATCCATCAACGGCCCGCCGCTATTCCCCGGAGATATCGGCGCCGAAAACTGCAGCCAGCTCAGCCCCTGACGCCTTCGTTTTGCCGAAAGCAGCCCGTCGGAAATGGAGTATTCAAACCCTAAAGGATTACCGATGCAATAAATCTTGGAACCTGTAGGAAGGGCGTCGGAATTCCCTAAAGAAATCACGGGAAGATTCTGGGCATCGATTTTGAGCAGGCAGATATCCCGGTCGGCATCGTGGTGAATAATCCCGGTAACAGGGTAACTCTGCCCGTCCTTAAAATTCACGCTTATGGTACCGGCCGATTGAATAACGTGGTAATTGGTGACGACCACCCCCTCACGCTTGACCACAAAGCCGCTCCCCAAAAACTGCTCTCTTCCCGGAGCTTCGGTCGTAATCGACACTACAGCCGGGCTCGCGTCCCGGAATATTTTTTGGGGCGATTTTTCCGAACCCGGTTTAGAAGTATAGCTTTGGGGAACATAGATGGGCCTTTTGTCGATACTTTTAATCTGCTCAAAATAATAAGTTATCGGAATGCCCTTTATATCGACTCGTACATACTCGTCGGACTGCTCAATGATCCGGCCACTGATAACCTGGCCGCTTTTAAGTTCAATGGTTTCGGAATAACAAAAAAAAGGCAGGAGAAGAAAAACTGTAAAAAAAACAATTTTTCGCATTTAATTTTATTGTAATACGCGGTAGGAGACGAGGCAAGGTAAATCTCTAGGGTTTACCTTTACAGGACGCCTGCCGCCTCAATAGCGGAGAGAATCCAGGTATTCATTCATCTTCTTAAGGCCATCGGGGTTATCCTGAGCTTTAAACAACTCCCGGGCTTTAAGCCAGTTTCTCTTGGCTTTTTTAAGGTCTCCTTGATTGGCGTAAGCGGTACCGATCTCCCGGTAAACATCGGGGTTGTCGGGGTCCAGCTCCTCAGCCTTTTTGTAATAGGTCATGGCCTGCCAGAAACTGCCCATATCATCATAAGTATTGCCGAGAATAAGATAGGTACTCACACAATCGGGGTGGATGGCGATAATGCGATGGCCGCAATCGATGGCTTTGGAGTATTGTTTTAAGGCCCGATAGCTTTTGGCCAGAAGGTAATAAGCGTAACTATGGCCGGGGTTTTCGACCACTGCTTCTTTTAGGGGCACTATGGCCTTTTCAAAGTCGTTACGGCGAAAATACTGCAGACCCTTAAGAGTCAAGGCGTATTCCTGGCCGACCTGTTCGGAGAAATCGGCTAAGCTGACCAGCGAGCGTTTTCGAAACAGGCCTTTGACCTCATTGAGGGGGATGACTAAAAAACATTGCCGCTCTACACCCTTGGCTGCGTGAAACCGCCGGGAGATAATACCGACCACCCTTCCTTCATGGTCTAAAAGTGGAGCCCCGCTGTTTCCGGGCAGAGCCTTACCCAGAAATTTTTTGTATTTCTTGCCCAGGAAGCGCACGGTTTCCACATACTTGTTCTCAAAAACCTTGTATCTTCCGTCGTACAAGGCCCGCAGGCGGAAATAGTTATGTTTAAGTACCAGGGAATCAGAATCACCCAGGGAAAGGGAGGGGAAAACGCCCCCTCTTATCCGGAGAATGCAGATATCCTTGGCGGCATCGTAAAAGACGATCTCAGAAACCGGGTAAAACCAGCCGTTATGCAGCCGGACGATTATACTCTTGGCGTCAGCGACAACATGAAAATTAGTTACCACCAACCCCTTTTTATCGATAATAAAACCGTTACCGCTGCCGCTGCCTTCGGCATCGACGGTATAAATAAAAACCGTGGCCTTAAACGCTGCTTTAATTAAAGGGTTACCGGCCCATTCATCCCGCTGCAGAGTCGAGCGAGTCTTGGCCGGCAGGGAAAGCGAAGGGATAAACAAAATAGCCAGCAGAAAAAGCAAACATGAATATTGCTTGATCAAACGCATGACCTAAGCTAAATGAAGACAATGGGGGCACTGACCTACTCTCCCACAACCTTAAGGATGCAGTACCATCGGCCCTGGAGGGCTTAACGGCCGTATTCGGAATGGGAACGGGTGTGGCCCCTCCGGCATAAAGCACCCCCATAATATAAATACAAATCCGAATATCGAAATCCGAAACAATGTTCAAATTTTCTAAATTCAAATATTCAAAACTGCTGTTTCGGCCATTTGAAAATTAGAATTTCGAATTTGTTTCGAATTTCGAATTTCGAATTTATAATTAAGTAGGGTATCAAGCCGATTGGCTTATTAGGAGTGCTCGGCTGAACACATTACTGTGCTTACACCTGCACCCTATATAGGTG
>CAYQUQ010000050.1:0-9424 GCA_964420965.1 uncultured Planctomycetia bacterium | reverse complement strand
TTTTAGTTATCTGTTTTTCCGTTTCCTATATGAAGAAGTTTACGGCCAAATGGAAATTTCACACTTTATTTCTGTTGATGCTGGCCGGGATGAACGGCGTAGTCATAACTGGAGACATATTTAATCTTTTTGTATTTCTGGAGATAGCCTCGGTGGCCAGCTATGCTCTGGTCGCTTTCGGCACCGAGCGCCACGAATTGGAGGCCGCCTTTAAGTATGCGGTGATGGGTACTATCGGCTCACTCTTTGTTCTATTAGGTATTATCTTTCTTTACAGCTATACTTCCACTCTGAATATGGCTGATATGGCCGCAATTCTGGCCCAGAAAGGGCAATCCCATCTTCTCCTTATGGTCGGTGCCCTGTTTATTATGGGTTTTGGGTTAAAGGCGGCTTTAGTCCCGTTTCACGCCTGGCTTCCCGATGCCCATCCCTCGGCACCGGCACCGATTTCGGCTATGCTTTCGGGTGTATTGATAAAATCTTTAGGGGTATATGCTATTATCCGCATATTTTATAATGTGCTCGGAGTTAATCCCGAGCTTTTTGCGGCATTGCGGTTTCTGGGTGTGCTTTCCATGGTCGTGGGCGGATTATTAGCACTCGGGCAATGGGATTTCAAGAGACTACTGGCTTATTCATCGATAAGTCAGGTTGGTTATATTTTTCTCGGCCTTAGTTTAGGCGCATCCCGTCCGGCTTATGCTGCTGTCTTAGGGATAAGCGGAGGTTTATTCCATCTTTTCAACCATTCGGTATTTAAAGCCCTGCTGTTTTTAAACTCCGGAGCCGTAGAATATTCAACCGGAACCCGGAACTTAAAACAGATGGGGGGGTTGTCTAAAAAGATGCCGGTAACCAGCGCAACCAGCATGGTGGCGGCGATGTCGGTAGCCGGCATCCCGCCTTTTAGCGGTTTCTGGAGCAAGTTGCTGATTATCCTGGCCACTGTGTATGCCGGGTATTACGCTTATGCCTTTTGGGCAGTTTTAGTAAGTATATTGACTTTGGCCATGTACCTTAAAGTTTTAAAATACGCTTTTTTAGGCTCTTTAGCCGCGAGATGGGATAAAATAAAAGCGGTGCCTCTGTTCATGAAAACCGCAATGGTCATTTTAGCCTTAATCTGTACCGCGGGAGGAATTTTGTATTTTGAGCCGGTCAAAAGTATTTTTTTGGATAAAGCGACCCGCGTCCTTTCGGAAGGCCGGAAATACGCGGAAATTAACTTAAAAAAATAAGATGAAAAGGAGAATGGTTTTATTTTTGGTATCTTTGGTCGCCTGGTCATTTTTAAACTGGGTTCCGGATCTACAGCATCTTGTCGTGGGGGTGCTGGTATCGGCCCTGGTCGCCATTCTGACCGGAGATTTGTTTGTTATCCGCACTCATGTTTTAGCACAGCCGTTGCGCTACTGGTACTTCCTGGTCTATTACCTTCCCTGCTTTTTATGGGAATGCTTTAAGGCCAATTTTGATGTTGCTTACCGGGTTTTACACCCGAGTTTACCCATAAGCCCGGGTATTGTAAAGGTGAAAACAACGCTCAAGACCGACACAGCCCTTACTTTTCTGACTAATTCGATAACGCTTACCCCGGGAACGTTAACGGTAGATATCGATAAGGATAACGGATTTTTATATGTGCATTGGATTAACGTAAAAGCCAAAGACGTCAAAACGGCTACGGAAATAGTAGTCGCGCGATTTGAAAAGATATTAAAAAAGATATTCGAGTAAACCCCGTTAAGAAACGCAGTTTTCTAACGGGGCAGGTTATTGCGGTAATCAGGGTATGAAAAAGAAAGAAAGGCTAAGGAAAATCAGAACATTCAGATGGCTAATCGGCGCCGTAGTTCTGGCGGCGGTTTTGTTTCGAATCATCAGTCCGCTGAAGCTGATGAAACCGTTGCCGTTTCTTTTTTATAAAGAAGGCCTTCCCTATCTCGGCTTTTTGGGTCGTTCTCTCTATATCCTCATATTAGGGTGCGCCTTGTCTTTATACCGGGTTGCCAAAGGTCCTACCGGAGCCGACCGGATAGTCGCTATTGATATCCTGGGTATTATGATTGTCGGTTTGTGTGCGGTCCTGACCATTAGCACTAAACGTTCCTGGTATATCGATATCGGGATTGCCTGGGCTTTGCAGAGTTTTATCAGTACACTGGCCCTTTCTAAGTATCTGGAGGGGAGAAGCTTCGATGATTAATCTAATCGGATTGATATTTATCGGCGCAGGGTTAGCCTTTGATATTTTTGGCTGTTTGGGGTTGGTGCGCCTGCCGGATGTATATAACCGCCTTCAGGCTTCCACCAAGTGTGTTACCTTAGGTACCTGCAGTATTCTTTTCGGTACATTTCTCATTGCCGGCTTTACTGCCGCCGGCTTAAAATCGCTTTTATGCATGTTGTTTCTTTTGCTGACTTCTCCGGTCGCCGCCCATGCTATAGCCAGAGGCGCGCATCGGGCCGGAGTAAAACTCTGGGATAAGAGTGTGATCGATAAATACAAAGAGGATAGAGAAGGGGAGGCGTAAGCGCAGATATTCGCCCCGTTAAAAAACGTAGTTTTCTAACGGGGTTCACCAAAGCCACGGATTGGTGTAACTTTAAGCGCCGTATCTGCGTTTAACGCTTCTTCTTTTAAATTATGAAGTTACCGAAGTTACGAGAGTTGGTGGAAGCGATTAAGGCCTTGATCAAAGGGCCGTATACCTCTAAATTTCCTAAAGAGCTTCATGAGCCGCACCCTAATTTTCGGGGACAACCTAAGTTTAATGATCAAAAATGCGTGGGGTGCCTGGCCTGTGAGGAGGTCTGTCCGGTTGACGCCATCGGCCATGAGGATACGGCTGGCGATAAAGATGACCCGAAACGGATTATGATTCATTACACCGATACCTGTATATTCTGCGGCCAATGCCAAGCGGCCTGCATAGCCGACCACGAGGGTATCAAGCTCTCTAACGAGTGGGAACTTTCCTTTTTTGACCGCACTCAGGCCGAAGAGCACATAACCAAGGAACTTCAACTCTGTGAAATCTGCGGCGATGTCGTTGCCTGCAAGGACCATTTAAAATGGATTTCCGAAAAACTCGCCGAGCTCTCCTATTCCAGCCCGACACTCTACCTTTCCCGTCTCAAAAGCTTAGGAGTTATAGATGAGAATATCATCTCCGCGTTAAAGGACCAGGGGCGTTCGGACCGGGTAAAGATTCTTTGTTCCCGCTGTCGCCGCGAAACTACCCTGACCACCGGGTAGGGGCAATTCATGAATTGCCCCTACAGGAAAATGCAGAATAAATTCAAAGATATTTTTAAGGGCAAAGTGGTTATTATTGGTGTGGGGAATGTTTTGCGCGGCGACGACGGATTCGGCCCTGCCTTAATCAAGAGCTTACAAGACAGCGTACCCGCGGTATTGATCGATACCGCCAGTACACCCGAGAATTACATTGGTAAAATTGCCCGGGAAAAACCGGAGACAATTCTAATTGCCGATGTGATGCATTTAGGCGGCGCGGCTGGCCAATACGGCTTATTCCCTCCGGAAGAAGTGGCCAAAGGCGGATTCAGCACTCACGATATATCGCCGCGGATGTTTATCGATCTTCTCCGGCGGCAAACCGAAGCCGCAATATATTTTCTCGGGGTCCAGCCGAAAAATATTAATTTAGGTAATTTTATATCCGAAGAAGTGGAAGCGGCTATCGGCCGCATCAGCGCGCTAATCAAGGAGGCGTTTACATGCATGAAGCACACCTGATCCAGCCGATTCTAAGGGGTGTCACCGAGCATGCCCGAAGGGAAGGCATGCGGAGGGTATCAAAAATCAGATTAAAAATCGGCGAATTTCTCGGGGTAAAGGAGGATTCGTTTCGCGAAACCTTTTTGATGCTGGCCCGGGGGACCTGCTGCGAGGGAGCCAATCTGGAGCTTACCCGTTTCCCCGGCAACCGCATAGAAGTTATTTCTTTTGACGGAATGTGAACAATGTGCTACGCAATTCCCGGAAAGGTAAAAGCATTGAAGGGTAAAACCGTTGTCGTTGATTATTTCGGCCAGGAAAAACAGGCCCTCAACGAATTTTATGACCTCAAGGTAGGAGATTATATCTCGGCTCAGGGCGGGTTTGTGATTAAGAAAGTTCCGCCCCGGGAGGCGGAAGAAACTCTTTCGGCCTGGGGCCAGCTTTTCTTTGAGCTTCAGGATCTGGATTTACGCCTTTCCCGCCTGGATTTTGACCGGGCCGGGATCGATAAAAAGCTGGCTTTTATTTTAGATCAGGCTTTAGAAGGTGTTGCCTTAAAGCAGGAGGATTTACTTTATCTGTTGAATTTAAATCAGCCGCGGCCGCAGGAACTTCTTTTTAAAACGGCTAATTTCCTGCGGCAAAAATACCATCAAAACTCCTGTTGTGTTCATGGTGTAATCGAAATTTCCAATTTTTGCCGCTGCACCTGTGTTTATTGCGGTATTTCTACCCACAACAAGCCGCTTAAACGTTACCGGATGTCGCCGGAAGAGATTGTGGATACAGCTTGCCGGGCAGTTGCCGATTACGGCTTTCAGGCTTTGGTTCTACAGAGCGGGGAAGACCCTTTCTACAGCCCGGAGGACTTAGCGGATATAATCAAAACAATAAAAGAGAGGCAGCCGGTTTTAATCTGCATCAGTTTTGGCGAAATCGGCTTAAAAGGTTTAGAAAAACTTTATGCGGCCGGGGCCAGAGGGCTGCTCATGCGCTTTGAGACCGCCAACCCGGTAATTTTTCAGAAGCTTCATCCCGGCCGGAGTTTAGACCGCCGCCTGGCCCACATTCGTAAGGCCGGGGAACTAGGTTACATTATTATGACCGGGGGGTTAATCGGCCTTCCCGGCCAGACTAAACAGGATATGATTAAAGATGTTTATCTGGCCAAAAACTTAGGCGCGGAAATGTATTCTTTCGGGCCGTTTTTACCGCACCCCCAAACCCCTCTGGGTGAACACCAGCCGCCCCGGGAAGAGGATATTTTAAAGGTTTTAAGCTTGACTCGGCTGGTTGATCCTCAAAAGGCAAAGATTTTAGTGACTACCGCTTTCGAAACCTTAAACCCCGACGCCCGCAGAGCGGGAATGCTTTCCGGAGCTAATTCGGTCATGCTTAACCTTACCCCGGTCCGATACCGGCGTCTTTACTCGATCTATCCGGATAAGGCTTATGCCCAAACAGCCGTAAGCAGCCAGATTCGGGAAACGATATCCCTGCTGAAATCTTTAGGCCGTGCCCCTACGGATTTAGGGATGGGAAGCAATAATGGGCCGAAATAATTCAAAACCCAAACAGCAATTTTCCTTAGAAACTATACGTCGCCTGAACATATATTTGCGGAATCTAAAAAGGCTTAACGCTAACGGCGTCGAAGTTATCTCCTCTAAAAGCATAACCCAGCTCTTAGACGTGACCCCGGCCCAATTTCGCAAAGATTTATCTTATTTCGGCGAGTTTGGCATAAGAGGGGTTGGCTACAACGTTACTTTTTTAATCGATAAAATACAGAAAATCGTAGGGACCCACAAAGTTTGGCATATCGCCCTGGTAGGATTGGGGAAATTAGGCAGCGCGCTGCTGGGTTTCGAGGGGTTTTCCCGGTTAAATATCGTTATCAAACACGTATTCGATAATGATAAGCGAAAGATCGGTAAGGTAAAAAACAGGGTTAAGGTTAAGCCCGTAGCCCATTTAGCCAAAGTTATTAAAAACGCGGGAATAAAAATCGCCGTAATTGCTACCCCCCCAGAGGCAGCCCAGAAGGTAGTTTCGACATTAGTCGGCGCGGGGATAACCGGAATATTAAATTTTGCGCCGGTAGTTTTACAGGTGCCCCGAGGGGTGTTCGTATTTAATGTAGATATGGCCTGTGAGCTGGAAAGCCTGATATTTTTCTGTCAGGAGCGGAAAAGATGGAAGTAAAATTAACAGCTCAGGAAACCTGGGCTGAAAAACGGATAAAAAAAGACGAAATTTTTAAATATTTCGACGGCGGAAAGGATTTTATCGATACCGGCGCGATTAAGGCAACCTTGGCGGCCAGCCGAAATCCCGACCCGAAAAAAATTAAGGCGATTTTAAAAAAATCCCTGTCGATTGAAACTTTAAGCCTTGATGAAACCGCCTGCCTTTTAAATACCGAAGACCCGGATCTCCTCGACGAGATGCAGGAGGCGGCCCTTAAGGTGAAGAAAAAAGTTTATGATAACCGCATCGTAGCGTTTGCTCCCTTGTATCTGGGAAACTTCTGCGTTAACGACTGCCTGTACTGTGGATTCCGGCATTCCAACCCCGAAGCTCGGCGCCGGGTTTTAAGTTCGGAGGCGATAAAGGCGGAAGCTAAGGTTTTAGCCGGCCAGATCGGGCACAAGCGGCTCATCGCCGTTTATGGAGAACACCCGGCCAATGATATCGACTATATGGTCGATTCAATCCGTACCATTTACACTGTCCGCGAAAAGACCAGGCATGGCTACGGCCAGATTCGCCGGGTCAATGTCAATGCCCCGCCTTTATCGGTAGAAGAACTAAAGCGCCTCAAAACAGCCGGTATCGGCACTTATCAGGTCTTTCAGGAAACCTACCACAAAACTACCTATAAACAGCTTCACCCGCCCCGGACGATCAAGGGAAATTACTTCTGGCGGCTTTATTGTATGCACCGGGCTTTTGAGGCCGGGATCGATGATATCGGATTAGGGGTTTTGTTCGGCCTTTACGACTGGAAATTCGAAGTATTAGGCTTAGCGGCTCACAATCGGGAATTGGAGAAAAAATTCGGGGTCGGGGCGCACACGATTTCTTTTCCCCGTCTGGAACCTGCGGAAAATACTCCATTTACCAAAAACTCCCCTCACCAGGTGTCCGATGCCAACTTTAAAAAGTTGATTACGGTAATCCGTTTAGCTGTACCCCATACCGGGATGATTATTACCTGCCGGGAAACCCCGCAAATAAAACGTGCTTCTCTGGCGTTAGGTATTACCCAGACCGATGCTTCCAGTAAAATCGGAATCGGCGCCTATAGCGATAAAAGTAAAACCCAGGAAGGCCGGCGGCAGCAATTCCTCCTGGCCGATACCCGCAGTTTAGACGCCATGATTGGTGAATTCGCCGGGATGGGTATAATTACTTCTTTTTGCACTGCTGGCTATCGCTGCGGCCGAACCGGTGAATGCATCATGGGGCTGCTCAAAACCGGAGCGGAGGGCAAATTCTGTAAGCTTAACGCGGTCTTGACCTTCCGGGAGTGGCTTGATGATTTTGCCTCTGCGGAAACTAAAAAAATAGCCGAAGAAGTAATAAATCAAGAGATAGAGGAGATTGCCAAAACGATACCGGCCGCATTCCCGCAATTTATGGAATACTACCACCGGATCAAAAAAGGCGAAAGAGACCTTTATTTCTAGCCAGAGTTACCGTCCCTTCCTTCCAAGCTGAAATGATATCAAAATCCCGAGGTTATACGGATACCTGTATTTCCCGATATTATAGATAAAATACGGAAATAATCAAGAATTTTCTTTGTTTCTCGCAGCCGGAGTGCTATAATCAGCTTATAAGCAGAGCTGATTACCAGAAAATACGGGACCCGTATATTAATTGTTATGCAAATAAACGATAAAAATTATATCTGTACAAAAGAAGGAGGATTGTGATGAATTGGTCTCTTGGTGTTTTGGTGTTTGTGGTGAGCATTTTGATTTTAGATCTCTTAATTAATTTGGAATACAAAAAGAAAATTAAAAAAATCGGCAAAATTAAATGTAAACGGTGTGGATATCAAGGTTTGGCTAAACCGACAGGGAATATTTACAACAAAAGAATAGCTTGTCCTATGTGCAAAAGTAATGATTGGGAAAAATTAACTGA
This sequence comes from uncultured Planctomycetia bacterium, assembly GCA_964420965.1. Taxonomy (GTDB): domain Bacteria; phylum Omnitrophota; class Gorgyraeia; order Duberdicusellales; family 4484-171; genus CAYQUQ01. Next base: position 1,518 of record CAYQUQ010000050.1, on the reverse strand, counting down.
TTAACTACAGTTTTTTGCTATTATGGAGAAACGAAATGATTAAAAAAATGATTTTAACCGCGATGCTCCTGTTCCTCCATTTTCCGCTATTTTCCGAAACTATAATTCTCAAATCAGGCAAAAAGATTGAAGGAAAAATAATAGAAAAAAGTGATGACAGCATTAAAGTTGATATCTATGGCGTACCACTAACATACTATTTCGAAAATATTGAAAGTATTGATGGAGAAAAGCATATTACTCCTGAACTAACCTCCTCTGGCTTTACGCAAGAATTATCCCCCAAAGAAATATTTAAACGTTATTCGCCAGCGGTAGTATATATAACCACCGGCAAAATGATGGGAAGCGGTTTTATTATCGATAAAAGGGGGTTGATTGTAACAAACTACCATGTAATAGCGGGGGCAAAAGATATCACTATACAGTTAAAAAACGGAGAAACTTATAAGCCAACTTCTGTTATCAACTACAACATACTAGAAGATTTATGTATTTTAAATATAAATGTTCCCCATGATTTAACCTCTATCCCTTTGGGTAATTCAGATAATGTCGACATAGGAGAAGATGTGGTAGCGATTGGCAATCCTCAAGGCCTTAAATATATTATTTCGGATGGAATTATTTCTCAAAAAGATGAATATCTATACAGAAAATACCTTAATTTTACCTGTCCAATTTCTCAAGGAAGTAGCGGAGGCCCCCTTTTAAATATGCATGGAGAAGCTATTGGAGTAACTACCATGATCTATTATTCTCAAGAAAGAGGTCCAGCTGTTCAAAATCTTAATGTTGCTGTAGCTATAAATGAAGTAAGAGGTTTACTTGATAATAAAAATGAAATGACGATGCAGGAATTTATTTCAGAAACCTCTGAATTACAAGATATGGCTTTAGACATTCAGCAGGAAAGAGACCCCGTGGGACGATATAATAAATTACGAACGCTGCTTCGGAGTAAATGCCCCTATGCTGAAAGCAAGAACTGTTTTAGTATTTGGATGGAGTTGATTAGAACAACAAATATGATGTTGGCTCATTATGCACCAAGATTCAAAGAGGGAGAACAAGTAAATTTTGAAGCACTGAATAATTGGGTTGCAGAATATCTTTCTCTTTTAAAATATATAGATGGAGTTGAAAAAGCAGTAAAGCTGTACAAGTTATATTTTAATCCTTCCGAAGAATCTATTAGGAGAACGATAAAATATTCTTTTGTTGAAGGATACCGCTGGGCGTGTTTTACATTAGCCTCGGGAGGCGACTTAGAAGAAGCTCGCAAATACTATAATAAATATAAAGAATATATAACTGACCCTAACTCTTTGCTTTTACTTGATACAGTAATTGAAAAAGCTGAGAAACATTATAATAGATAAAATTAAATAAAATCGCATAACAAGGCAATCCACCGGACCATACTCGCCGCTTCCAGCGGCTCGTCTGGCCGGTGATTTTTGTGTTAGAAGTAAAAATAAAATGAATTGTCCTGTATGCAATAAAAAAATGAAAACC
>CAYQUQ010000049.1:0-9453 GCA_964420965.1 uncultured Planctomycetia bacterium | reverse complement strand
GTTAAGCCGTCGATCACGAAAGATATTCCCTGCGGCGGTTTCCAGCCCCCGACACTGTAGATCAGGGCGCCTTCGGAATGCACCAGTTTTACCGCCAGCAACGAAAGCAAAAACATCAGCAAGGTACTTAAAAACCCGATTATATCCGGGATCTTTTTAAGCTTTTTGCCCAGTAATGAGATTAAAAATGCTCCCGATAAGGCTACGACCACAAAAAGCGGTATTATCGCTGCCGGATTCATCCCCTTAGCTCCCGGATTTTGGTAATATCAAAAGTTTTATATTTTTCATAAATACGCATGGCAATCGCCACCAGAAGAGCGGTACTGGCCAAACTGATCACGATAGAAGTTAAGACTACCGCCTGGGGAAGGGCATCAACCATATTCTCAATGGTCTCACCGGGTGAGTGAACCGGAGAACGGCCGTCAGTCCGGTAAGCGACCAGGATGAATAAAAGGTTAACCGCGTATTCGGCGATGATAATTCCCACGATAATCTTAATGATATTACGCTTGCGTAAAGCGCAATAGAGCCCGGTGCAAAAAAGCGTAAGGCAGAGTAAATATACGATCATTTTTTGTCTTCCCCTTCGAACTTAAGCAGGACTAAGGCGATAAATATGGCGAAAAGCCCGGCTCCGACCTTCAAGCTTATGGCGATATTGCAAAGTGGTATTATCCCCGACGAAAAGAGCGTAAACGGCTCTCCCTTAGCTATAAAATTAAGGAAAAAATAACCTTTGGCGAATCCCAAAAGGGCTATACCTAAAAACATTAGGGCTCCGAAGCTCTCAAAAAAGGAAACCACCGGCTTAGGAAACCGTTTTAAGGCGACCTCTTTTCCGTAGGCCAGCATAAGATGGATAAACGAAAGTGCGATAATTACTCCTCCGGCGAATCCTCCGCCCGGCGATATATGCCCGTGGGAAAGGATATATATTCCGTAAAGAAGTATGAGCCCTACGGTAAGACGGGTAACCGTTTTGACTATTACCGACATCCCTTTGTCGTGTTCTTTACTCATCCTCTTCGGTCACCTCCACCCCTTCTTTTTTTCGGCCCACCCGGCGGACCAAAGCCAAAACTCCGATTACAGCCGTGAATAAAACCGTGGCTTCACCCAGGGTATCGTAGGCCCGGTAGTCAAGAATTACGGAAGCAACCAGATTAGTGGCCCCGGTCTGGGTTAACCCCTCCTTAATATAGGAACCGGCTACTCTCATAATCGGATCACCGAATCGGGGTAAGTCCAGGAAAGCTTTCGAGGCGGCTATTAGAAACACACTGATAAATCCAATAGTAATCATGGTATTAAAAAACCATCTTCCGGTTGTCGAAAACGGCAGATCCCGCTTTAAAGTTGCCCGGATCAGGATAATCAGACATAATATTTCCACCACCAGCTGGGTAATGGCCACATCCGGGGCTTTTAGAACCAGGAAAGTAATCGAAAGCACCAGCCCTACCGCTCCGACTGTAATTACAGAAGATAAAAGGTCCTTGAGCTCAACGGCGACAATGGCCCCCACGATCATGAGAACGATTAAAATGTATAGTTCAAACATATTCCTACCACAATAAGAGATAAAGCACTATCCCCATACCTAAAAAACACCAGGCTAAATAAGTGGACAGTACTCCGTTATGCAAATAACGCAGAAAGTTGGTAAACCCGAAGGTGACTACCCTTCCCACGTCATATATGTCAAATACTTTCATTTTGGCCAGCTCATAAATACCCCTAAGAATTCCCAGCTCCTGAATCGTATTGTAAAATTCCGTTCCGGAAACGCGCATCCGGGGATGTTTGTCGAGATCCTCTCCGCCGACAAAATTATCGGTCTCACGAATTTTAAGTATCGTCCCCGCGAAATAGATAAAAATACCGACGATTATTCCCGCAATCAGTAAAATCGTGGCCAGGCCCGCCTGCCAGATTCCGGAGAATGCGACCGGTTCCTTAAGACTGGGGAAAATAAACAAGCGCAGCGGCAATTTATAGGCAAATACGCCGAAGAGAATACAAAGGAAAGCCAGTGTGGCTTGAGGAATCCACATGGCCGGACTAACTTCCTGCGGTTTATAAACGGCACTTTTTAGCTTAGTTGAAGGTTGACCCAAAAATACGGCGTGAATCAGCTTCATAAAGCTGGCTAAGGTAAGTGCGCTGCCGAGCATGGCCGCCACCAGCCAAACCACCCAAAGCTTACCGCCAAAAGTACCGGCTTCAATCACGCCTTGATAAACCATCCATTTAGAAACAAAACCGTTTAGGGGAGGAACCCCGGATATGGCTAAAGACGCGATCAAAAAGGTGATAAAGCTTAAGGGCATAAATTTAGCCAGGCCGCCCAGCTTTTCTAAGTCGGTTGTCCCGGTTCTTTTTTCAACCGCCCCTCCGGATAAAAACAAACAGGATTTATAAATAGTATTATTAAGCATATGAAATAATCCGCCGGCGATGCCGATCGGCGTGCCGGTTCCAATCCCTAAAACCATATAGCCAACCTGACTTACGGCATGATAGCCTAAGAGTCTTTTTAGATCGTGCTGAACAAGGGCCATCATCACCGCGGCGATAATCGTAAAACTGCCGATGAACATCAAGAAAGTATTCAGGCCTAAGTCGAGCTGGAACATTTCTAAAGACAGCCGGGCCAGAAAATATATCCCTAAAAGTTTATCCAATGCGGCCGGTAAATAGGCGGTGACCGGCGTAGGGCTATCTTCGGCAGTATCCGGAATCCAGGTATGAAAGGGCATTGCTCCGGCTTTGGCAAAACAGCCGATGGCTAAACAGATATAGGCCCAGAAGGCGGCCCTTTCCTTTACGGCGATATTTATACTGTCCATCTTAAATGTCCCGGTTATTTTCCAGATTAAAGCCAATCCCAGGAGCATGACCGCGTCGCTCCCGCCGATAATAATGAAAGCTTTTTTGGCTGTGGCCGCGGTTCTTTCCTTCTCCCCAAAGCTGATCAAAAGATATAACAAAAGGCCTAAAAATCCCCAAAATACCATAAATACGATAAGATTATTAGCAAAAATTGCCCCCAGAGAAGCAATAAAGGTAAGAAGAATATAAAAATAATAGTCCACCAACCCTTTTTTCTTGTTCATGAACCCCCAGGAGTAAAATACAGTAAGTATAAAGAAGAAAAAGGCAAAGCCGGCCACAAAAATGGAAAGATTATCAAATCTAAAATAACCCTCAAGCACGTTCATTTAATTCCCATCTTGCTTCTAATCCTGGCCGTTTTTTCCTGAGAAAGCCTAACCAGATCGTGTCCGTCATAAATCTTTTTCCCCTTACTTGTCCGCACCGCCATGCGTTCTGTGCAGCAATAGCAGGGATCGATGGCGGCTAAAATTATGGTCGCATCGGAGATGGTTTCTCCGACTACAGTGGCTTTGTAGGTCGGCAGATTCATAAAAGTCGGAGCCCTTACTTTGTGGCGGGCCGGCCGGTTGGTTCCGTCACTCCTGAGGTAATGAAAAGTTTCTCCCCGGGGAGCTTCAATGTGGCCGATGCCCTCTCCGGGAGGGATATCTTCGATGTTCGCGTCGATTTCGGTATCGGGAAGATTCAAAAGGCAGCGTTTTATTATATTGATCGACTCAAAAGTTTCTAGAACCCTCACCACCACCTTATCAAAAACATCACCGTTCTCGGTTACAATCATATTCCAGTTGAATTTATCATAAACTCCGTAAGGACAGTTTTTACGTAAATCCCGCTCCACCCCGGATGCTCGGGCCGTCGGCCCTAAAGCACAATAATCAATGGCGTCTTTCTGGGTCAGAATTCCTATCCCTTTGGTCCGGGAATGTAAAACCGGGTCATCCATAACTGCTTTTTTAAGCATTGTCAGCGTAGGTATGATTGAATCTATCTTTCGAATCACACCGGGAATATCTTCTTTTTTGATGTCCCGCCTTACTCCCCCGGGCTTAAACATGGCATAGTTGTTTCGGTTACCGGATAAAATTTCCATTACATCCAATATTTCTTCACGTAACTTCCAGGCCCACATATACACGGTATTATAACCCAGGAAATGTCCGGCCAGACCGGCCCATAAAAGGTGGGAATGGATTCTTTCGCCTTCGGCGATTATGGTCCGGATATATTTAGCCCTTTCCGGAACCTCCATGGGGATGATATCTTCTACGGCCCGGACATAGGCAAAAGGGTGGGATGTTGAACAAATCCCGCAAATCCGCTCAACCACAAAGGTGGATTGATCAAAAGTCTTCATTTCCGAAAGCTTCTCAATTCCCCGGTGATTATAGCCCATCTGAACATCTATATCTACAATCACTTCACCCTCTACGGTAAGCGTAAAGAATTCCGGTTCTTCCTGTAAAGGATGGTAAGGTCCAATGGGTACGATAGTCCGTTTAGCCACTACACTCCTCGGTCGCGAATTGCATCCTTGTCCCACTCTTTATAGTCACGCCTTAAGGGGTACACCCCCTGGGGCCAATTATCGGGAAGAAGAAGCCTTCTTAAATCCGGGTGCCCTTTAAAATTGATGCCTAAAAGTTCATGCATCTCTCTTTCGATCCAATTTGCACCTTCGAAAACCGGGGCCAGAGAATCAATTTCTAAACCCGGCTTATTTAATTTTACTCTCAGCGAAATCACCAGGTTGATTTCCTCTAAGGTAAAGTGGTAAAGTATCTCCATATGGTGCCGTAAATCCACGCCGGACGCGATATTAAACCGTGCCCCTAAAGCCTTAAAAAGATGATGCGCTACGGGAATAATTGACTTAGGGCTAATTTCGATATACACTCGGGTTAAAGATTTAACCCAGACGTCAACGATTTCGTCTTTGAATCTTTTCTGTAGATTTTCTAAGACTTCTTCTCTGCTCATCGCGCTCTTTACCCCGTTAGAAAGCCCCACCCTTTCTAACGGGGCTTACTTACCTGCTTTCACTTTTGCAATCAGCTTCACCGCTCCGGCGATAATCGCCTCCGGCTTAGGCGGGCAACCGGGGATGTAGGCATCGACCGGAATAATTTTATCCAAAGGCAGAGGGCAGTTGTAGCTGTGGATAAACATGCCTCGGGACAAGGAACATTCTCCGATAGCCACCACCAGGATTGGCTTGGGAGCCTGTTCGTATAAACTCTTTAATCGTTCGGCTGACTTGCGGTTACAGGATCCGGTAATTAAAAGTACATCGGCGTGTTTAATGCTACCGGCTAAAAGCATGCCAAATCTTTCTATGTCAAATCGCGGCGTAAGACAATCCAGTATTTCAATATCGCAATTATTGCAGCTGCCGGTGGAAAGATGAAATACCCACGGCGATTTAAGCAGGGCTTTTAGTTTAAAACTCATCCTATAATCCCTTAAGTGCTAATATGACTGCGGCTATGGCGATAGCCGTCATCGGCCCCCAGAAAAACCGCAGTGCTTGATCGATGCGGACCCGGGGATTTGTATTACGTATTACCGTTATTAAAGCTACTAATCCCACATATTTCAGTATGCCGTATAAAAAATGGATACCTTCGAACCTTAATCCCCCCATAAAAAGCATGATCACGAAAAAAGGCAAAACAAACAGGAGCATGTTTTTCGTAATTTTATAAACGGCGAGGGCCGCTCCGGAATATTCAATTAAGGGGCCGCCCACAATTTCGGTTTCAGCTTCCGGAATATCAAAGGGTACCAGGGCCAGTTTTGCCTGTACGCACATTACGGTTACAATTAAGGCCAAAATTCCCGATAGGCTGCCGACGACCAGGCCGTTTTGCGCCTGAGAACCGAGTATATCACCCAACTTTAAAGAGTACCCCGATTGGATGACCGGAACCAATACGGCCAGTATAAACGGGAATTCATAGCTTAAGATGAGCTTCATCTCGCGTGAAGCCCCGATGCTGGCCAGAGGATTACGCGAAGCAAAACCACCCAGAATAATACCGATCGAAGGGATAGTCAGTAAATAAATAACCACGATTACATCGCCTAAAAAAGCCTTATCCGAATTAATACTGTTCAGCCAGAGCAGAGTAGACACGAGAGTAACCGCCGCTAAACCGGCAAGGGGCGCGGTTAAAAAAGTTAAAGCCGAAGCGCCTTTGGGGATAAGCGTTTCCTTTCCCAGAAGCTTTACGATATCGGTAAACGGCTGCAGGAGAGGCGGACCGACCCGGTATTGAACCCGGGCCGTAACTTTGCGGTCAATCCAGCTGGCCAGAAATCCGATTACGGCCGTCAGCAAAAATCCGTAGAGAAAAAAATATGCGATGTAGCTCATGCTTTATCCCGGTCCCAATGGGTAGAGCGAACAATGATGTTATCACCGACTAAAAAGGTGTTTTCATCAAGCTTGCAATCATCGCCTACCAGCTTCAGCGCCCCGTAAGGACAGCTTTTTATGCATAAAGGCTCGTAAAGCTCTTGCCGGCGGTCCAGACAAAAGTCACAATTATGAATAGGGTAGGGTACGTGCTCCGGGTAAATCGTCCCGTAAGGACAGGCGTACGAACAGGATTTACAACTTATACAACGCATGTTGTGACGTACGAGAAGCTTCTCTTTGTCATCTTGCTGCTTAAGGGCTTCGACTGGACAAGCGTTTACACAATGGGGCTCTTCACACTTCCGGCAGACAAGAGCGTAAGTGGCTAATTCCGCCACCGAAACAATGCCGTTATTGCCCGGATCCTGAGGGTGATAAAAGTAGCTGCATTCGATAATACACTTGTCACACTCTCCCGAAGAACAGGCATCCAGATCGATATAGAGCCGTTTATCCTTACCCAGCTTGGGATTTAAGTTTAGCTTTCCTTGATATAACTCTTCGGCACTCGTACTCATTTTTAAGGTTAATCCCAGATATCGTGAAAGTCCTTTATCTGGGCATAGGTAAAAACCGGGCCGTCCTTACAGGCGTAATAAGTTCCGATTCGGCAATGCCCGCATTTCCCGATACCACAAGACATATTTTTCTCCATCGAAAGATAGATGTTCTCGTCTTTAAACCCCATCTCCAGCAATTTCTTAGTCGAAAACTTCATGGCTATCGGCGGTCCGCAGACGATCGCGATCGCCCGGGGAAAATCCATTTTTACGTCATCTAAAATCGTAGTGACCACCCCGACGTTACCCGTCCAGCTGGTATCACCCTTATCAACCGTAAGCCGTAAATTCAAATCCCGGCGCTGGGCCCAGCCGTCGATTTCCTCTTTATATAGGAATTCCTGGGGGGTCTTACAGCCGCCGCGGTAAAATAACTTTTTAAATTCACCGCTTCTTTCAAACAGCTCATACATTAAGCTTCGCAAAGGGGCCAGACCGCACCCTCCGCCAACAACCAGTATTTCCTTACCCTTAAATTCATCGACGGGATAACCCCGTCCCAGAGGGCCCCTTACCCCGACAATATCACCTTCTTTAAGCTGATGTACCTTTTCGGTAACCTTCCCCACCCGCATAACTGTTACTTCCATCTCTTCTTTAACCGACGGCCTTGAAGAAGGGGTAAACGGAGCCTCCCCCACTCCCGGAACAGTTAATTCAATAAACTGGCCGGTTTTAAAAGTAAACGGTTCTTTCGGTTTAAAACGTATAGTCTTTATGGTGGGGGTCTCGGTGATTACCGCCAGAACAGCAGCCTCAATAGGCCGGTAAGGGTTAGCTGCTTTAAGCATTATTGACCAGCTTCTTTAAAACTTTCCGGATATCAATCTTGGCCGGACAGGCTGTTATACATCGACCGCAGCCTGTGCAAGCATAAATTTGTGCGACTTTGGGGAAAAAGTCGAACTTTTTCTCAAACCTATTCCTCAACCGCATCCAGAGCCTGGGCCGGGGGTTTGCTCCGCCGGCAACCCGGGCAAAATCTTTAACCAAACATGAATCCCAGACCTTGAGGCGTTCCATTCGGGCTTGATTCTTTTGGTCATACAAGAGAAAACAATGACAGGTGGGACAAATAGCATTACAAGCTCCGCATTCGACACAAGTCTTTGCCTCCGTTTCCCAGACATCGGAATCATATCCCTTGGCGACAGCCCCTTCTAAGGAATCTTGGTCGGGAATAGCGCTTTCCTTTATATTCAGCGCAACTTCCCCTTCCACGCTCTTTCTCCGCTCATCCCTTTGAAATACATGCGCCTCTGTTGGGCTTTGAAAAAGAGCAGCGTTTTCCTGTATCAAGGCCTTTCCTTTCTGGGAACCCGATTCCACCACAAAACCTTCCTTAACCGGAGAAAGATTGATATCATAATCTCCCTGCGGATAAGGCTTAACACCTAAGCTGAGGCAAAAACAAGTATCCAGGGCGAAAGTGCAATCAGCGGAAATTATCAAATTATCCTGACGTAATTTTATATAGAAGGGGTCCGGATAGTCGTGGTTCTGGAAAACAAAATCCTGAATCTTAAATCCCTTAAGATCGCAAGCTTTCGCTCCCACGATACAAAAAGGTTTATCCCCGGAAAGCGGAACTTCCGGTTTAAAATCCACGGCGACTTTCTCCCTGGCCCGGCTAAAAAAAGATTTTAACGGCTCAAAAGCCCTTACTTCGCCGATTGCCGAGAGATCCACCGGGCTGGTATAGTGAGCATAAAAACGGCTGCGGTCTTTTTTTACCGGGACATAAACCGCGTAGCTTTTTCTTAAGCTTTCCAGGAACCCGGTAAAATTGCTGAAGGAAATATAAGGCATTCTAATTAACTGTTAACTAAAAATTAACTGTGACCCGATACTTTGTGAATAAAATCACAAGGTATTTTAGAAACTAAAATAGCATAAATACCTATAGCTGTCAAATGTTTTTTGGGGAAAAATATTGCATTAAACCTTTTGGTAAATTGCAATTGCTTTTTCGGCCACTTCCTGGGGGGTAATATTCCGCAGACAGAGAAGATTCTTAGCGCAGCTATGCGCCGCGCACTTTTTGCAGCCGACATCTTTGTAAAAGTAAAAGGATTTCTCCCCTGAAGGCTTCCAGCGTTCCGGAGAAAGACCCGGACTTTTCCTTCCGAAAATAGCTATGGTTGGGGTATTAAAGCTGGCGGCGATGTGTACCGGTCCGGAATCGTTGGATATGAATAAAGCTGCTTCTTTAAGCAAGGCCCCCACTTCCGAAATGTCGAGTTGACCCCTTAAGTCAATGATTTCGGCAGCAGCGGCTATTTTCTGTCCGAACCGCTCTTCTCCCCTGGCGGTAACCATAACTATGGTCACTCCGATTTTTTCGCGCAGCAATTTAACCAGCTGTAAAAAGTGATTCTGGGGCCACCGTTTTGAAGGGCAAGATGCGGAGGGGTGAATAACGATATAACCCTGACCTTCAGCCAAGCCTTTTTTCCGGAGCAGTTTCTTTACCTTTTCCCGCGCTTGTTCGGGGATGGGAAAATATGTGCCCTTTTGGGAGGTAGATATTCCAAGGCTACGTAAAATATCTAATGAATATTCCAGCTC
>CAYQUQ010000048.1:0-9569 GCA_964420965.1 uncultured Planctomycetia bacterium | reverse complement strand
TTCAGGTCAAAATAATATTTAGGTAAATTGGAATTAACGGCGGCCTCTCTGGCCGGCTGGCTCAAGCTGATAAAAGCTAATCCCGGGGGAAGCATAAATCCTTTCTGAGAGCCGCTCACCACTACGTCTACCCCCCATTGGTCAGTGAGTAATTTGTCCTGCCCTAACCCGCTTATGGCATCTACCACTAACAAAGCTTTCCTTTCCCGGGTAACCTTAGCTATAGACTCGATATCATAAACGGTAGCAGTAGATGTCTCGCAAAGGGTAGTCAGAACCCCTTTGATATCGTTTTCGTTCAATATTTTTTGCAGCTCTTCTATGGCCGGAGATTCCCCCCATTTTACATCCATCGCGATAACCTCAAGGCCGTAAACTTTAGAAATTTCGGCCCAGCGCTCGCCAAATTTTCCGCCGCAAATTGCCAACACTTTATCTCCGACCGAAAATAAATTACTTACCGCAGCCTCCATGGCTCCGGTTCCGGATGCGGCCAGAACCAGCACCGGGTTTTCGGTACAAAAAATAGGCTTAAAGCCTTGGTGGACATCTTTAAGAACTTCCTGAAACTCAGCGGTGCGGTGATGGATAATTTCCCGGGCTAAACTTTCCCGGACAAACGACGGCACCGGTGAAGGGCCGGGGGTCATTAAAAGTTTTCTCTTCATCGTCTTACTCCTTGTGTAAGTAGGGGCGAGGTTACCCCGCCCCTACTGCTATTTCTTTTTCTTATTTCCGGTAGACACAATAACTTCATCCACAATTCCGTACTTCCGGGCTTCTTCGGCAGTCATAAAATAATCCCGATCGCTATCGACTTTTACCTTTTCGACGGATTTTCCGGTATGCTTGGCTAAAATTTCGATTACTCTTTCCCGCAGGCGTAAAATCTCGTTGGTCTGGCGGGAAATATCCTCGGCCGAACCCTCGACTCCTCCCCAGGGCTGATGAATCATAATCCGGGAATTGGGGAGCGCATAGCGCTTGCCCCTGGCTCCGGCGCAAAGCAGAATCGCCCCCATCGAAGAGGCCTGACCCACGCAATAAGTGGCAACATCACAATTGACAAACTGTATGGTGTCATAAATAGCCATCCCGGAAGTAATTACTCCTCCGGGGGTGTTAATATAAATACTGATATCCTTGCTTATATCTTCCATCTGTAAAAACAGCATCTGGGCAATAACTACATTGGCCACACTGTCATCGATGGGCGTACCGATAAAAATTATCCGGTCTTTAAGCAGCCGGGAATATATATCGTAAGCCCGCTCGACCCGTCCGGTCTGCTCAATAACCATGGGAACATACATCTGATTCTTCATCGCAACCTCCCCGTTTTAGGGGCCAGCGCAAGGCTGGCCCCTACTCATATATGGCTTGACTTAAAATAAAGCCCAATACAACCTCAGCCAAGTTGTCTTCGACCTTTATGCCTTCGTTTTTGGCGATGGCCTCCAGAATGTAAAACAATTTCACCTCTTCCCCAGCCACCGGACGCAGTTTATCTTCCAAATCTTTTTTATATTTATCAAGATCTTCCTGAGAAACCCCGCGCAGGCGCAGGTTGTAAATATCCCGCTCCACTAACTCTTTATGGTGCCGTTCAACTTCGCTCGCGGGCAGATCGATCTTGACCGACTTAAGCAAATGCTTTCTTATCTGGCTCTCGATATCCTGCCGGCGCTGGTTTAACTTCTGAGTAAAAATCTGATGCCGCGCGCCTTCCTCCAGGGCCGCAATATCCGGAAAAGTAGCCCATTTCGCCAGAGTGAGATCGTCTAAGTCCTTACCGGTTACTTTCTTAATCCCTTCTTTTAAATTGGTGATAATCTTTTCCGTTTCTACTTTGCTCACCGCGCATTTCTTATCTTTTATTTTAATCCCCTTATAAGAAGTTTCTTTAATCTCTATTTCCGGCTTGGCTTCGAATTCGGCCCAAAAGGATAAGTTGTCGGAGTTAACTTCGACATCGTATATTTTGGGCAAACTGGCCGGGGATATATTATGCTCTTTAAGAGCCTGCTGGTAAAATGAAGGCAGGGATCTTTTTAAAAATTCCTCCTTCAAAAGCGGCCCGTGATGCCTCTCCAGTACATCCAAAGGGGCGGTGCCGGGCCGAAAACCGGGGACTTTAAGGTTTTTGGCCGCATCCTTGTAAATTTCCTTGCGCTCGCTCAAGAACTCTTCGCCGCTGACTTCAATCCTGACTTTGCGTTTCAATTTATCGATCTTCTGTACTTCTACCTTCATCGTTCGCTCCTCTTACGCGCTGATTTCCGCGGAAACTTACTCGGATTAACGCTCTGTGCGTTGGGCGTATATCCGCATTCATCACATGCGAAAATCTTTGCCGAGATATATCTCCCGGGTTTCGGCGTGGTTAATCAAATCGTCGGATGTCCCCGCGATCAGTATTCTTCCTTCAGAAATTAGATAGGCACGGTCGGTTATGGAAAGGGTTTCTCTTACGTTGTGATCGGTTACCAGGATACCGATACCCTTAGCTTTAAGTTCGGCGATTATCTCTTTGGCCTCGCCGACTACGATCGGATCTATCCCCGAAAAAGGCTCATCCAGAAGCAAAAAAGAAGGGTTGGTAACTAAAGCCCGGGTAATCTCTAAGCGCCGCATCTCCCCGCCGCTTAAAGTATAAGCCTTGTTTCTTCTTAAGTAGGAAATCTTTAACTCCTTCAGCAGTTCATCCAAACGCCGCAGGCGTTCCTTTTTAACCAGGGGCAAAGTTTCTAAAACCGCCATGATATTTTCTTCCACGCTGAGCTTTCTAAAAACCGAAGGCTCCTGAGAAAGGTAACCGATCCCGAATTTAGCCCGGGCATGAATGGCTTTGGCGGTAATATTCTGATTATCGAAAGTTATCTGCCCCTTGTCCGGAGAAATTATCCCCACGATCATATAAAAGGTAGTGGTTTTGCCCGCTCCGTTGGGGCCGAGTAAACCGATAACCTCTCCCCTTCTTACCGCTAACGAAACGTCTTTAACTACGGTCCTGGCGCCGTAGGACTTGGTTAAATTACTGACTTCCAGCAGTCTCACTGCTTCGATTCCCCCTCGACTTTGATTCCCTCTTTGGCTTGCGTAACCTTTTTTTTCTTTTTCTTTTTACCCATGCTGCCCAATCCCCCGGACTCATCCTCGCTGGGAAAGTAAATCAAACGCGGGCGGCCTTCCAGGACGAGCCTTTGATCCGCATCGTAATAAGTTGCTTTATCGGCATAGGTAATATTATCATCGCGGATAATCTTGACATTGCCTTCAGCGATGATTTTTTCAATCTTCTTTTCCTCGGAATGAAAAAAAAGGGTAGTTTTATCGGAATAAACCTTACCCTGGATATGAGTCAACACCACATTATCATTAAATACAGCCTTGCCTTTATTGTACTCGATTTCCAGCGGCCCGGTACAGGTAGCGGTCGCTTGGGTTTTATTTTCCTTATCCGGAAAAGTAACCTCTACATTTTTTTCAAAATTAGCTTCCTGCATTTCGGTATCGGCGGATAACCCGTCAGCCTCGATCTGCATATCATCTCGGACAGCCTTTACCCGGTCTTTGGTCTCGATCTGATTTTTACTGCGATACCAGTCTAGAGATTCGGTATCTACGGTGGCGCCGTCTTTATTCTCAATATGTACGTTTTTCTTTAACTGGACATCCATATTCTCCTTATTCAGACGCGCGGTATCGGATGTAATTGAAATGGTATCTTCTTCCAGAAAATATTTTGCCTTCATATCATCGACGTCGACGTGCTTATCGTAAATCATGGCTTCGTCACCGTACATCTCCCAGTCCCGGGAGCCGTCATCTTTAACATTGGAAAGATAAAAGTCTTTAATCTTCTGCTGCGAATAAGCGTGAGCATAGAATAGACCGCTTAAAAGAAAAATCAGAATTAATATGTTTTTCATGGCTATTTCGGGTTTTTAATAAAATTGTAGACTTTTTTCTCTAACCCCCGGGCTTTAAGGATTAGATCCACAACCTCTCTTACCGCCCCTTCTCCTCCTTTGCAGGCCGTAATAAAATCAGCGGCTTTTCGGACCGAGTGATGCGCGTCACGCACGGCGACGCCTAACCCCACTCTCGCCATTAACCCCAAATCGATTAAATCATCGCCCATAAAACAGATTTCATCCTCTTTGACGCCATACCTTCTTTTTATACCGGCAAGAGCTTTTTCCTTAGGCAACACCCCCCCCAAAACTTCAGCTACGCGCATATCCTTAGCCCGCCGCTTAAGAACCGGTGAGTTTCGGGCCGAAAGCAAAATCGTTTTTATTCCGGCCTTTTTTAAAAGAAATATACCTAAGCCGTCCTTAACGTTGAAAACTTTAAGCTGCCGCCCCTGGTCATCGTAAATAATCTCGCCCCGGGTCAAAACTCCGTCCACGTCTAAAATCAACAACTTAACTTTTTTAAACGAATTAATGATTTTACTTTTTCTGACGGCCATTTAATTATTTTTGTTTGTTTTGATCTAGGGAATCTTGAACTATAGATTTTGCTCTCTCAGCGTCCTCTTTGGCTACAACTACTTTTACCCCAGCAGGAGCATTGTCGACCCACGGAATAGCTGTCCCTATTATCTCATCTTGTAAGAAAACTTTTATTTCTGCTTCCTCCAATAGTCCTTTAATATAACTGGCATCCACCAGCGAACCTACATAAACCACAACTAACTCCTTACTATTCACCATTCACCATTCACTATTCACTATTCACTAAATGAGTCCGGCGGCAATCAAATCCTGAATATCGACCATTCCGGCCGGATGATAGTTTTTGTCCACCACCGGCACCTCGTCGATCTTTTTCCTTTCCAAAACCTTGAGGGCCTCGGAAGCCAAATCGTCGTCACGGACCACTATCGGATCATTAGTCATTACTTCCTTAATCTTCTTGCGCAGTAAATGGGGGTGCTTTTCCAAATTACGCCTTAAATCACCGTCGGTAAATATCCCGATCAGCCTTCCTTTCTTATCCACCACCACCGCGGCTCCGGCATGGGCGGTAGTTATTCTTAAAATCACCTCTTTGACCAGAGAATATTCGTTGACTACGGGGTTAAATTTACCTTTGCGCATGATGTCTTTAACCTGCAGGAGGAGCTTGCGGCCCAAAGAACCCCGGGGATGAAAAAACGCAAAATCTTTTTCCTTAAACCCTTTTACTTTCTGGAGCACTACCGATATGGCATCGCATATCGCCAGCATGGCCGTAGTGGAAGTCGTCGGCGCTAAACCCAAAGCACAAGCTTCCTTGTCTACTTTTACGTCCACAAGCCCGTCGGCATAACGCGCCAGGCTGGATTTACAGTTTCCGGTAATGGCTACAATCTTTGCACCGATCTTTTTGATAAAAGGGATTAAATTTTTTATTTCGTCGGTCTCGCCGCTGTAAGATAAAACTACCGTCACGTCATCCTCTTTCACGCTCCCTAAATCTCCGTGAACTGCCTCGGCCGGATGCAGCCAGAAAGAAGAAGACCCCATCGAGGAAAGGGTAGCCGAAAATTTCTGCCCGATAATTCCGGCTTTGCCCATTCCGGTCACTACAACCCTCCCCCTGCAATTGATAACTATCCGGACTGCTTTTAAAAAGTCGCTGTTTAAACTCCGGGCCAGATTAGCAATGCCTTTTTTCTCAGTATCTAAAACTTCCTTGGCCCAGTAAATAATCTTTTCGCTTTTAACTTTCCGCATTAAGCGCCTCACTTACTTTCGTGATACTTTTGAGCAGCTTTTTGAGCTTAGCCAGGGGAAAAGAAGTGTGTTTATCGGAAAGGGCAAACCGGGGCTGAGGATGAACTTCCATAAATATCCCGTCGACACCGCAGGCTGTAGCCGCTAAGCTTAGCGGAGGAACAAACTCCCGGTCTCCGCCGGAAGTATCTTTTTTAGCTGACGGTCTTTGCAGAGAATGGGTAACATCAAAAATTACCGGATAGCCCAGCTTCTTCAACACTAAAAATGACCGGAAGTCAACCACGAGATTATTGTAGCCAAAACAGGTTCCCCTTTCCGTGATTAATATACTTTTATTGCCGGCGGACTCTACTTTTTCGATTATGTGCTTGACGTCGGCCGGGGCCAGAAATTGGCCCTTTTTTATATTTACCGTCTTCTTGGTCCGGGCTGCGGCCAGAATTAAATCCGTCTGGCGACAGAGAAAAGCCGGAATTTGAATTACGTCCAGAATATCCTTAACCCGCTTTATCTGCTCTAAAGAATGCACATCGCTTAAAACGGGTATATTCAGCTTAGCTTTAACTTCCTCTAATATCTTCAACCCCCGGCTTAAACCCGGCCCCCGGAATGAGCGGCCGGAAGTACGGTTGGCCTTATCAAAGCTGGCTTTGAAAATAAACTCGACCGGGTAGGCGGAAGTTAACTCCTTTAAATAAGAAGCAATGCGCAGGGTCAAACGCTTATTCTCAATAACGCAGGGCCCGGCAATAAATAACAGCTTTTCTTTCATATTATCCGGCGCCGCCTTTCGCCGATAAAATCGTTTCCACCCGCTTAAGATCTTCTTCGGTATCGACCCCCCAGGAATTAATCCCGGTTTCGATCAGCTTTATTTTGTAACCCGCCTCCAGGGCTCTTAATTGCTCCAGTCTCTCAGCAGCCTCCAGGCAGGAAGGCGGTAAATCCTTAAAGGTATAAAGAAAATCTCTCCGGTAAGCGTATACTCCCAGGTGCTTGTAATATATTTTTGCCGCGGAACCCTGACGGTAATAAGGTATGGGGGAGCGGGAAAAATAAACGGCGAAACCGTCCTTATCACCTACCACTTTAACCACATTGGGGTCGTTGATTTCATCCTCGGCTTCGATTTTTACCTTTGCCGTAGCCATGACCAATTCCGGGTCAAAGAGCATCGCTTCGGCTAAACCGTTAATAACCGAAGCCGGAAGCAGCGGTTCGTCGGCCTGAATGTTTATGACCACCTTAACCTCAATATCCCTGACCGCCTCCGAAATCCGGTCCGTCCCCGAGGCATGATCCACTAAGGTAAGGATGGCCCGGGCCCCAAATTGTTCCGCCTCCTCTTTAATCCGGGGATGATCGCAGGCGATAATAACTTTATCCAGAAGGCGGCTTGAGATTACATTCTCCCATGTCCACTGCAGTAACGATTTACCGCCGATTTTGCGCAGGAGCTTGTGCTTCAACCGGGTTGATTCGTATCGCGCCGGGATAACCCCGATTACCTTAAGCGTATTTTTCATTTAGCGCCTTTGAAAGCTCCTTCTTATCGACAGTTGCCGCGCCTAACTTACCGACCACGATCCCGGCCGCTAAATTGGCCAGTATGGCCGCATCCTTGTAGTTTGCCTCGCAGCTTAAAGCCAGCGTAAATACAGAGATTACCGTATCTCCGGCCCCGGTCACATCAAAAACCTCATGGGCCTGAGTGGGAATATGGTAATAAGTATTATCACAAAATAACATCATGCCCTCTTCGCCTAAAGTTATCAAAAGAGCCTTTGGGTTTAAGCTCTCCATTATCAAATTGCCGAGGAGGGGTATTTCGCTCTTGCTTCTGATCTTGGTATTAGCCGCAACTTCGGCCTCTTTCAGGTTAGGGGTAAGTGCGGTGACATTCTCATAGTAATCGAAGTGCTCTTCTTTAGGGTCAACGGTAATTATTTTATTTTTCTGGCGGCAAAGATCGACCAATTCTCCGACCAAAGCCGGATTTATAACCCCCTTACCGTAATCTTCAACTATCACCGCATCAAAGTCATCCAAGTTCTTCTTGATCTTGTTCAGTATCAATCTGTTGGTATGCGCCGAAAGAAATTCAACCGATTCCCAGTCGACGCGCACTACCTGCTGGTGGTGGGCGATTATGCGGGTCTTTAAGGTGGTCGGCCTTTCCTTGTTTTTGATAATCAAAGCGGTATTTATCCCGCTTTTTCCCATCAGCGAAAATAAAGTCTGGCCAAAATGGTCCTTTCCGACCACTCCGCACATGCTTACCCGGACACCCAGGGAGTGCAGGTTCAAGCCGACGTTAGCCGCTCCCCCGCAGACAAAATTTTCCCGGTTGGCCCAGACTACCGGCACCGGAGCTTCCGGAGAAATCCTTTCCACTCTCCCGGAGATATGGTGGTCTAAAATCAGATCTCCGACTACCAGAATCTTTTTATTTTTAAAACGGGAAAGAGCTGTTTTTAATTTATTTTTATTTATGGTCATGCCGATCCTCCGAGGCGGCTACAGCGATGTAATTATACCATTCCTTTTAAAAAAATCTACAAGAAAAATGAAAGGAAATCTATATAATATTTATTGTCGAGGCCGCAGATTCCTGCCTACCGGCAGGCAGGTGCGGCCTCTACAGAAAGGCCGAAGAAACAGTATCACAAAACAGAAACCCTTTTTTGGTCAAATTGACCTTCTCCGGGATACCGCTCCTAAAAGCGCACTCCACGAATCCATCCCGGGCAAGCTTTCTTAAGGCCTTGCCTTCCAACGGCAAAAAGTCAAAACCGGTTTTCTCCCTAAACCAGCTGAAATCGATGCCGGCCCGGGTCCTTATTTTTAAAGCGGCTGTCTCCTTTGCCCTTCTCCGGGGAGATAGCTCTTCTTTAGATACAACGGGCGTTTTACCCTCCTTTGCGATAGTGATGTATCGGTTTATATCGGAAACGTTCCTGGCCCGGATTCCCCGGGCATAGGAAACCGCGGAAACCCCCAGACCCAGATAGGAATTGTTTTCCCAGTAATTAAAGTTGTGGCGGCAATAAAGTCCGCCTTTGGCGAAATTGGAGACTTCGTATTGGGGAAAAGCATTTCGGGGTAAAAAGTTTATACTGTATTTATACATATCGGCTGCGGTCTTTTCGTCTAAAAGCGTAGTTTCCTTTTTTTTGACCTGCTTAAAAAGAGAAGTTCCTTTTTCGCAGGTTAAAGCGTATAGAGAAATATGGTTAAGGGGGAGCTTCACTAATTGCTTCAGCTCCCTTTTCCAGCTATCCAGCTTCTCTTGCCAAACTCCGAAAATCATATCAGCGCTTATATTTTTAAAACCTTTTCTACAGGCAAGATGTACCTTGTCAATCGCTTCATCCCGGGAGTGAATCCGGCCTAATCTTCTGAGCTTCTCTTTGCTTAACGATTGAATCCCGATGCTCAGCCGGTTAACCTTATTTTTACGAAATAAATCTATTCTGGCTTCATCCAGGCTTTCGGGATTAGCCTCCACGGTGAATTCACACCCCCCTCCTAAAACCCTTTTCAAAGCCGAAAGCAGCTTCTCCCAAAGCGCAATATCCAATACCGTCGGAGTTCCTCCCCCGATATAAACGCTGCTAAAACCGGGCTCAAGGTTATCGACCTGGCGGGATAAAGTAGCGATATACTGCCTGGCGATTTCCTTCTGGTAAGGTACACTGCAAAAATCGCAATAAATGCACTTCTTCCGGCAAAAGGGAATATGGATATATAGTGATTTAGCCATCGAAAAATCCCAATACTACCAATTGTAATGCACCCCGTTAGTCAAGCTAAGTTTTTGTAGTAAGCAACAGCTGTTCT
>CAYQUQ010000047.1:0-9685 GCA_964420965.1 uncultured Planctomycetia bacterium | reverse complement strand
AAAAATATTTAGAAATAAGCGCGATCATCTAAACCATGCCCGGGATAAAATAAAGATTCTCAATCCCCAAAATACCCTGAAAAGGGGTTACTCGATTACCGTTAAAGAAGGAAAGGCCCTGAAATCAATTGATGACGTAGCCGAAAGTGATACAATTAAAACGCTGCTTTTTTCGGGGAATATCCTTTCGACGGTAAATAAAAAGGAGAGGAGCAATGAGCAAGAAGATTCTAAAGTACAGTGAAGCCATTGAGGAGCTAAACAGCATTCTTTCTGGCCTTGAGTCCGAGCAGGTCGATGTGGACGAGGTTTCCCTGAAAGTAAAAAGGGCCGTCGAGCTGATCAAGGACTGCCGGGAAAAAATCGAAAAGACCGAAATGGAAGTAAAAAAGATTGTTAAGGAATTTGATAAAGAGTGAAAATTTATAAAGTTTTATTTGTTCTTTGTGCATCCTGGTTTGTCTTTCTGTGTTTTTTTAACTACCTTTCTCCAAGGCCGCTCTGGCTGGATGAGCGGCTTATTTTAGAGAATATCGAAAACAGCACCGCCAAAGAAATTCTCGGCCCGCTTAAGAACAGTCAGGCTTTCCCCCGGATTTATCTTATTTTGATAAAAATATTCTCCCGGGGGTTTAACTATAATATTTTCTCGTTAAGGTTCTTTCCCCTTCTCAGCATGCTGGCCGCATTTTTTGTCTGGGCCAGGGTGTATAAAGACGGTTTTTCGGCTCAAGCCTATTTCTTGCTGGCGTTGTTTTCGTTTAGCAGCAGCTTTCATTTAAGTCGCTACGCGGCGGAGTTTAAGCCTTATTCTATGGATGTTCTGGTGGTAGGAATTTTCTGCTCCTACTTAATCTTTCAGAAGCGCTACCGGGATAAACAGCCTTCGCTATTGCTGGTAGCGACGACTTTACTCTTGCCGTTTTCCCTGTTTTTTTCCTACGGCAGTTTTCTGGTTTTCTGGCTGGTTACCTATAATTTTTTACCGATGATTAAGAGCAGCGGTAAAATGCTGCTTCTGGCCGCCGCCTACACATTTATGTGCCTTTTGTTTTTCAGCCTGGTATATTATTTTGATTTAAGACATTCCCTGAACGAGCCGGGGTTGATTACCTATTGGCAGGATTATTTCGTATGCACGGATTCGCCATATTGTTTTTTCCGTTCCTTCGGGGAAGGCCTGCGGAAATTGACGGTGTGGTGGTTCGCCAATACCGATTTATCCCGAAGAGTGGCTTCTTTCTTTATTCCTTTTTTTGTTTTTTCCGTCTTTGGTTACGGGATAAAGTCTCTGCGCGAAAATAAATACGGCTTAAGCAGTATAAATACGTTAGGGCTCGTGGTGTTGCTTGAGCTTCTGATCTTGGGGATACTTAAAAAATACCCCTTTACCGGGGAACGCATAACCTTATTTTTTGCCCCTTTTGTTTTCTACTTCATCATAAAAGGCCTTGGTTTCTTTAAGAAATTAAAGCCTTTATATTTTGGTCTTTTTGCCTTCTACGCCATTTTTCTTTTTGGTTGCGGGCTGAATGCCTTTTTTACCTATTTAAAGTTATATCGATAGCCATAAAATAAGAGGTATTTAAAAATGGAAGATTTTCTTTTATCGGTGATCATACCCTGCTTTAACGAGAAAGAGTTTATAAGCAAAATTGTCAGCCGGGTCAAGGATTCGCCCGTAGGAAATAAGGAGATAATAGTGGTCGACGATTGTTCCGATGACGGAACAAGAGAGATTATTAAGAATGAAGTCGAGCCGCAAGTCTCCAAGGTGATTTACCATGACCGGAATATGGGCAAAGGCGCGGCTTTGCGCAGCGGGCTTAAGGAATCCCGGGGAGACATTGTGGTTGTTCAGGATGCGGATTTAGAGTATAACCCGGCCGAGTATCCCAAGCTGATAAAGCCGATCATTGAAGGTAAAGCCGACGTGGTCTACGGTTCCCGCTTCATCGGCTCCGAGGAGCACCGTGTCTTATATTTCTGGCATATGGTGGGGAATAAATTTCTTACTTTGTTATCCAATGTATTTACCAATATCAACCTCACCGATATGGAGACCGGATATAAGGTTTTTAAGAGGAGCATAGTCGATAAGATCACCCTCAAAGAGGATCGATTCGGATTTGACCCTGAAATTACCGCTAAAATTGCCCGCCTGCGGCTAAAGATCTACGAAGTGGGAATATCTTACAGCGGGCGGACCTATAGTGAAGGGAAAAAAATTGGCTGGAAAGACGGTCTAAGGGTTTTAGCGGCCATTGTCAAATATAGCCTTTTTCGATAAAGGGTTTTTTGGCCCCCGAAACAAAGGTTGACCTTGACCGGGGGTTTTGCTATAATGGGCCCGTCAAAGATACGCTCGTCTTAAAAACCACGCCTTGTTTCTAATAGAAAGCCTATTAAATAACGGGGTTGACAGCTAAATACTAAAAAGGTATTATAATAATACTATTATGGATAAAGGTAAAAAGAAGAAATTGATTGAAAAGTTCAAGACCCATGTGGAGGACACTGGTTCAGCTGCAGTGCAGATAGCGCTTCTTACGGAAAGGATTACCTACCTTAATGATCATCTTAAAAAGCACAAAAAAGATTTTCATTCCCGCCGCGGCCTTTTAGCCCTAGTGGGAAGGCGCCGCCGTCTCCTCAGCTATCTCGAAAAAAGCGATTCCCAGATTTACGGAGAGGTCGTAAAGGAGCTTAAGATTAAATAATATGGGTGCTTCAGTATCTATTTCCAATTTAGGAAAGAGTCCGTTTGTTTTTTCTACCGGTGACCTAGCCCGTCAGGCAAACGGCAGCGTTTGTGCTGCTTACGGCGACACGGTTGTCCTGGCTACGGCCTGTATGTCCAAAGAACCTTCCCCGGGCAAGGGTTACTTTCCGTTAGTCGTAGACTATCAGGAGCGGACTTATGCTATGGGTAAAATCCCCGGCGGATTCTTTAAGAAAGAAGGCCGCCCGAAAGATGACGAAATTCTTACCGCCCGGCTTATCGACCGGCCGCTAAGGCCGCTTTTCCCCAAAGGTTTGACCAATGAAGTTCAGGTAGTGGCCATGGTTTTATCCAGTGATGCTAAGAACGACCCCGACGTTCTGGCCATCAACGCGGCCAGCTGCGCTCTTTTTATCTCGGATATCCCTTTCGATAATCCCGTGGGTGCTGTGCGAATTTCCAAAGTCGAAGGTAAGTTTCTGGTTAACCCCACCTATACCGAAAGAGAAAACTCGGCTATGGACTTAATCGTTGTCGGGACTGCGGAGAAGGTGGGTATGCTCGAGGGGACCTTAGACGAGATCGGAGAAGAGGAAGTTTTAGAGGCCATAAGATTCGCCCGTAATCCGATAAATGAATTAATTGATTTGCAGAAAAAATTGAGGAAAGAGACCGGCCGGGAAAAAAGAGAAGTTCCTCTATCTCAGATAGATGAAAATCTCCTAAAGCAGGTTAAAGACAAGGCCGGGGCGAAAATAGCCGAAGCTTACGAAGTTTCGGAAAAAGAGGAGCGGGAAAAGGTATACGCCGAAATTCTTGCCTCTTTAAATGAGAGTTTAGTTACCGAAGGCGGTGATGTCACCGAGAGCGACGTAAAGGGTGCTTTTTTCGCTTTAGAGGGGGAATTCGTCCGCCGGCAGATATTAGAGGAAGAAAAAAGGCCTGATGGGCGTAAGCTGGAAGATATCCGGCCCATAGAGTGTAAAGTAAACGCCCTGCCCCGCACTCACGGCTCCGCTATTTTTACCCGGGGCCAGACCCAGTCTTTAGCCGTAATCACCCTGGGGACAAGCTCCGATGAGCAGTTCATCGAGGCCTTAGAAGGCGAGACAACCAAGAATTTTATGCTTCACTACAGTTTTCCTCCGTTCAGCGTGGGGGAAATAAAAATGCTCAGAGGGCCCTCACGCCGGGAAGTCGGTCACGGAGCTTTAGCCGAAAAATCGCTCTTGCCGGTAATACCGTCTAAAGAGGAGTTTCCCTATACTATCCGCATCGTTTCGGAAATTTTAGAGTCAAACGGGTCTTCGAGTATGGCTTCGGCCTGCGCTGCGTCTTTATCTTTAATGGATGCCGGAGTTCCGATAAAGGAGCCGGTGGCCGGCATCGCCATCGGTTTAATCAGCGATGGGAAGCGTTATAAGATTCTTACCGATATTGCCGGGGCCGAGGACCATTACGGGGATATGGATTTTAAAGTAGCCGGGACCAAAAAGGGGATAACGGCCATTCAGCTCGATACTAAAATAGACGGATTAACCATAGGAATAACGGAAGAGGCTCTGCAGCGGGCCAAAAAAGCACGCTTAGCTGTTTTGGCAAATATGGAAAGCGCTCTGGCCGCACCTCGGGAAACCCTTTCCGAATATGCACCCAAGATAAAATCATTTGAAATAGACCCCGATAAGATCGGTACGGTTATCGGCCCGGGAGGAAAAACGATACGCAGAATGAGCCGGGAGAACAACGTAACCATAGACATCGACGACGAGAGAAGCGCGGTTTCGGTGGTGGCCCAGACAACTGAGGAATTAGATAAAGCCGTGAAGCAGATACAGAATTTAATCCGGGATGTCGAAGTCGGCGATATTTATGAAGCTAAGGTTGAAAAAATAGTCAGTTTTGGCGCCTTTTGCGAACTCGCGCCCGGTAAAAGCGGCTTAGTGCACATTTCGGAAATTGCCGAAGGGTTCGTTAAGGATGCGTCGGAATTCCTGAAAGAAGGCCAGATCGTAAAGGTGAAGGTTATCGGGATCGATCCTCAAGGCAAGATCAAAGTAAGCATAAAACAGGCAAATTCGTAAACAAGCATGAAGCAGCTCTCTTCTTTTTTGAAGAGCACCATTTTTTTTCTTACCGCCTTCCTCATCTTTTTAAGCCTGATTTCTTACCAATCCCGCGATATTTCATTTCTTACTTATCCTGCCGCCAAAGACACCTCTAACCTGATCGGAATCGGCGGAGCTTATTTAGGGTTCTTTCTGATTTTTCTGTTCGGGTCCGGCGCCTATTTCCTGCCGTTTTCTTTATTTTTCTTAGGGGTGGATAAACTGGGCGGAGTTCGTTTTTCCGGTATCGGAAGGAGTAAATCAATCAATATAATTGCCTTTGGGCTTTTCATTGTTTTTCTTTCCGCATTTATCGGCTTGATCACCCTGCAGGATATCCCGGTCCGGGATACCGCGGTTTTTCAATCTGCGGGAATAATCGGATTTTTCCTGGCTAACTTTTTTAACAAGTATCTGGGAATTTACGGGTCTTTTATAACGCTGATTCTACTCCTGGCCGTAAACGCAATGATTCTCTTTGGCTTTTTCTTCGCGGATATTTTTAAAGGGGCCAGGTTCGTATTAATTAAGCTGGCTAATTTTATTCATAATTTAAGGCGCAAGGAAGATGTGATGGGAAGATCTCTATCCCCTAAGCCCAAACGCATACCCAAAGCCGCATCCGGGGTACCGACAAATATTGAGACCATAAAGCCGGAGATAAAAGTATACGCCCCGAAAGTTGATCCGGTCCCTAAGAGAGGCCCGGCTGATGAGAAGAAAGGACTTCCTTCCGGTAGCCAGACCCCGGGAACAATCAGCAAGGAGCAGGTAAAGAAAAAGATGGAATCCATCGAAGCGAAAACCGGGCAAAGCTTCGATCCCGCTACCTATAAACTGCCCCACCCGGATATCTTGAAAGTTCCCCCCTTTTCCGATCAAAGAGAAATAAAAGAAGATATCAAGGGGAACATCAAGAATTTAGAGAATACTCTTTCTGACTTCGGAGTGGAAGCAAAAGTAGTCAGTGTTCAGAAGGGCCCGGTAGTAACCATGTATGAGCTGACGCCTTCTTCGGGCGTTAAGATTCAGAGAATTACTTCTCTGGCTGATGATATTGCTTTGGCCATGAAGTCTTCCCAGGTAAGAATAGTGGCCCCGATTCCCGGCCGCGGCACCGTAGGTGTGGAGATACCTAACGCCAAAAAGCATTTCGTGTTTTTCCGCGAAGTTTTAGAAGAAAAAGCTTTTACCGATTTGAAGTCTAAACTGGCGATGGCTATCGGCAAAGATGTTTCCGGTAATCCGATAGTGGCCGATCTTAACGAAATGCCCCATTTGCTTATTGCCGGAGCGACCGGAGCCGGCAAGACCGTTTGTGTTAATTCACTCATTTCCTCGATTCTCTTTAAAGCCAGGCCGGACGAAGTCAAGTTTATTATGGTCGACCCTAAGATGGTAGAATTGGCTTGCTTTGCCGGGATACCCCATTTAATCCACCCGATTATCTCGGAAGCCAAGAAGGCTTTTGCGGCCTTAAGCTGGGCCGTAGAGGAGATGGAAAAGCGCTACCGCCTTTTGGCCGAGGCCGGCTGCCGTAACATAGAGGTATATAATAAGAGTAATAAGACGATTCCCTACGTGATAATCGTTATCGATGAGCTGGCCGACTTAATGATCGTAGCCCGCGAAAGTATTGAAACCGCCATCCAGCGTTTAGCCCAGCTTTCCCGGGCAGTAGGAATTCACCTTGTTTTGGCTACCCAGAGGCCGTCGGTAGATGTAATCACGGGAGTAATTAAAGCCAATTTTCCGGCCCGCATATCGTTTAAAGTGTCTTCAAGAGTCGACTCGCGGACCGTTCTGGATATGATGGGTGCCGATAAGCTTTTAGGCAAAGGCGACCTGCTGTTTTTAAAGCCGGGGGCGGTAAAATTAATCCGGGCTCAGGGCTCTTATCTGGATGATGAGGATATCGCAAGCCTGACCGATTTTATCCGCGCCCAGGGAAAACCCGTCTATGAACAGGCTATATCTGAGGTCCAGAAGAAAGCTTTAGATATGGGCAGTGATGAACTTTTTGACGACGCGGTCAGGATTATTCTGCAGGCTCAGCAGGCCTCAGCATCGATTTTGCAGAGAAGGATGCGCGTGGGTTATACCCGGGCCGCCCGGCTTCTGGATTTAATGGAGCAGGAAGGTATCGTCGGCCCTTTTTGCGGGAGTAAAGCCCGGGATATTCTGGTTGAACCCGAAAAGTACCTGTTAGAAAGAGGGTTAGTATGATTAAAGAGGTATGTAACCGGCTGAAAGAGAAAAGAAGAGAGCAAGGTTATAGCCTCGAATATACCGTAGAGAAGACGAAGTTACATCCGTCGGTAATAAAGGATATTGAGGATTGTAATTTAGATAAGGTAAGTCCGACTTACCTTAAGGGCTTTATGAAGATTTACGCCTCCTTTTTGGGAGTGGATTTAGGGACCAGCTTAGAAGAGCTGGATTCTTTAAGTTCCCTGGCCGATAAGCCGCGGAAGGTAAGAAAGGTGCCGACGACTAATATTTTTGACCGTTTGGGCCGCATCCCTAAAAAATTACCCTCGCGCGTTAAGAAAAACATTATTATCGCCGTCTTAGGTTTATTCTGTTTATGGGTATTGTTTTCGGGAGTTAAGTTTGTGGGAGGCCGAATTTGGCGCCTTTTTAGGGAAAAGCCGCAAGAGCAAGAAGCGTCCACCCCGGCAAAAGAAGAACCGGTTGCGCAAGTTCCCGAACGCCCTACGGCGGTTAAGGGTCTGACAGTTTCCCTGACGACTAAAAAGAAGTGTTTTATAAAGGTAAAAGTTGACCAAAACGTATTGTTTGAAGGTATTCTGGATAAAGGCGCTGTGGAGACCTGGAAAGGCAATAAGGAAATCGAGTTTAAAATAAGCGACGGCTCCGCGGTCTATCTGGAAGTAAACGGTAAATCCCTTCCCCCTTTAGCCTCGCTACGCAAGCCCATCAAAAGCCTCAAGATAACACCTTCGGGTATATCTGTCGACAAATAAACCGGGATGAATAAAAAAAAGACGTTTTCGATTGTATCTCTGGGTTGTTTTCGCAATACTTATGATTCCGAAGTTCTGGTCCAGCAATTTGCCGATCGGGGGTATAAATTTTCGCCTCAGGCCGATACCCTGATTATTAATACCTGCGGTTTTATTGATTCGGCCAAAGAGGAATCTCTGGCCGCCTTAAGCGCGGCTGTAGATTTAAAGAATAAGGGGAAAGTTAAAGAAATAATCGTTGCCGGATGCCTTGCCCAAAGATACGGAAAAAAGCTTAAACGTTTTTTCCCGGAAGTGGATGTCTGGTCGGGTGTAGTTCAATTTAGCCCTAAATTTAAGCCCCGTAAAAAACTTACCCCTTTTTATACCGATTTTCTCAAAATATGTGAAGGATGTTTGAACCGATGCAGTTTTTGCGCGATTCCCCTGATAAAAGGACCCCTGCGCAGCAGGCATCCGGGTGAAATTATCGCGGAGGCTAAATATTTAGACCGGCGGGGCCTAAAGGAATTAAATATTATCGGCCAGGACATTACCAGCTGGGCTAAAGACTTAAAAAACAAGATGGATTTGACTTATCTTTTGAAGCGGATTCTCAAGGAAACTAAAAATATCAAATGGATCAGGTTAATCTACACGCACCCCCGGAATTTTAAGGATTCGCTGATCGCGCTCATGGCCGAAGAGGAGCGGATCTGTAAATATATTGATTTGCCTATTCAGCATATAAATGATAGAATTTTAAAGGTCATGCGCCGCCGGGTTACCGCAAGCCAGATCAGAAATTTAATCCGCAAGCTAAGGAATAAAATCCCTGATTGTACAATAAGAACTTCGGTAATCACCGGCTTTCCTACTGAGACTGAAGGTGATTTCAGGGAATTGCTGACATTTTTGACTGAGGTTAAATTCGAACGCTTGGGAGCCTTTATTTATTCCCGGGAAGAAGGAACCCCGGCCTGCAGCTTACCCGGCCAGGTTCATCCCGGTATGAAAAAGAGGCGCCGCCGGCAAATCATGGATTTACAGAAAAAGATTTCGGCCCGTTTAAACTTAAAATTTATCGGAAGAAGCCTGGATGTACTGGTGGAGAAAAAAGAAGGCGATGTCTATGTGGCCCGAACCGAGTATGATGCCCCGGAGGTTGACGGGGTGGTTTTCGTCAGGAAGAAACGCTTAAAGATCGGGGATTTCTACCGGGCAAAAATTGTAGATGCTTACGATTACGATTTAGTCGCCGTATGAATATAGCCAATAAACTCACCGTTTCCCGAATTCTTTTGGCGTTTGTCTGTATCGGCCTGATATTACGGAATACCCTTGCCTCTCTGCTGGCGGCTCTTTTTGTATTTTGTCTGGCTTCCCTGACCGATTTTTTAGACGGTTTCCTGGCCCGCAAAAGAAATTTAATTTCTGATTTAGGGCGATTGCTCGACCCCATAGCCGACAAGATACTGATCATCGGGGTTTTTTGCGCATTTTTACAGTTGGGGGTTATGGATGCCTGGATGGTGAGCTTAATAATGCTTCGGGAATTTATAATTACGGGTTTAAGGCTATACGGTTTAAGTAAAGGAGTTGTTTTAGAGGCCAGGAAATTAGGCAAGCATAAGACCGTTTCCCAGGTTATGGGAGTATTCCTTATTTTCTTGACCCTCATTCTGGCCAAAATTTTTCCCGAGGCCCGGCCGGTATCTTTTCTTTATCATAAATTCATACCTCTTTTTATGTGGTATATCGTGGTGATCACCCTTTTTTCGGGAATTTATTATTTCTGGGTAAACCGCAAAGCCATACGCACCTTCTAAATCGAAATAACCAAGATACAAGATACAAACTATACTGCTCCCCGTTAAGCTAACACGTGC
>CAYQUQ010000046.1:0-9861 GCA_964420965.1 uncultured Planctomycetia bacterium | reverse complement strand
AATTAACATTTCTATTTAGTAACTAGTATTAACATTTCTACATTGTAATCACATCCCCCATTTAGTTGTTGACAATATATAGAAATATGGTATAAAAAAGACTCCCATGGCTAAAAAGACTAGGTTTTTTAATAACGAAGAGAGAAAGTGGGTGCTGGTGGATGCCCGGGATAAAGTTCTCGGCCGCATGGCCACCCGGATAGCCAGAGTTCTGCAAGGTAAGCACAAAGCCACCTACAGCCCTAATTTTCTTTGCGGAGATATGGTGGTAGTGATCAACGCCAAACATTTAAAACTTACCGCTGAGAAAAGTAAAACTAAAAAGTATGATAAATATTCGGGTTATCCCAGCGGCCGTAAAGAGATAACCTTGGGGGCTCTGGTTAAAAAGAACCCGACGCGGGGCCTTTATCTGGCGGTTAAGGGAATGCTGCCCAAGAGTAATCTGGGGGCAAGGATGCTTAAGTCTTTAAAGATTTACCCCGAAGATACCCATATCCACCAGGCTCAAAAACCGCAGACTATTGATATTAAATCATGAAAGCAAAGACTAAAAAAATATTCATGGCCACCGGCAGAAGAAAAACGGCAGTAGCCAGGGTGAGAATTCTGCCTGAGGGTAAAGGAAAAATTGTGATAAATAATAGAGAACATACTCAGTATTTCCCCACCATAGATAATGAAATACAGGTACGAAAACCCTTGTTAGTGGCAGAATTAGAGGGTAAAGTTGACGTATTTGCCAATGTTAAAGGTGGGGGAATAAGCGGCCAGGCCGGGGCAGTAAGTTTAGGAATCGCCCGCTGTCTGGTCGAGTGGGACCCTCAATTAAGAATCGCATTAAGAAGAGAAGATTTGCTTACCCGTGACCCTCGCGCAAAAGAGAGGAAAAAGTACGGCCGTAAAGGCGCCCGCCGCAGATTTCAGTGGACCAAGCGTTAATTTCTGGATTTATACTGCCATGTTCAGCCATATCGAAGAAGTCTTAAGCGATATTGGGGAAGGTAAGCCCGTTATCGTGGTCGATGACGAAGAGCGCGAGAACGAAGGCGATCTGGTAGTCGCCGCTCAATTCGCTACTCCCCAAATTATCAATTTCATGATTACTCAAGCCCGGGGACTGGTCTGTGTTCCCCTCACTAAGGAGAGAATCCTGGAGCTGGATTTAGAGCCGATGCATTATAAAGCCGGAGCCGACCCTTTTAAGACCGCCTGGCGAGTGTCCGTGGATGCTCAAAGGGGCATTACTACCGGGATTTCAGCCTTTGACCGGGCCCGGACAGTGGCGGTTTTGATTAATCCGGAGAGTAGCCCTAATGATTTGATCCGGCCCGGGCATCTTTTTCCTTTAGAAGCTAAGCAAGGCGGGGTTTTAATCCGGGCCGGGCATACCGAGGCCGCGGTGGATTTGGCCAGACTTTCCGGTGCGTATCCGGCCGGCGTGATTTGTGAAATTATAAAAGAAGACGGTTCTATGGCCCGCCTGCCCGATTTAATCCAATTTTCGCAAAGACACCATTTAAAGATATGTACGATTTCTTCTTTGATCGAATATCGCCGGAAGAAGGAGAAGCTAATCCAGCGGGTCGGAAAGGTAGATTTGCCCACGGATTACGGCCGGTTTACCTTTTTCCTTTATGAGTCTCTAGTCGATAATTCTGAACACGTAGCTTTGGTTAAAGGAAAGATTGGCCCCAGCCCGGTTTTGGTCCGGGTGCATTCAGAGTGTCTCACCGGTGATATATTTATGTCCCGCCGCTGCGATTGCGGCAATCAGCTGGCTAAGTCTTTAAAAATGATCGGTAAATCCGGCGGTGTACTGCTTTATATGCGTCAGGAAGGCCGGGGTATCGGCCTTAAAGCCAAGATAAAAGCTTATAGTTTACAGGAGGAAGGTTTAGATACCGTTGAGGCTAATCAGCGCTTAGGGTTTCCTTCGGATTTGCGCCATTACGGGATCGGAGCGCAAATACTCGCCGATTTAGGTTTAAAGAAGATAAAGTTATTGACCAACAATCCCAAAAAGATCATCGGCCTTGAGGGTTATGGCTTAGAGATCGTGGAACGCGTGCCCATACAGGCCGATTCCTCTGTCGATAATCAATATTACCTTAAGACCAAAAAGGAAAAACTGGACCATATATTATAAAAGGGGGGTTATATGAAAGAGGTAAGAGGAGATTTTTCCGGTAAAGGTAAAAAGGTTGCCATTATTGTTTCGCGATTTAACGAGTTCATCAGCGGTCAATTGCTTCAGGGCTGTATTGATACTTTAAAAAAGTCTGGAGTTTCCGATGAAGATATTTCCGTGGTCTGGACTCCCGGCTCTTTTGAAATACCTCAGGTGCTGACCAAGCTGAATTCAAGCGGATTCAGCGCTATTATCGCCTTAGGGGCAGTGATCCGGGGAGAGACTCCCCATTTTGATTACATCGCATCGGAAGTAACCAAAGGAGTCGCGCGTATTGCCCAGGATAAAAAGATTCCGGTTGCTTTCGGGGTAATTACCGCCGATACCGTAGAACAGGCAGTTGACCGGGCGGGTACCAAGCAGGGCAATAAAGGCCGCGATGCGGCTCTGGCCGCCCTGGAGATGGCCAGCATATACTCCCAA
This sequence comes from uncultured Planctomycetia bacterium, assembly GCA_964420965.1. Classification (GTDB taxonomy): domain Bacteria; phylum Omnitrophota; class Gorgyraeia; order Duberdicusellales; family 4484-171; genus CAYQUQ01. Next base: position 7,247 of record CAYQUQ010000046.1, on the reverse strand, counting down.
CTTTAGGACACGGATAGACCCGGTAGAAGGTTAATAAAGGTTAACAAAAGGTTAACAAGGGTTAACAAGAGGTTACTTTTGAAAAAAGCAACCATTATTAACCAACAGGCATTTATGAGAGTGATTTATTAACCATTATTAACTCTTATTAACCTGAGAGTTCGTGTATTGACAATGCGGTTACGTTCACAGGCCAGAGAGATTGCTTTATGTCTTCTTTACGAGATAGAGATGTCCAAAGTGGATTTTTCCACCGTCCTTAAGAATTACCTCGAAAGTTCCCCCCAGAGACAGGAAGTTATCGATTTTTTTTCCGGGTTAACCCGGGGAGTAATCGATAATTTAGAGCACATAGACTCTTTAATCAAAAAACACGTTAAAAACTGGCAGATCGAGCGGATGGCGGTTATCGATCGTAATATCCTGCGCATGGCTTGTTTTGAACTGTTATTTTTAGAGGACATCCCGCCCAAAGTAACCATTAACGAAGCCATTGAGCTGGCTAAGCTTTTCGGTGACATAGATTCGCCGCGTTTTGTCAACGGCGTATTAGATAAGATATACAAGACGGAGAGCGGAAAGGAAAAAAATGAGTAAAACACCCGATTCTCGCTGTGACCTGCACATTCACTCTGTATTTTCGGATAGTGATTCTGATTTAGAGAGTATTTTTGCCCAGGCCCGCAATAAAGGCTTAAGGTGCCTGTCCTTAACCGACCACGACACCGTGGACGGAGTAGCCCCGGCAATGAATTACAGTAAACTTTATAGCGTCGAATTAATCGCCGGTATTGAAATAAGCGTTCAGCATGAAGGCATTGAGCTGCATATTTTAGGATACTTTGTGGATATAAACAACAAAGGGCTGAAAGAGGAGTTGGCGGATATAAAGGTATTACGCAGAGAAAGGCTTATCGAGATGGGGAATGAGCTGAATTCCTTAGGCGTTAAAGTGGATATCGAGGAGTTAATGGCCGGAATCGGCGAAACTATACCTACTCGCCTGCATCTCGGCCTCTATCTTTTGCGTAAAGGCCGCGGCCGGTCTTTACGGGAAATATTCAAGAAATACCTTTCGCCGGGAAAGCCGGCTTATAAAGCGCGTTTCAAGTATTCGGTGGAGGATGCAATCCGGCTGGTTAAGAATTACGGCGGTTTAAGCTTCCTGGCTCATCCCCATATGATTCCCGATCAGTCCTGGGTAGAAGAGTTTATTTCTTTGGGGCTTGACGGTCTGGAAGTAGTCTATCCCGGCATGTCTGCGGCTAAAAGCTCGCTCTACAGGAATATGGCGTTTAAGTTTAATCTTTTAAAGTGCGGCGGCTCTGACGCCCACGGGACTTACAAAGAATTTACTGCGGTCGGCGGGGTAAATGTTCCTTACCAGTGGGTGGAGGAGATGAAGCAGCGTCGTTTAGCGCGGGCCCGGGTCGATGCCGATTGAGATCTATGGAAAACAGGTCAAACGACGCCTACTTTATGGGGAAGACTTTTCAGCTGGCCCGCAAAGCCGAAGGTTATACCTCCCCCAACCCTTTAGTAGGTGCGGTTATTGTCGAGAATAATAGAATTATCGGTAAAGGTTACCATAAAAGATGCGGTTTTCCTCATGCCGAAATCGCGGCCATGAGAAACTGCCGCCGCAAAAACTTTTCCCGCGCCACCCTTTATATAAATTTAGAGCCTTGTTTTCATTTCGGCCGGACCCCGCCCTGCGTGGATGCGATAATCAACAATAAATTTAAGCGGGTAGTGATCGCCGTTAAGGACCCTAACCCTCGGGTTCAGGGAAAATCAATAAGAAAGCTTAAAAGTAAAGGGGTTAAGGTTAAGGTCGGGGTTGGTGAAAAAGAGGCCGCTAAGCTTAACGCAGTATTCTTTAAAAACATGCGCGCCAAGAGGCCTTTCGTGACCGCGAAAGTGGCCCAGAGCCTGGATGGGAAAATAACCACCAAAACCGGAATTTCGCAATGGATTACCGGCGCGCCGGCCAGAAGATTTTCCCGTTCCCTGCGCGATAAGCACGATTGCGTTCTCATCGGCATAAACACGGTGCTCAAAGACGACCCCACCCTTAACGGGCTTAAAAAAATACCCCTTAAGGCGGTGATCGACCCGCACTTTAAATTACCTTTACGTTCCCATCTTTTAAGCAAGCATCCCGATAAGTTGATAATTTTTACTTCCCGCAGCCAAAGGCGCAAACTGAAAAATATTCCTTCGGCGGTAAGAGTTTTCTTTTTAGAGGCAAAGGAGGGGTGTTTTTCTCTTAAAAAAGTTTTAAAAACCCTCTTTGCCGGCGGGATAACCTCTGTTTTTGTGGAGGGGGGCTCCCGGACCCTGGGTAGCTTTTTCGATCAGAAGCTGGTGGATAAAGCCTATTTTTTTATTGCCCCGGTAATTATCGGCGGCCAAACCGCCCTGACTTCAATCGGCGCTAAGGGAATTACCCATTTAAGGTTCGCCCCCCGTTTAAAGGATATGGAGATAAAAAGAATCAAAGAGGATATATTGATATCAGGATATCCTGATTATGAGTGATAAGTTTTATAATTTGATTACTAAACGCCGGACCATAAGGCTTTTTAGGCAGAAGAAAATTCCTGGCCAGATAATCAAGAAGGCCATCAATGCCGGTAGGCTCTCTCCTTCAGCAGCCAATTTACAAATATTAGAATATCTGGTAGTAACCGATTCTAAGCTCAGGCAGAGGGTTTTTCCTCACACTATGTGGGCCGGATATTTATATCCCCAAAGGATTCCGCCCGAAGGCCGCCGCCCGACGCTTTATATAATTCTTCTTATTAACCGGGAGCGCTTTAAAAGAAGAGACAGGCGCGAGGTGGGAGCTGCGGCCGAGAATATAATCCTGACTTTACTTTCGGCAGGAATCGGCAGTTGCTGGATTGGCGCCCCTAACCGGCGCAGTTTACGCCGGGTTTTAAACATCCCGGCTCAATACAAGATAGACTCCCTGATTGCCGCTGGCTATCCGGCCGAGAACCCTAAACTGGAAGCCGATTCAAAAAAGGTAAAGTACTGGCTGGATAAAAAAAACCGCCTCCATGTCCCCAAACGCCCCCTTAAAGATGTTTTGCATTGCGATCGGATAGCCTAGGGGCGGACTTGCCCCGGCCTTTTTCTGTGTTATAATAGAAGACTATGGATAACCGCAGAAGACTGATCAGGCTGAATGTGGGTGATTTTTTGGAGATTCGCCCCCTGGGTGAGGTCGGCAGAGTCCAAAGAGGCAAAGCCAAAGACTTGACCCTCATGGGGATATGCTTTTCCTCCGAAGTCGAATGGCAGAAGGGCCAGGTCCTCCTTATCGACTATTTCGTCCCCGATGAACTCGACTCCGTCAAGCTGAAACTGGTGGTCATTTGGTCGGAATTCATCGACCCTCAGAACGGATATTTTTGCGGCGGAGAAATAATCGAAGTCGAAGAATCCAAACAGGAAAAATTCGCCAATTATTATTTCAAGAAGCTGCAGGAACGATTCTTAAAATAGCCCTGATCTTTTATCCCGATTTTTTACCCCGTTAGAGAGAATTCTCTAACGGGGTTTACCCCGCAATTGCCTGCGCAAAAATGAGTAAAGAAAATGGTGCAACCCCCCTTACATTTCCTCACGTTGCCGTCGTTGAAGCCTCTGCCGGCTCAGGCAAAACCTATTATTTAGCCAAGCGATACCTGCAGCTTCTTATGGACCCCCGTCTCCAATTGGAGGATATCCCCTTACGTAATATCCTGGCCATCACTTTTACCAACAAAGCTACAGTGGAAATGAAGGAAAGGATTTTAGAACTTTTGAAAAAAATCGCCCTGGATATTTTTTCGGGCCCCGAGGAAAAAAAGGATATTTTAGGTCCGCTGGGGGTTGAAAAGGAATTTGCCCGGAAAAAAGCGCGGCTGATCTTAGACGAGCTCATGAAGCATTATAACTTTTTTCAGATTCAAACCATCGACAGCTTTATCAACGCCCTTCTTTTGGGGTGTGCGCTCAACATCGACCGCTCAGCCAGCTTTAAGATAAAACGGGATTATAACCGCTATCTTTCTTATTGTCTGGATTTGGTTATCGAACAGGCGGTGGAAAATAAGAGTGTATTTGACTTTCTGGAGGAGTTTCTGGAGCACTATTTATTCGTGGAGAACAGGACCAGCTGGTTTCCCAAAGACGATATTTTAGCCCTGATGCAATCACTGTTTAGGCTGGGGAATAAATACGGCCATATCTTTAAAGTCCAGGACGCAGGGACCAGGGATATAATCCGCAGCAAAAAATATATTTACGGCCAGATCCGGGAGCTTCCGCTTGAGTTCCCGGAAGGTTTAAACAACAGCGCTCAAAAGAGCATTCTTTCTTTTCTTAATAAAAACGGGTCGATTTTTGACAGCGGCAGTTTGCCGTCCTCTTTGCAAAGGCCGGTTCCGCCGATGAACCGGGGTAAATCCGCGCCCGAAGGATTCCTTAAACAGTGGAGGAAGATTAATAAGTCCTTGAGGGAGGTTATCGAATTGGAAGCCAGAGTCAGCTACAGCCCTTACGTTAAAGTATTTACCAGGCTTACCGATTTTTTCCAGCTGATCGCCCGTAAAGAGGACGTAATCTTTTTGGAGGAGCTTAATCGCAAGGCGCGTCTGATCTTCGGCCCCGAGGGCTTAAGCGTGGCTGAAGTCTATTACCGGCTGGCCACCCGCTTTAAACACTACCTTATCGATGAATTCCAGGATACCAGTATCCTGCAGTGGGATAATCTTTTTCTGATGGTCGAAGAGGCTTTATCCAGCGGGGGATCGCTTTTTTACGTCGGCGATAAAAAGCAGGCCATATACCGCTTCCGGGGAGGAGAAGTCCAGTTGTTCGATAAGGTTCGCCGTAAGTTTCAGCATTTCAATGTGCTCCCCGAACACCTCACCAATAATTGGCGCAGCCAGAGAGCCATCGTTGAATTCAACAATAAAGTGTTTTCCAGAGAGAATCTTTTATCGGCCCTTAATTCTTCGGGTATTTCCGCGGAACTTAAAGAGGAAGAGGAGTCTCTGGATGAAATCACCACTGTTTTTAAAGACGCAGTCCAGGAACATCGCCGGCAGAATTCCCGGGGTTATGTTTACATCGAGCGCCTTAACGAAAAGAATAAGGCCGAGCGGGACAGTATCCTTAAGCCTAAGATTACCGGCCTTATCGGGAAATTACGAAAAAGGTTCCGCTCTCAGGATATCGCCATTCTCACCCGGGATAACAATGAAGTAGAGCTGGTTACTTCCTGGTGCCTCGAGGCCGGGTTTCCGGTAGAGTCGGAAAAGACCTTAAACGTTATTGAAAATCATTTGATAAAAGAGGTTATTTCTTTTTTAGGTTTTCTGCACTCCCCCCCCGATGATTTAAGCTTTGCCGGTTTCTGCCTGGGAGAGATATTCAGCCGGGCTACGGGCCTGGCTTGCGCCGAAGTCAGAAAATTTATGTTTGAATCCGGCAGAGAAAAAGATGCCGCCCTCAAAATTCCCCTGTACCGGTCGTTCAGCCGGCAATTCCCTCAAGTTTGGAGCCGGTACATGGATATTTTCTTTAAAAGCGTCGGGTTTGTTTCGACTTACGAATTAGTGGCGTCGATTTATAGGCAGTTTAAAGTTTTTGAGAACTTTAAATCCAGCCAGGCCTTCTTTATGAAATTTCTGGAGTTGATCAAAGCCAAGGAGGATGACTATGTGGGCTTAGAAGAATTTCTGGCCTATTTAAAAGACGCTCCCCTAGAGGATTTGTACGTCAGCGTGGCCCACAGTGATTCTCTGAAGATATTGACTATCCATAAGTCCAAGGGGCTTGAATTCGACGCGGTGGTTATTCCCTTCCTGCGCATGGATATAACCCCCGAGACCGGGGGTAAGGGTACTAATACTTACGTGGTTAGGGATTCCCAGGGTGACCTTTCCCTGCTGCGGATTACCCAGGCCGCCCGCAAATATTCTCCCTCTTTACAGGAAATCTATGCCCGTAGCTACAAAAAATCCTGCATCGACGAATTGAATAACATTTACGTGGCTTTAACCCGGGCCAAGCATGAGCTCTATATTTTTATTCCCCAGAAGAGCAGGGCGGCTAAGAATAAGGCAAGTTTTCTTATTCCGGCGCAAACTGGCGAATACGGGCGGCCCGGCCAGAGTTATGCCCGGAAAGAAAAAGAGCAAGCGCAGCCTTTCATCAAGATTTCTCCCTCAACTTACCAGGATTGGATCGCAACGCTCAAAGAGGAATTCGGCGATATTCAACTGATCCGGAACCGGGAAAAAATACTGGCCGGCAACATCCTGCACGCCGTGCTCTCACAGGTAGGAGACTTAAGCCATGGAGATTTAGAGGAAATCCTGGAAGCGGCCCTTAAGTTTGCCGGGATTAATTTCCCTTCACTTAAGGATCCCGCTGTTTACCAAGAGAAAATAAGGCAGCTGATCACTGCCCCCGTTTTTAAGGACATTTTTTATCCCTCCGGCGGTCAGGTGTTTTGCGAGAAGGAAGCAGCCAATAAATTCGGAGATTTAAAGCGGATTGACCGCTTGATAGTGAAAGATGACCAGGTATTGATAGTCGATTATAAAACTTCCGCGGAGAATGCCGACGAACATAAACGACAAGTCCGGGAATATATGGATATTTTTAAGGATATTTACCCCGGCCGTAAGATAAAAGGGGTTTTGGTTTATCTGGATGAGATGGAACGGGAGGAAATAGAAGCGGATTAACGCGGATCAAAACGCGGATAAACGCCCAGAACGTATGGGCGTAAATCCGCGTAGATATCCGCGTATATCCGCATCTATAAAATGGAAAAAGTAATCACCTATAACTTCAGGGATAATTTCATAGAGAAACTGGCCGATTTTTTGATCGAGAATTTCTATGAGCAGGATAGTGATTTAAGCCGGGTAGCCTGCGTTTTCGGCGGCCGGCGTCCGGCTTTATTTTTAAGGAAGGCCCTGGCTCAGAGAATCAAAAGAAGCTTTATCCCTCCGGTTATCTTTGCCATTGATGATTTCGTTGACTATACCCTCTCCGGGGGCGAATCCTTAAGGAATCTGGGTGATTTAGACGCTGCCTTTTTAATTTACAATCTGGCCAAAGAAAATATCCCGCATTTACTCTCCAAAAACTCCGGTTTTGCGCAATTCCTTCCCTGGGCCAAAGAGATAGTCTCGTTCATCGAACAGCTTGACCTGGAAAATATCGACAACGATTCTCTT
>CAYQUQ010000045.1:0-10203 GCA_964420965.1 uncultured Planctomycetia bacterium | reverse complement strand
AGAACAGCTGTTGCTTACTACAAAAACTTAGCTTGACTAACGGGGTGCATTACAGGCAAGAACCAAAAAAATCAGCTCGCTGGCAAAAATCTTGTAAAAATAAAAGATTTAATTCTGAATTGTCAAAATCTTTCCTTACCGGGTTAAGATATCTTACGTTTTATCATCGGTCGTGCTCAAAAAATAAATTTTTAAAAGAAATTTTTTAAAAATAAATTCTAACAACTCGCTCCAGCGGACGTAACTCGCAGCCTCCTGGGCTCGCGGGCTCGTTACGCCGCTGAGCTCGAATGTTAGATTTAAATAAAATAAAAAATAAATGGAAACCGTATTCAAACCCCGTAAAACAATAAGATTAAAGGAGCGGGATTATTCAAGGCAAGGGTATTACCATATAACCATCTGTACATATAACCGTCTGGAAATCTTTGGAAAAATAGAAAACAATACGCTGCTATTGAATCAATACGGAAATATAGCCAAGGATTGTTGGATTGATTTACCTAATCATCATAAAAATATAAAATTGGATGAATATATCATTATGCCCAATCATATTCATGGAATAATTAACGTCGTTGCAGGGGCCGGGCCTGCCCGGCCCTATACCAAATACAAAAAAACAAATTACCTGTCCATAATCATTGGTTCATATAAATCAGCGGTCACAAAACAAATAAATCAATTAAATAATAACCAATTCAAATGGCAACGTTCATTTCACGACGAAATTATCCGTACCAGCAATCTCTCTCTATATAATACCCGCAAATATATCATAAATAACCCTGCAAATTGGGAATCGGACGAAAATAATATTAAAAATTATTCTGTAAAGGGCGAGGCAGGCCTCGCCCCTGCAACGAAGTTTTGATAAAATATATGAAGACACTAGTGCTAGGAATTGGTAACACGATACGGGGGGATGATGGGGTGGGGATTTTCACCGCCCGGGCTTTAAGAGAGCAAATAGACTCTGGTGTAGACATAAAGGAAACCGAAAGCGCAGGTTTGAATCTGCTGGAAATAATTTCGGATTATGATAAAGTAGTAATAATCGATTCTATCCGCACCCGCGATGGTAAGCCCGGTGAGATTTATTCAATCACTAAAGATCAATTGGGGACTGGTTCTAGCCCCCATTCGTCACATAAAATCGGGCTGGCCACGATTATAAAGTTAGCTAACAAGTTAGCTATTAAAATACCGGATGAGATTATGATTTATGCTATTGAGATTGAAGGAGGAGATTCTTTCTGCGACTATCTTAGCTCAAAAGTCAAAGCGGCTATCCCTAAAGTTATGAATTTAGTTAAGCAAGAATTATCCTTGGGAGGTGTAACTAAAAGATGAAGGTTTATGTTGGTGCCACAAGACAGAATGAGGGAAAGACTGTTGTCTGCCTAGGGCTCTTAAGAGCTTTTCTTAAAAGACTTCATAGAGTAGGATATATAAAGCCGGTTGGCCAGCAGTTCATAGTCGTAGATGGCGAGGAAGTAGATAAGGATGCTGTATTGATGAAGTCAGCGTATAAGCTTAGAGAGAATTTAAAGGATATGAGTCCTATCGCTGTCCCGCGTGGCTTTACTGAGAACTATATCCTTCGGGGAAATAAAGAGGAGCTAAACAAAAAAGTGCTCGAGGCTTATAACAGGGTAGCTAAAGACAAAAAGATGGTTGTTATCGAGGGAACAGGGCATGCTGGCGTGGGTTCAGTCTTTGATATGCCTAATGCTGAGGTGGCAAAGATTCTGGGAGCAAAAGTTGTTTTAGTAAGTTGTGGAGGAATCGGCCGGCCGATTGATGAGATAATGTTGAATAAGCCGACCTTTGATGCTTTAGGGGTCAAAATACTGGGAGCGATTATAAATAAAGTCCTTCCGGAAAAGTACGATAAAATAAATACTTTTATCCGCAAAGGCCTGGCTAAGAAGAATATTGAAGTTTTTGGTGTAATCCCTCATAGTGATATTCTTTCCAATCCCTCAATGTCAGAACTTCTGGAAGATATTGGAGGAAAACTGCTTAGCGGAAAAGAAGAGTTGGACAATACAGTAAACAGGATAGTGGTTGGTGCTATGCCTTCTCATGAGGCCTTAGATTATTTTGGGCCGGGCACATTGCTGATTACACCCGGTAATAGAGACGATATTATCTTAGCGGCAATGAGCGGTTCTTTGCCCGGGATCACCAAAACTTTTTGCGTATCCGGAATCATCCTTACCGGCGGCATTACTCCTCATAAAAATGTTATGCATCTTATGGAAGAGGTATCTATCCCGGTGATAGCTGTAGAAGACGATACCTTTACTGCAGCTTCTAAGATCGATAGCCTGATAGTTAAGACTAGACCCGGTGAGGTTAAAAAAATTAAAGCTATCGAGCGGTTAATAGAGAAATACGTAGATGTTGACAGGATAACTGAACTTATCAAGAATGAAGAAACTTAAAAATTACAAACATATTTTCAAAAAACCCAAAGTTTCTCCTAAAGCTTTTATAGCTGGGGGAGTCAAATTAATCGGAGAAATTTCTATAGGTGATTATTCAAGTATTTGGTACAATACGGTTATTCGGGCTGACATTAATAAGATCGAAATAGGTTCACACACCAACATTCAAGATGGGTGTATTTTACATGTCTCTGATGATTTAGGAGTTGAAATTGCCGATTATGTTAGCGTAGGCCACGGAGCAATCCTTCACGCCTGCACAATCGGTAAAGCTACCCTCATTGGTTCCGGGGCAATAGTCTTAAATGGAGCCCGGATTAAAGAAGAATCAGTAGTTGCTGCCGGGAGTTTAGTGCCGCCGAATTTTGTTGCTCCCAGCCGGAGCTTGATCAAAGGCCATCCGGCTAAGGTAGTTAGGAAGGTAACTAAGAAAGAGATAGAGAAAAATCTTTGGTGGGCAGCCAAGTATAGGAAGTTAGTCGAGAAATATAAAAAGCAATACACAGAGGTGAGCTAGATGAGGCAATTGTCAGAGAGAGCAAAGAATATTACGGCATCGGTTACTTTAGCTATTTCAGCTAAGGCCAAGGCAATGAGAAAGCAAGGTCAAGACGTAGTTATTTTTGGAGCCGGGGAACCGGACTTTGACACCCCGGATTTTATTAAGCAAGCCGCGGTTTTAGCAATCAAAGCCGGGTTTACCAAATATACTCCGGCTTCAGGAACTCCGGAATTAAAACAGGCAGTGGTTGATAAATTCAAAAGAGATAACGATTTAAGTTATAAGAGCGATCAAGTAATTATTTCCTGCGGAGCCAAGCACTCTTTATATAATTGTCTGCAGGTAATTTGTAATCCCGGGGATGAAGTAATTATTTTTTCTCCTTATTGGGTAAGTTACGCTGAGATGATAAAACTCACCGGGTCTCAGCCGGTGGTAGTCGATACTGATGAAGGCCAAGGTTTTGCGCCGAGTCTAGATTTGATAGAGAAAGCTATCTCCCCAAAGACAAAAGTTATAATTATTAATAGCCCCTGTAACCCTACCGGTAGCGTATATCCAAAAGAGCTCTTGAAGGGCATAGCCGATCTAGCGGTAAAAAAGGATTTATTAGTGATTTCTGATGAAGTCTACGAAAAGATACTTTTTGATTCTCGAAAACACATAAGTATTGCTTCTTTTGGCGAAGACATAAAGAGTAGGACTATAGTGGTAAATGCCGTATCTAAAACTTATGCTATGACTGGCTGGCGGATTGGTTATCTGGCCGGACCGCTGGAAATAATAAAGGCTATGGGTAAATTGCAGTCACATTCTACTTCCAACCCAACCTCTATTGCTCAGAAAGCTGCGGTAGCGGCTTTAGGCGGTGAGGAGTCAGAGATTTCCCAAATGGTGGCTGAATTTGAAAAAAGAAGGGATTTTATTGTCGAAAGACTAAAAGGGTTTAATAAAGCAAGCTTTCATAAACCCCAGGGAGCCTTTTATCTCTTTTTAAATATCGGCTCTTTTTTGGGCCAAAATCTCGATGGTCGGGAGATTAAAAACTCTATCGACTTTGCTAATTATCTCTTAGAGGAAGTTAAGGTAGCCGTAGTACCGGGATCTGCCTTTGGCGCTGATAATTATATCCGGATATCCTTTGCCACTTCTTTGGAAGAATTAGCCAAAGGCTTAGACCGAATGGAAACTGCCATGCTAAAGATGGGAGTATTTTAAAGAGGAGGAAAGAATGGCTAACAATCCCAAACCAAAAAAGTATCCATTGCAGGAAGTAGAAGAACCGAATTTATTTCGTGATATCTTTCCCTATTCCCAGGTTCCTAAGACTGTCCTTGGTCAGGAAGAGGTGCCGATGGTTCCTCCGGAAAATTTCTGGATTACCTGTACTACTTTTCGCGATGGCCAGCAGGCCAGGCCTCCTTACAGCGTAAAACAGATAGTAGACCTTTATACCTTTATGCATCGCCTCGGCGGATCCAAAGGAATAATCCGCCAGTCGGAGTTCTTTCTTTACAGTAAAAAAGACCGGGAAGCAGTAGAAAAATGTCTGGCTAAGGGCTATAAGTTCCCCGAAGTTACCGGCTGGATAAGGGCCAAAAAAACTGATTTTCAATTAGTTAAAGAAATGGGTTTAAAAGAGACCGGGATCCTTACTTCGGCTTCTGATTACCATATTTTTTTAAAGCTGAATAAAGATCGTAAGACTGCCATGGAAGACTATCTGGATGTGGTTAGAGCGGCTTTAGATGCCGGGGTGCTGCCGCGCTGCCACTTAGAAGATATCACCCGGGCTGATATCTACGGATTTATTCTGCCCTTTGTTCAGGCCCTTATGGATTTAGCTGATGAAAGCGGCGTGCCAATCAAAATAAGGCTTTGTGATACTCTTGGTTATGGCCTTACTTATCCTGGCGCTGTACTTCCCCGAAGTGTTCCCAAGCTGGTTTACACTATTGTCCATGAAGGCGGGGTTCCTCCGGAGAGAGTAGAATGGCATGGCCACAATGATTTTCATAAAGTGCTGGCCAATGCTGCTACCGCTTGGTTATACGGATGTTGTGCAGCCAACGGGACTCTTTTGGGATTCGGCGAACGCACCGGTAATCCGCCGATCGAAGGTTTAGTAATTGAATACATTGGTTTAAAAGGCACGGCTGACGGCATGGACACAACGGTCATTACCGAGATAGCCGAGTATTTTCAAAAGGAAATCGGTGCGGTTATTCCTCCCAACTATCCTTTTACCGGGGCATCGTTCAACACTACCCGGGCCGGAATTCATGCTGATGGAGTTTTTAAAAATGAAGAAATCTATAATATCTTTGATACTGCCAAGTTATTGAACCGGCCGTTAAGAGTTACGGTTACTGATAAATCCGGTTTGGCCGGCATAGCCTACTGGGTAGATGCTTATCTGAGCTTGCGCGATGAGAAAAAGATCGATAAGCATCATCCGGGAATTGTGGCTATTGCCAAGTGGGTTGAGGAGCAGTATCGGCAGAAAAGAACTACTGGGATTTCCGATGAGGAGATGTTAGTGCAGGCCCGCAAACATTTACCTAAGTATTTTGAATCTGATCTTGACCGGATAAAAAAGAAAGCCGTAGAAGTAGTTACAACATTGATTAAAGAGATTAAAGATGATCAAAGGATTATTTCCATGGATCCCAAAAACAGTGAACCATTTTTGCAAAAGTTAGTTCAAGAAGACCCTTTTATCCAATTTATTTACATTGTGGATACAAAAGGGAAAAAGATTACTAAAAATATCGCTGACCCCGAACATAGAGAGGAATTTGAAAAAAAGGGATTGGGTTCAGATTTCTCTAAGCGGGAGTGGTTTGTTGAGCCGATGAAAAGCGGCAATATCCATGTAAGTAATCTTTATACCTCGAGGATCACTGATAAGCTGTGCATAACAGTTTCAGCGCCGATAAGAAATAAGCAAAATCAGACAGTAGGCATCTTAGGCATTGATATGAAGTTTGAGGACTTAGCTAAATTATAGAAACCACTTGACACTTTAATTTAAATTGGTATATTTGAATTCAAGGACGAAGGCGTCTTTTCTTTAGGCAATGCGGCAGAGAAAAGACGCCTTTTTAGTTTTTAATCGTCTATACCTAATTTAGGAGAAGGAAGTGAAGATTATAGCCAAAGAGGTTGTTGCCGAAAATCTGACTAAATTTGTCATTGAATCACCGCTTATTGCTAAAAAAGCCTTGCCGGGTCAGTTTGTGGTTTTGATGGTAAATGAATCCGGTGAGCGCATCCCCCTGACTATCGTAGATGCGGATAAAGAGCGAAAAACCATCACTATAATTTTTCAGGAAGTGGGCTATAGCACTAAATTGCTGGGAAAATTGGCTGTGGGTGATTCACTGTATTCTTTAGTCGGGCCCTTAGGTAAACCGACAGAGATTAAGAATTACGGCAAGGTAATTGTTATCGGCGGCGGCGTGGGTATTGCCGAGCTTCTGCCGGTGGTTAAGGCTTTAAAGCAGGTCGGCTGTGAGATTACCTCAATTTTAGGCGGCCGTACGGCAGAATTAGTGATTTTACGGGACCAGGTGAAGGAGTTCTCAGACCAAATCTATATAACTACCGATGACGGCTCTCTGGGCGAGAAAGGCCTGGTGACTGCTCCTTTGAAGCGCTTACTTAACGAGCAGCCGGATTGGGGCCTGGTATTTTGCGTAGGTCCGGTGGTGATGATGAAGGCAGTGTCAGATTTAACCCGGCCGGCCAACATAGAAACCGTAGTTTGCCTTAATTCGATTATGGTTGACGCAACTGGTATGTGCGGCGGCTGTCGGGTTACCGTCGGCGGCGAAACTAAATTTACCTGTGTTGAAGGGCCGGATTTCGATGGACACAAGGTTGATTTTAATGAACTCATGACCAGACAGAAAAGATTTTTGCAGCATGAGGAGCAATCTATGTGCAAATTAGATAAGCAAATAAATAACAAAGCACCTTAAAGGATAAGAGATGATCGAAAAGCCAAATTCCAAAATGACACCGATGCGCGAGCAGGTTCCGGAGGAACGGATTAAGAATTTCCAGGAGGTGCCTTACGGCTACTCTGAACAAGAGGCAAAGCTTGAAGCCAAAAGATGTCTGCAGTGCCAGAAGCCTTTATGTGTAAGGGGGTGTCCGGTAGAGATAGACATACCTGGTTTTATTGATTTGATTGCTAAGGAAGATTTTAAAGGTGCGATAAAGAAAATGAAGGAGACTAACAGCCTTCCGGCTATCTGCGGTAGGGTCTGCCCGCAGGAGGAGCAGTGCCAGAAGGTATGCATATTGGCAAAAATGGCTGAACCGGTAAGCATTGGCCGACTGGAAAGATTTATTGCTGATTGGGAAGCAGAGCAGGGTGAGGTAGAGATTCCTAAAAGTGCGCCTTCTAGCGGCAAGAAGGCAGCGGTGGTAGGAGGCGGGCCAGCCGGGCTTACCTGTGCCGGCGAACTGGCTAAACTTGGGCACCAGGTGAAGATATTCGAAGCCTTACACAAGATGGGTGGCGTGCTTATGTACGGGATTCCTGAATTCCGGCTGCCTAAAGCGGTAGTGGAAAGAGAGGTAGAATACGTGAAATCTCTGGGAGTAGATATTGTAACTTCCTTTGTGGTGGGAAAGCTTCAGACAGTAGATGAGCTATTGCTGGAGTTTGGCGCCGTATTCATCGGCAGTGGGGCCGGTCTCCCCTGGTTCATGGGATTGCCTGGAGAAAACTACAACGGCATATATTCAGCCAATGAATACCTTACCCGGGTGAATTTAATGAAAGCTTACCGGTTTCCCGAATATGATACTCCGATTATAAAAGGAAAGCAGGTAGCTGTAATCGGCGGCGGCAACGTAGCCATGGATTCAGTAAGAACGGCCTTGCGTTTAGGTGCCGAAAAAGCTATGATTATATATAGGCGTTCACGCAAAGAAATGCCGGCCAGAGAGGAAGAGATTCATCACGCTGAAGAGGAAGGGGTAAATTTTGAGTTTCTAACTTTACCAGTTGCCTATCAGGCTGACGCTAAAGGGTGGGTAAAAGAGATAGAGTGTTTAAGGATGGAGCTAGGTGAGCCCGATGCTTCGGGTCGTCGGCGTCCGGTTCCCATAGAAGGTTCAAACTTTAAGCTTCCGGTCGATGTAGTGGTGGTAGCTATCGGCAACAGCCCCAATCCTTTAGTTCCTTCTACCACGCCGGGTTTTGAAATCGGAAGGAAAGGTAATATAGTAATAGATGAGAAGACTGGGAAAACCAGCAAAAGGGGAGTATTTGCCGGCGGAGACATTGCTACCGGTGCAGCTACAGTAATTTCAGCTATGGGAGCAGCTAAGCTTGCGGCTAGAGCAATCGATGAGTACTTGAAGACCGGCAAGTGGTAAACCCCGTTAGAAATTCCATTTCTAACGGGGTAAATTGTTAAAGGGAGTTGCTGCATGGAAAGGTTTGACAGGGACGGAAGGCTGATTATACCTTTACGCCAGAGAGAGAAGAACAAATCAAAGGTTAAAAAAGAGGATAGGATTAGATATGTCATAAGCGAAGCATACTGCCCAAAGGGTTGCAGTCTAATAGATCCAGATTATAAAATTAACGGATTTCCTGGGTTACGGATTAAATTTAAGCGGCCCGGTGCAGAAGGGGAATTTATTATTTCGGCCATAGAGGGAGATTTTGATAAAGTTATTCTTTCCGGTAAGTTAGAGGAGGGAGTTAAAGACGACCTTCATTGTCCGCATTGCGGGGTAAGCTTCGAAAAGTTGGTTAAATGCAACTGTAAGCCTGATGCCGACATGGTGGTAATCGGATTAACTCCCAAGTTGGACTTTAATAACGCGATATCTTTTTGTAACGTGACCGGCTGCGAAAAGGGCAGTTTCGTTAAATCCGGCGATGTTCTTCGCCATATCCGATTAAGACATTCATTCTAGGCGGATAAAAATTAATAGCCAAGGGGATAAAATGTCAAAACAGCTGATCGAAAAAGCAAAGGATAAGTTTGGTGCAATCATCGAAGAACAACTAGCGCGGGTTGAGCAGATGAAGCAGCCGGTTCCAGAAACTGATTTCTCCAAGTTGCACCCAATCATCGTTGGACTCTGCTGGGGCGATGGAATCGGCCCAATTATCTCTAAACATGCCCAAGCAGTTTTAACTCATGTTTTGCAGGATGAAGTCGCCAGCGGAAAGGTTAAGTTCAAGGATATTGCCGGGCTAACTATTGAAAATCGGGCTAAACAAATGAAGGCAATCCCGGATGACGTGCTAGATGAGGTAAAATCTTGTCAGGTAATTCTAAAAGGGCCGACAACTACTCCTCAGGCCGGCGATAAGTGGCCTAATATTGAAAGCGCTAACGTGGCTATGCGCCGCTATTTAGACCTTTATGCCAATGTGCGGCCGGTACGTATTCCTCAACAAGGAATTGACTGGTGTTTTTTCCGGGAGAATACCGAAGGGGCCTACATTCTAGGCTCTAAAGGTTTTGATGTATCGCCAGATTTAAGTATGGATTTTAAAGTCATTACTGAGCAAGGCGCTCGGCGGATTATCACTATGGCTTTTGAATACGCCAAAAAAAATAATATTGGCCGGGTAACCGTGGTTACTAAATCCAACGTAGTAAAAACAACTGACGGCCGTTTTTCCAAAGTCGCTTTTCGTATTGCTAAAAAATACCCGAAGCTTAAGCTTGATGAATGGTACATTGACATTATGACCGCAAAGCTTCTTGACCCGGCCCGGCGCAAAGAATTTAAGGTCTTTGTGCTCCCTAACCTCTACGGTGATATTTTGACCGATGAAGCAGCCCAGCTTCAGGGAGGCGTGGGTACAGCCGGCAGTGCCAATATCGGTAATAGGTGGGCTATGTTTGAAGCCATACACGGAAGTGCTCCGCGCATGGTTAAAGAAGGCCGGGATAAATTTGCTGATCCATCTTCGATGGTTCGGGCCAGCAGCATGCTGCTTCGCCATATCGGATATCCCGAACTTGGCGAAAAAGTGGAGATGGCCTTAGAAGTATGCGGTCAGTATGAGAAAAAGAAAGCAATTACCGGAAGAGATACTGGCGTAACTGGCGAAGAATACACTAAATATTTATTGTCCTGGATAGACAACCCCGAGCTTAAGGCTCGCTGGAAAAAGGGAATTAGCCAGATTAATTAATATCCAAAAGATACTGTTATTACTAAGTCAAGATGTTAATTTTTTACAACGTGAAAATGTTAAGCTTT
>CAYQUQ010000044.1:0-12068 GCA_964420965.1 uncultured Planctomycetia bacterium | reverse complement strand
GATAATCTAGAGTTTTCACCAACTGTCATTGAACAATTATCGTATCATCTCCTTAGCTAAAAGAGCTGCCCCGATGATTCCTGCCTGTTTTAACTTTGCTTTTACCAGTTTAACATTCTTTACCTGGGGCCACATCGCATTTTTCCTGATAGTTTGTTCAACCATAGGTTTAAATAATCTAAAGGCACCGGAGACTCCGCCTCCACAGACAATTACTTCGGGATTAAAAATATTTACCATTCCCGCTAAAAACTTCCCTAAACAAAAGGAAAATTCTTTCCAGACTAAAAGAGCCTCTTTTTCTCCGTTTAACCCTTTGATAAATAATTCGCAGGTGTCTTTAATCTTCTCTCTCTCTTTGGTAAGTTGTCGATAACGTTTTAACAGGTAATTATTACCGGTATAAGTTTCGATACACCCCCGGCTCCCACAGCCACAACTTCTTCCCTCTAAATTAATGGGTACGTGGCCTAACTCTGCGGAGCTGGTTTGGCCCCTTAAGAGCTTTCCCCCACTGATAACTGCCCCCCCTAATCCAGTGCCTAAAGTTAAAAATATTACCCGCTGTTTGCCCTTAGCGGCTCCGCAACGGGCCTCAGCCAGACCAAACACATTGGCGTCATTATCAATCCTGACCGAAAGCCCTAATCTTTCTTCTAAAATTGTCCGCAAAGGATAATTTTCCCACCCTTTAATATTGGGAAGGTAATAAATAAATCCTTTGTTGACGTTAATGATTCCCGGAGCTCCTATACCGATAGCCTTTATATTGAATTTACTAAAATAGTCTAACAGGTTTTGGATATTTCGGATAAAGAATTCTTTTTTCTGGAGTTTATCTGATGAATAAACTTTTTTTTTGAGAATATTCCCTTTAGAATTTACTAACCCGGCCTTAAGGAAGGTCCCTCCCCAATCAATGCCTAAGAACGCTTTCATATCATTATTTTAGCGGATAATTCTACCTTTTCAACCGAAAATCAGAGGGTGGTCGGGAGGGCGGGACTTGAACCCGCGGCCTCAACGTCCCGAACGTTGCGCGCTAGCCAAACTGCGCTACCTCCCGATCTTTAAGCAGATAATCAAACTCTATATTCAACCAGGCTCCGGATTTTTTATGCTTAAGAGTGGTATGGTTATAAGTAAAAGGCACTACCTCAACGGTAAACACCCGGGGTAAAATCTTTTTTACGGTGAGAGAAATTCCCTCGAGAGCTACCGATCCATTTTCAATCACAAACTTTTTAAATCTAGAAGGAAACTCTATCTCTAATTGCCAGTATCCACTTCGGGTTATTATCCGGCGCAATTTAACTTCCGTATCTACATGCCCTAAAACAAAATGGCCGCCTACTCTATCTTGCGTTTTCAGCGCCGGCTCTAAATTTACGCAATCTCCCCTTTTAATCCGCTTAAGATTGGTATTTTTTAGAGTCGATGGTAAAGTTTGAAAAAAAAGAACATCACTCCTTTTTTCGACTAAAGTCAGGCAAATTCCGTTTACGGAAATACTATCCGCTTTCTCAGCGTCAACCGAAACAATTTTAGATCTTATTGCCAAGCTCAGCAGACTGGACGTTCTGCTTATCTTCTCAACTCGGGCAACTTCCTTGACTATTCCGGTAAACATCAGCTTAAGATTATATCACAGAAACCACCCTTGCTCAAAAAGAAACAGCCTCAACGAACATAGCTTATAAAGCCTTTTCCAGCAACAGGTTAGAAGCCTACCCTTGACATCATTAATGTCAAGGGTTTAATTCGGCCATATGCCTCATTAAAAAATAACCCCGCGCTTTTTACGGCGCGGGGTTTATTATCCATGGTGCTACTTTTTATTCTAAGAAGCTTAACAAAGGTCTCATACCTTCGTCTATGACTTATTTCTTCTTTTTCTTTGCTGCCTTTTTCTTTGTTGCTTTTTTCTTCTTAGCCATCTATCACCTCCTTTTTTATTCCCAACCTTATTATGTTAGGATAAACCCTCACTAATAATTTATCAAATTTATGAAAAATGTCAATACTTTTTCCAAAAAAATTACGATTTTAAAGATTTTTTGATTTTCACTTTCTTGGCCAGATTCCATAAATATTCAAGATTGTAAAAACTTCTCGCTTCTTCGAAAAATATATGCAGAATGACGTCAAAAAAGTCAACCAGAATCCACCGCGCTGCTTCGTCCTTTTCAGAATGCTGAATTCTTATCTCATTTTTTTTACAGCTCTTAATAACCTCTTCGTGAATCGCTTTAACCTGCCTCTGTGATTCCCCAGAACAAATAACAAAGTAATCGCAAATACTGCTAACCTTTCTGACATCCAAAATCGCCACATCCCGAGCCTGCTTGGCTAAAGCAATATCGGCGATTTTAAGGGCTTTTTGCCGGGTTGATGAAGCTTTTCGCGGCATGAATTCTCCTTAGGCTATCAACTTTTTTATTTTTGACTCGCCGTCCTCTCCGATGTTACCCACACAAGATACACACATGCTCTCAAATTTAAATAAACTTTCGGCTAATTCTTTAATCTGAAAAGGAGTTATGGCATCAACCTCTTTTTTAATCTCCTCAAAGTCATATACCCTGCCCCGGGTCAGATAGCTTTCGGCAAGGTAAAACATCCGCCCCTGAGGGCGTTCCAAACTCATGGCGATTTGACCCAAAAGGTAGTCTTTGGCTCTCGACAGCTCACCTAAAGGCACCTTTTTCTGTTTTATTTTAGCCAACTCTCTTAAGATTGAATGTATCGCCACTTTCAGTTTACTTTTGTCCAGCCCCAAATGGATAATAAAGGCGCCGCTGTCCCGGTATTTTCTTAATTCGGTCGAGATATCATAACAGAGTGATTTCCTCTCGCGCAGCTCTTCGAAGAGCCGGCTGCTCATGTTCGCCCCCAGAAGAACATGCAACAATTGAGCGGGGATTCTCTTGCGGCTTAAATAGGATACGCTTCTGAATCCGACACGCAGCTGAAGCTGCTCTAAGTCTTTATGCTCGCACTTTATCCGTCTGGTTTTACAGGGAGCGGGGGGTATAAGTTTAAGTCGGGGCGGCTTTTTTCCTTTCGCGATTCTTTTCTTTAACAAACCGACCATTTTCTTTCGGGGGAAATTGCCGCTGAAAGAAATTATCATATTCGAAGGTACATAATATTTACTTTCAAATGCTTTTAAATCTCGCCCCCGGATATTCTTAACGGTTTGCGTATGCCCGATAACTTCTTCGCTTAAAGGGTGGCCCTTAAACAACAACTGATCCAAAAGGACATTGGCCCGCGAGGCCGGAAGGTCGTTATACATCTTGATTTCTTCTAAAATTACGTTTCGCTCCTTATCGATATCGCCTTTGTCCAGAGTAGGATTTAAGGCCATATCCAAAAGAATATTCAGGGTGAGCGGCAAATTCTTCCTTAAAAAATGGGCGTAATAGGCGGTTATTTCCTGGGAAGTAAAGGCGTTGAGAGACCCTCCCCGGCCCTCAATCTCCCGCTTTATCCGGGTGCAGGAATACTTCTTGCTCCCCTTAAACAGCATGTGCTCTAAAAAGTGAGCGATTCCCTTTGTTTTTTTCCCTTCAAATCTGGAGCCGATCCTGAAAAATACCCCCAAAGAGGCGGTCTCTTGTGCCGGGAGGGGTGCAAAGATAAAAGTTGTTCCTTTAATGCTTATGATTTCATGTGTTTTTTCGGCCATAAAGTATAGCGGGAAAGGGGAAGAAAGCGTTTTAGCCCTTAAGGGACCTTACGTAGTTTTCCAATTTTTTTAAAAAACCTTTCTGGGTGAAATTATTTTCGATAAACCTTATGATACTGCTCCCGATAATCACTCCGTCGCTGAAACTGCTAATCCTCTCAACCTGCTGCCGGCTATGGATACCAAAACCTACCAATACCGGCAGGGTGGTAATTTTCTTTATACTTTTTATGTGTCTTAATATCGGCGGGCAATCAAGATCCCGGGGGCCGGTTATTCCGGTTACAGAAATATAATAAATAAACCCCCTTGATTGCCGAACTATTTCTTTAGTACGTGCAGAAGAAGTAGCCGGGGTAACAAAAAAAATAGTGTCCACATTTAAACTTCTTGCTGTCTTTATGTAACTTCGGCTCTCCTCCACCGGTAAATCGACAATGACCGCCGCCGGGGCTTTCAGCCCGCTTAATTTCCGTAAAAATCTCTCCAGGCCGAATTTAAAAATAGGGTTGTAATAAGACATAACTATTACGGGTATACGCAAAGACTTGTTTAAGCTTTTTAAACTCTGAAAAAAGTTTTCTACGTTTGCCCCTTTTTTCAAAGCCAAGGCAGTGGCTTTCTGAATGATCGGACCGTCAGCCAGGGGGTCGGAAAAAGGGACCCCTAACTCAATGGCGTCAACGCCGGCTTTCTGAAGAGCCAAACAGATATTTTTTGTAGCCGATATCCGGGGGAAACCGAAAGGAATATAGGCAACGAAAGCCTTCTTTTTCTCCTTCCTCAATTGGTCAAACTTCTCTCGTAATCTCATGCAGAATAATCATCTTCTTTGTAGGGAACGGTCGCGACCGTTCCCTACTTTATCCCTGTATATTGCTGGATGATATCTAAGTCCTTATCGCCTCTTCCCGAAAGGCAGACCAAAATCAACTTACCCCTGGCCCTTTTTTTAAGTTGTTTCAAGTAATAGACGGCGTGGGCAGTTTCTAAGGCCGGAATTATACCTTCTAACTCCGAAAGTAATTTAAAGCCTTCCCGGGCCTGTTTATCCTTAACCGCCACGTATCGAGCCCTCTGGACTGACTTATAAAAAGAATGTTCCGGCCCTACGCCGGGATAATCCAGCCCGGGCGCTACCGAATGGGCATTTCTGATCTGCCCGAATCTATCCTGTAAAACGTACGATCTTGAACCGTGAAATACGCCTATTTTACCTTTAACCAGAGAGGCGGCGTGGTGACTATCCAAACCGAATCCGGCCGCTTCCACTCCGATAAATCCTACCTTTTTGTCTTTAAAAAAGGGGTAAAAAAGCCCGATGGAGTTACTGCCTCCTCCGACACAAGCCACTAAGTAGTGGGGCAATCTTTTCTCTTTGGCCAGTATCTGCCTTCTTGCCTCCGCTCCGATAACGGCCTGAAAATCCCGGACCATCATCGGATAAGGGTGAGGCCCGACTACCGACCCTAACAGGTAATGGGTACCCCTTACGTTTGTGACCCAATCCCGGAAAGCTTCGTTGCAGGCATCCTTCAAAGTTCTAGAACCGCTTTTAACCGGAATTACTTTTGCGCCCAGAACCTTCATCCGAAAAACATTCATGCTCTGCCGATGCACGTCTTCCTCGCCCATATAGATATCGCACTTAAAGCCGAAAAGGGCACAAACGGTAGCTACGGCTACGCCGTGCTGGCCGGCTCCGGTTTCAGCAATTATTCTCTCCTTACCCATAAATTTTGCCAGTAACGCCTGGCCTAAAGCATTATTTATTTTATGCGCGCCGGTATGCAGGATATCCTCTCGCTTAAAATAAATTTTCATCCCCAGGTATTTACTTAAATTTTTAGCCAGATAAAGAGGGGTAGGCCTTCCGGCGTATTCCCGAAGATAAAATTGTAGCTCTTTATTAAAGTCTTTGTCTTTCTTTACCTTGCTGTACGCATTTTCTAATTCCTCCAGGCATACAGAAATGGTTTCGGGGATGTATTTTCCGCCAAACTTTCCAAAATACCCTTTGCGGTCAGGTAATTTCATGATATCTATTCCTTTACTTTCTTAATAAATGCCCTTACCAGATCTTCGTCCTTTTTTCCCACCATTTTCTCCACGCCGCTGGCCACATCCACCGCGTAAGGCTTAAATTCTTTGATTCCCTTGATATTCTTTACATCCAGCCCCCCGGAAATGATTACTCTTCGGCCGCGTTTTATAAACTCATCTATTTCTTTGAGGATATCCGGAGGTAGAATCTTCCGGCCTTTGATTTTCTGTTCGTATTTAATATCGAACATAAAAATATCTATTTTATAACGGGAAAACTTAAATCTAAGGGGGCGGTCTTCGGGGAAGAAAACTTTGGCCACTTTAAATTTGGGCTTAAAAGAATGGCAGTAAGCGGGTTCCTCGCGGCCGTGAAATTGTAAGACATCAAGGCCAACCTGGTTGGCTGTGTCTAAAACTTCACTCTGCTCCTGATCAACAAAAACCCCGACCCGAGTCAGAAAAGGATCTAATTTTTCGCTGATTTTTCGGGCTAATGATTCATTAATATAGCGCGGGCTCTTTTTTGAAAAAATAAACCCGATTGCATCTGCGCCCGCTTCCGAAACCAGCAGCGCGTCCTCTAAATTAGTAATTCCGCAAATCTTTACCCTTATCATTTCGTCGCTCCGCTCCTAACACAAATTACCACGAATTAAAGACAAATTAACACCAATGATTCGTGGTAATTCGAAGAAATTCGTGGCGATTCGTGTTCTAGGCGTCTATGTGTAATTCCTTTATTTTTTCGGTTACGTCTTCGGCTCTCATCAAAGCTTCGCCGATGAGCACCGCATCCACGCCCAAGCCCTTAAGAAGTAAAACATCTTTTAATTCGTCTATTCCGCTTTCGCTGACCCTTACTACCTCTTTGGGGATAAAGGGAAGAATCCCTTTTACCCTTTCTAAATTAACCTGGAAAGTGTGCAGATTGCGGGCATTCACCCCGATTATATCGACATCAATATTGAGGGCTTTCTTTAACTCTTTTTCGGTATGTACCTCCACCAATACGTCCATGCCCAATTCCCGGCCAACTTTATAGAGCGCACCGGTCTTCTCTTCGCCTAAAATGCTCATAATTAAAAGAATAGCGTCAGCCCCCACGGCCCGGGATTCCAAAACCTGAACCTCATCCAGTATGAAATCTTTTCTTAAAACCGGCAAACTAACCTTTTTTTTAATATCGCTAATATAATTGATTTTTCCTAAAAAGAAATCCTCCTCCGTGAGAACAGAGATAGCGTTTACTTTTGAATTCTTAAAAGCCCTGGCCAGCTCTAAAAGCGAAAAGTCCTTGCGCAGTATCCCGGAAGAAGGGGAAGCCTGCTTTATTTCGGCGATGAGAGAGATTTTACCTTCTCTCTTTATCGCGCTCTTAAAAGATACCGGCGGTGAAACCTTCCTTATCAGCGATAAAAAAGCTTCCCGGTTCTTTCTTAAAACTTTAATTCGGCGTTTTTTGGTCTCCAGAATAGAAGAAAGTATCTTATGCATTTTTCTCTAAAAATTCTTTAAATCGGACGAGCTTATCCTTAACCTTACCCGCGTCTATCAATTGAGCGGCTAAAGCAACGCCGTCTTTAAGGTTTTTTGCCTTACCCGAGATATAGAAACAGGCGGCGGCGTTAGCTAAAACAATATTCCGGGGAGCGCCCTTTTTGCCGGCAAAGATAGCGCCGATAACTAAAGCGCTTGTCCTGGCGTCTTTAACCAGCAAATCCTTGACCGCAATTCTTTTCAAACCAAAACTGGAGGGGGTCAAAGTAAGACTGGTTATCTTTCGGTTATTTAAAAAAGATACCTGGGTTGAACCGCTAAGGGAAATCTCGTCTTTCAAATCCGGGCTGTGAACAACAAACGTGCCTTTTAAGCCCAATTTTTTTAAAACTCTGGCCATAATCAGGACTAAATCCCTACTATATACCCCCAAAAGCTGGTGGGTAGCTAAGGCCGGGTTGCAGAGGGGGCCGAGAATATTGAAAATTGTCCTTATGCCCATCTCTCTTCTTATCCGGGCCACCTCTTTTAAGGCCGGGTGGTATAGGGGGGCGTAAAGAAAACCGATACCCAGCTCCCGGATGGCCTTCTCCATAACCGTGGAAGATGCCGCAATATTTATCCCCAAAGCTTCTAAAACATCGGCGCTTCCGCAGCTCGAAGACATAGCCTTATTGCCGTGTTTGGCTACCTTTATGCCGGCGGAACTAACCACAAAAGCGGTAGCGGTAGAAATATTGAATTTATTTAAGCCTGATCCTCCGGTACCGCAGGTATCCATAACCGGCTCATCTTTATCTTTGATCCCTAAAAAACCGTCACGGACATTTATCTTGGTTGCTTTGGCCCGGATGACCGTAGCCGCTGCTGAGATCTCTGCTTCGGTCTCGCCTTTCATCTTTAAAGCGGTTAAGAATGCGGCGATCTGAGACGGATCCGCCTTATGTTCAAAAATCTCGGCAAAAACCTCTTTAGTTTCGTCAAAATTGAGGTTCTTTTTCCGGGTTAATTTACCGATCGCTTCTCTAATCATATCCTTAAAAAATTAGCCAATATTTTTTTGCCTTCACCGGTCAATATTGACTCGGGATGGAACTGGACCCCGTAAAGGGAGGAATTTCTTTCCTTTATCCCCATTATTATACCATTCTTGGTATGGGCGGTAATAATTAAATTCTTGGGCAGCTTTCTCTTGTCCACGACCAGAGAGTGATACCTTGTAGCCACGAAGGGATTCTTTACCCCTTTAAATATATCCCGCCCATGGTGATAAATCAGAGAAGTCTTTCCGTGCATAATTTCACAGGCCCTAACGATATCAGCACCGAAGCAGTAGCCGATGCATTGATGCCCCAGACAGACTCCTAGAATCGGCTTGAGCTTATGAAACTCCCGTATGAGCCCGCAGCTTACGCCGGAAACTTCCGGGCGGCCCGGGCCCGGAGAGATAACCGCCCGATCAAACTTCAGCTTCCTTAACTTACTCAAACTTACCTTGTCGTTGCGAAAAACTACCGTCTCTGCGCCCAGCTCCTGTAAATACTGCACCAGGTTATAGGTAAACGAATCGTAATTGTCTATAACGAGTACTCTCATGTTCATTGTTCTTCCCGCTTTATCTTTGCGCCCAGACATTTAAACTTATCTTCGATTCTCTCGTAGCCGCGGTCAATATGATAAACCCGAAAAATCTGGCTTGTTCCTTCGGCAGCCAAACCGGCGATTACCAGGGCCGCCGAAGCCCTTAAATCCGAAGCCATAATTTCTGCTCCGTACAGCTTTTCTCTTCCTTCGACTATAGCATAAGGGCCGTTTCTCTGGATAGAAGCCCCCATGCGGTTTAGCTCCGGTACGTGCATAAACCGGTCCGGATAGATTTTCTCGGTAATTAAAGAAATTCCCCCGGCCAGGCAAAGACAAGCCATAAACTGGGCCTGCAAATCCGTAGGAAAACCGGGATAAGAAAAAGTGGTTATATTTACGGGCTTAAGCACCGGGCCCGGTTTTACCAAAATAGATGCATTCTTGTTAATGCTGACTTGAGCCCCGATTTTTTTAGTCACCTCGATTACCGAAGTAAGGTGCTGGGCCACTATTCCCTCGATAAGCAAATTAGATTTGGTAGCTAAACTGGCGGCGATAAATGTGGCGGCTTCAATCCTATCGGAAATAATTCTGTATTCACAGCCTCCGATCTGTTTAACCCCTCTGACTTCTAACAGGGGGGTCCCCTCCCCTTTTATATTTGCCCCCATTTTTTTCAAAAATAAAGCTAAACATTCTATCTCCGGCTCACAGGCCGCGTGTTCAATCAAAGTTCTGCCCTCAGCTAAACAGGCGGCCATTAATACATTGGCCGTAGCCAGGACCGAAGAGCCAAAAGGCCCCCCTAAATAAATATGGGTGCCCTTTAAACCCGGCGACTTAGCCTGGCAATAACCTTTCTCGATGCTGATCTGGGCCCCTAGGCTTCTTAACCCTCTTAGGTGTAAATCTACCGGGCGGGGGCCGATAACGCAGCCTCCGGGAAGAGCAACCCTGGCTTTCTTACCCTTGGCCAGAAGAGGGCCCAAACAGCAAAAAGAAGCTCTCATCGTGCGCACTAACCTGTAGGGCGCGATAAAGCTCTTCTTTTTTTTGGACCTGATAATCAGGATATTATTATCAAAATCTATTTTCTTTCCCAAAACCTCCAGAATCCCGATCATGGTCCGGATATCCCTTAAATCCGGGACATTGTGGATAATGCATTTTTCGTCGGTAAGGAGAGTTGCGGCCATAATCGGCAAAGCCGCATTCTTAGAGCCGCTTACCTTAACGCTTCCCGATAACTGAGACTTGTGAACTACGAATTTATCCATTTTTTAAAATTACGCCTCTGAAATGGCCGGAATAGTCTTTAATCCATTCGACTAATTCATATTTATCAACCATGATTGCTGGCTTATGTTTATAGCCGATTTCCATAATCAGATAGCCTTTATCTTTTAAATAAATATGGGCTTGATCTAATATCTTATTGATAAAAGCTAACCCGTCTCCTCCGGCCCAAAGAGAAAGCTTAGGCTCATAATTCAAAGGACCTTTAATTTCCTCCTCTTCCACATAAGGCGGATTAGAAATTATTAAATCAAAACTGTTTGGTTTAAATTCAGCTAATAAGTCTGATTGAACAAAATCAATCCTGACTTTATGTTTATTAGCGTTTGATTCAGCTATTTTCAAGGCCTTTGGACTGCAATCAGAAGCAAAAACCGATATTTCTTTAGATACTTCTTTAGCAATACTGATGGCAATATTCCCTGAACCGCAACATAAATCTAAGACTGACCTCAACTTCCGACTCTTGATCAACTCTATGGCCTTCTCTACCAACAGTTCAGTCTCCGGCCGGGGGATCAAAACCTCTTGCGATATATCAAACTCATAGCCGAAAAACTCCTCCTTACCTAATATATAGGCCATGGGCACACCCTCGACGTACAATTTCCTTATCCTTTCCAGCTCAAGGCTATCTTTCCCCAAACTATGTTTCAGGAGGAACCTTAAATCCCGGCTATTAAAAACCGCCTTATTTCTTTCAACCCATTTATCTAATTCCATAATGGCTTAACTTCTAATTTGAGACTTGACCCCTTTTATTGTTGTGCCCCTACTATAGGTCTTTTTTTCTTATTGGATCCAATCTTTGCTCCATACTTTTCAAGTAATTCTATCATCTCTCCAGTTATTTCCTTAGACCTTACAGATTTATACTTTCTATACATATTTTTTGCATGGTCTAATGCTGTCCATCCGTAAGAATCCTCGGCATTAACCTCCGCCCCCTTAGCCAGTAATAATTTTACTCCCTCTACAAAAAATCTCTCAATTCCTATATCTAATGCTGTGTCATTATTAATATTTCTAATATTAATATCCGCTCCTTCCCTAATCAACAATCTCATTAGGGGTAAAGACCCCTTGTGAACCGCCTTTATCAAGGCTGTTTCCTTAAACCAATCTCGGGCATTTATGTCTGCCCCGTTTTTTATTAATAATTTTGCCACGCATAAATACTCTTCGTTAACTGCTTTTATCAATACTGTTTCCATAGGAGTACGCACATTCACATCTGCTCCGCTTTCGATCAGCAAAGATACCATTTTGCAATGACCTTTGTAAACCGCATGCCACAATGCGGTCATGCTACCCTTTTTTGGTTTCTGACCGCTGAAAGATGAACGTCCAATACTTCGAGCGTTAACATCTGCTCCGTTTTCTATAAGTAACTTGGCTGTATCTAAACTATTGCTGGCAGCCGCTACCATCAATGCCGTCTCACCTCTTCTATTTCTGGCATTTACATCAATTCCCTTCTCTATCGCCTCTTTAGCTTGGGAAACATCGTCATGGGCAATAGCCGTAAAAAGAGGGGTAGCCTCACCGGCACGCAGCCTTGTCTTTTCTATTCCATATTGTGCACCGTGCTTTTTCAACAAGGCTATCATTTCTTTATCTCTGGTTTCGTTTAATGCTGACCGACCCGTAACATCCTTTGCTTCCACGTCTGCTCCGTATTCTATAAGCAGCTTCGCAACATCTAACTTATCATAACCAGCTGCCTTCATTAATGCTGTCTTGCCAAACCTATTTTTAGCATTAACCTCCGCCCCTTTCTTTAACAATAGCTTAATCACACCCAAAGAATCTCTACCGTAGACTGCCGACATCAAGGGTGTAGAACCCTTCTTACTTTTAGCGTTAACCTCCGCCCCTTCTTCTATAAGAAATTTCACTACCTCTAAACTATTAGAACTAACTGCATTCATTAAGGCTGTATTACCAAATTTAT
>CAYQUQ010000043.1:0-12303 GCA_964420965.1 uncultured Planctomycetia bacterium | reverse complement strand
TAAACGGTTTGGTATTTTGAGAGTAGATTAGTTATTTACAATTATCATAGGAGGTGAACGATGGCGAACTGGAAGAATAACAAGATGGTCGGGGTGGTAGCTGCGGTAATTGCCGTAATCTCCATCAGTTTTGTGATTTTTAACTTGACTAAAGATGCCCGCAGATCTGCCCAGAGTTCGGGCGACGCAGCAGAAATGGCTATTCCTGAATAGCCAAGAGATGGGGAGGTATACATGAAACGCGGATTTACCTTAGTGGAACTGATGGTAGTTATCGCCGTGATCGGTATCTTAGCAGCCACAGTCCTGCCTTCGGTCCAGGGCATTACCATGAAAGCCCGCGATGCCCGCCGCAAGGCGGATTTAAATTCACTGCAGTTAGCTATCGAACAGCACTACGATGAACACGGCTATTATCCAGCCAGTACCGGTCCTAGAGGCTGTGGGTATGACTGCAATGGATATAGCGGGAGCTACTATGCTCAGCCCTGGATTGCCGGGGTAAATGTTTATTTAAGAGGCGGCTCTCTGCCCCGGGATCCGATCAATAATTCCTGCTGTCCCTGGCATCCCGCGAATTACGGCTATGTTTACGGCAATGTCGGCCGCTCTACTTACGCTCCTTCTTATGACTTAACCGCTCAGCTGGAGAATAGAAACGATAACGACCGCTGCCAGATTAAAAATTACCGCTGGTACTTTGATAATCGGGCTTGGTGTACACAGTTTGGCGGAAACTACAACAATCAAATTTACGAAATCGGCCCCCTGACCCACTAGAAAACAACCTATTAGGGACAGACCCCATCAAACTTCTCTGTGAAGTCGATGGGGTCTGTCCCTAATCTGTCCTTTTTTTATTGACTTTTCCCGCCCAATGTGCTATTTAAGGGGGTGATGGACCCCGCAATCAAAAAACTTCAGGATGAGCTGGAAAAGGTACGTTCACAACTATATGTCTTCTATGAGCTTACCAAAGCGATGCGTACAACCCTGCGCCTGGATGAAATCACCTATATCATCTTAACCGGCTTGACCGCCCATGAGGGTTTGCGCTTTAACCGAGCAGCCATATTCCTGGTCGACGAGGAAGAAAGAAAAATAAACGGGTTTATGGGCTTAGGGCCCATCGACCCCCAAGAAGCCGGAGAGGTCTGGCGCTCGATCGAAGAAGAGCAGAAAAACCTCTATGATCTGATCGATAACTACCATCGGATCAAAGAAAGCCGGGTTAAGCCTAAATTTATGGAGTTTATCCAGTCTCTGGCCTTTCCCCTGGATAAGACCAGCGGGCTCTTATTTGAGATTTTAAACCGCAAAGACATCCTTTACCTGAAGAAAGACGAACACAATCAACTCGGCGCTGACCCTCTGGTAGAGAAGCTCAATTTAAAAGAATTCCTGATTTGCACCCTCTGGATCAAGGGAAAACCGACCGGGGTAGTAGTGGTCGATAATTACGTTACCGAAAAGGCGATCACTGCCGAAGATGCCAAAATTTTCGGCATGTTTATTGAAGAGGCGGCCGGGGCCATCGAAAACTCCCGGGCCTTTGAGAGCACCCTGGTTAAATCCCACACCGACCCCTTAACCGGCCTCTGGAATTACGGCTATTTTCAATACCAGCTCGACGAAGAACTGGCCCGCACCGATTCCGACTCCGGGGCAGTCTCGATCATGATGGTGGACTTAGACGACTTTAAAAAATTTAACGATACTTACGGCCACATCCAGGGTGATAAAGCCTTAAGGCAAATTGCTAATGTCCTGCGGCAAAGCTGCCGCAAAATCGACATCCTCTGCCGCTACGGCGGCGAAGAATTTGCCTTTATCCTCCCTGACAGCAACAAAAAAGAAGCCGTCCTGTTAGGGGAAAGGGTGCGTAAGTCTGTGGCCGAAAGTGAAATCCTCAATTACCGCTTTACGGTCAGTATCGGCATCGCCTCCTTTCCCGAAGATGCCCCCGACAAATCCACCTTCATCGAACGGGCTGATGCGGCCCTCTACGCGGCCAAGCGCCAGGGCAAAAACCGCATCCTCCTGGCCTGAAATCGGGACAGACCCCATTTCTTGTTCTAGGGGGAACCTAAAAACTCCTTAGAGCCCAAGGGAACTCCTTTTGAAGTATATCGCCTTACCTTTTTTATTTCTGCTTCTTCAATACCTTCAGCCAGAAGCCTTCGATATTCATTTTTATCTAGATATGTTTCCCAAATAGGCTCAAGGAAATCGGACTTCATTAAACCGCTGTTTATTCTTGCGCTAGACCAGATATAATCAATGGCTTTCTCACTTATTCCGGCCCGGAGAGGATTTTGTTCAATATACCTACAAACTGTCCATAGGTATGATTCTTTATCAATTAGCGCAGAGAAGAATCTGCCTTCCCATAACCTACCGGATCGGTTATACTTTCTGTTTATATGCTGAGTGTAGCACATACTTAATTTCTGCATAGCTTTTGCTAGAGAATCTTTTTCATTAGGAACTAACAAAAGATGAGTGTGGTTAGACATAAGGCAGTAGGCGTGCACTTTACAACCGTCTTGGTGGGCATATTTTTTCAGTAATCCAAGGTAAAAGTACTTATCTCGATTGTCTCCAAGTATAGGCTGCTTATTGTTTCCCCGCTGGACTATATGATGAGGATACCCTGGATACACTATTCTGGCTATTCGTGACATAAGCTAAAATGGAGCAAATGGGGTCTGTCCCGATTTGGGGTCTGTCCCGAAAACGCTTACAAAATACCGACCAAATTGTCGCCCTGCCCCTTGTGCCCTAAATATTAATAATGGTATATTTTAGTGGCAAAGGTTGAGGGAGGCGATGGTGCCAAAATTCGCTTACAGGGATATTATTCTATTTACGGCTGTTTTAAGCCTGGCCGGGCCGTTTCCACGGGCCCAGGCCCAGCTTACCACCGGTATATCGACCCGGATTGCCATCGGGCAGGCCGCTACCGGCCATATAACCACTGACAAAGCCGATAAGCGAGAAATCCACAGCCTGGACCAAAAGCATACCAGCCGGCAGGCTTATGATGCTTATTACCGCAAAACCCGGGCCACACGCCGAGTGCCTATGACCCCGGGGAAATGGGCTGATTCTAATTTCAGGAACCCGGAAACCCGGCGCCAGTACCGCGAGGCCGGAGCAGTTTCGGTATACAACCCTTATAATAAAAAAGAAAGAACGGTGTCCAACTCTCCCTCGGATATGGGCCCGGAGTATCCAGATGGAAGCCGAATCCTGAAATACCAACATGAAGGCGACTTCGAAAGGAAGCCTTTTGAATTCACCCTGCACAGCGACCTCGATACCTGGAAAGAAGAACTTACCCCTCCCGGAGAAAGAGAACCCCGGCAAGCCGCAGCCGGATTCTTAAGCCCGGACGGTGGCCTATACCTGTACGACCTTTTCTTTCAACCTTCAATCCCCCTTCACGAAGCTACTCACGCGGCTCTGCGTAAAATGAGATTTGAGGAAGGCATCGACGGCGAGGAAAACAAATCTTACCTACAGGCTCATTTAAGTTCTGTATTTAATAAAGTCCATGCTACCGGAGACCGGGAAGCCATCGCCGCGGTCAACGGTTTCGTGGAGCATTTAACTTATAAGTATGTTCTCTTTGACGTCCCCGCGGAAGAATTAAAAATGCACGGGCTGGAAGGCCTTCAGGGAAAGGCCCTGATGAAGTATTTAACCGACCCTCGAGCCAGGGACCTGGGCAATGCCGTCGGCCACGAATTTTTTGCCTTCACCCGGCAAACCATAACCTACCCCCAATATGACGGTGCCCTCTTTCGACAGTATACCGAAGCCGAAAAAGAATTCTTTAGCAACCCTAAACTAAGCGGCCAGACCCCTACTGATAACGCCGGATTGTGGGCAGCCCGTTTTCTGACCCAGACTTCCAAGCACAACTCGGTCAAGGACGCACTCGGCCGCACCTTCGGCTTTATGAAATTAGATACTGAGCGCAGCGACTTCGACAAATTCCGGTAAAGGGGACGTTTCCTTTTGCTTAGGCGGCGGGGGCGGTTTCAGCCTCTTCAGCAAACTTCACTGAAACCAATTTGGAAATACCTTTCTCCTGCATGGTAACCCCGTAGAGGACATCGGCATTGCTCATGGTCTTTTTGTTGTGGGTAATGAGGATAAACTGCGAAAAGGCCGCAAAGCGCTTTAACATGTGGTTAAAGCGGTCGACGTTGGCTTCGTCCAAGGGGGCGTCGATTTCGTCTAAAACGCATAACGGCGAAGGCCGCACCTGGAAAATAGCAAAGATAAGGGCGGTGGCGGTTAAGGCTTTTTCCCCGCCGGATAAAAGAGAAACGTTCTGTAATTTCTTGCCCGGGGGCTGGACTTCGATTTCCACCCCCGATTCCAAAACGTTTTCCGGATCGACGAGGATAAGATTGGCCCGCCCCCCGTTAAATAAAAACTTAAAATTCTTTTTAAACTCTACCTGAATCTTCTCAAAGGTCTCTAAGAAAAGCTGTTTAGATGTCCGGTTAATCTTGGCAATGGCCTTCTTTAAATTCTCTTTAGCGGTAATTAAATCCTGCTTTTGGCTCTCCAGAAAATTCTCGCGTTTTTTTAACTCCTCAAACTCCTCGATGGCCACCAGATTAACTTCCCCCAGGGATTTCATTCTCTTCTTAAGCTTTTCTTTATCCGCGGCCAGGGATTCCCGGTCTTCTTTAACTTCCCCGGAGGAGGGGTCAAATTCAGCATTATAAACCTGGCGTAAATAATCCCGGATCTTTTCCTTCTCGTATTCGAAGCTCTGGATTTCCAGCTTCTTATTGTAGGTGGCGTTTCCTAATTCCTGGGCATCCTTCTCCAGCGCCTGGATAGCTATCCGGGAACTCTCGATATCTTTATCCAGAGACAGTTCTTCCTGCTCTAATTTCTGACGGTCACAAGCGTAAGCTTCGATTTTAAGCTTATCTTCCCGGATCTTTACGCCCCACTCTTTCACCTGAAGGTTAAAAGCATCCATCCGCAGCCGGTTCTCTTCAGTCTCCTTATCGATCTGGCTCAAGTTATTGCGGGCATTGCCAATCTCCTCTTTAAGAAAAGTAATCTTTGAATCTAAAGCCTCTCTCTCCTTAAACAAAGATTCTTTCTCGGCGATGGCTTTGGTAGTTTCGATATCTATGGCCTTGACCCTCTCGGAGCTGTCGATGATAATATTCTGACAGCCGGATAAACTGTCATTGGCCCGGCTTAAGTCTTTGGCGTAGGCCGCGATTTCATCCCCGACCTGACTTTGCTTCTTCTCGCTGTCGTCGATCTCGTAGAGAGCGGTCTTAATCTCTTCTTCCAGAAGCTCAAACTCTTCTTTAAGGCGCTCGACTTCCCGGTTTAAGCCGTTCTTCTCCTCTAAGGCCCCCTGCAGCTTTCTTCTTTTCTCCTCGATCTGAGCATTCTCGCAGGAAAGATTCTGGATTAACTCCCGGCGCTCCTCTTCCAGGTCTTTAAGGCCATCCTTATCCCGGGAAATCTCGCTGCGGACAGCCTGCATTTTTTCTTCTAACTGCCCTTCCTCGAAAGATACTATCTTGGCTTCGATCCGGGCCTTATAGACCCCGCCCTCCTCTCGAAATTCGGCATCCTGCAAGGAAGCAACCAGCTTATTGATGTTTTTGGGCTCTTCGTCAAAAATAACGGTTATTTTTTTAGTGGTGGAAAAGGTCTCGTATTTTATGCGTAAATCTTTCAGGAATTCGTAAGAAGCGTTTAATTCCAAAAGTTCTTTCTCTTTATCCACTATCCGGCTCTTTGTCTCTTCGATCAGGGAGGCTAAATCTTTTTCCCGGTGGACCAGTTTATTCCTCTTGTCCTGCAATCCTTTTAAGCTTCCCTCGGCAGTTACGAAGGTATCTTCGGCCGAGCGCAGCCTTCCCTGGTTATCAGAAATCAAGGCCTCCATTTTGACCTTATCCAGAAGGAGCCGTTTTTTGCGGTTCACCAGCGCCGAAACCTTAGCCTGGATTTCAATAAGGATGTTGTTTGCCTGGGCTTTTTTGTTTTCTAAATCCAGAATCCGGGTCTTTTCGGTATTGCTCTTTTTCCGGGCCTCTTCAATGGTTTGTTTAAGCTCTAATTTCTCGGTATCTAATTTTTTAACTTCCTGGTCTAAGTCGTTAGCCTGGCCCTCGATCTCTCCCCGCCTTAAGCTTTCGGCCTGGCAAAGCTCTTGCTGGTGTTTTAGCCTCTGGTTAAAATTAACTCTGGCGGTCCCTAAATTTGCATTGCGTAAATTAAATTCTTTTATCCTCTGCTGATTAAGCGTAATATGGCTGCCGGCACTTTCGATTTGAGCTCCCAGAGAAGCGGCCTCGGTGGTAATCCGGCTTAAGCCTTCCCGCAAGGATTTAAGCTGACTCCCCAGCGCTTCCCAGCGGTTTCTGGCTTCGGTAAGCTGATTGGTTTTTTCTTCTTCCTTTTCTTTGGCGGTGTTTAATTCATCACTAAGCTTATTGATCTTCTCTTCCAGATCCTGGGACTGCAAGGTGCCTAATTTCTTCTCCACTTCGATCAGCTTTTGCTGGACTTCCTTGTATTTGCGGGCCTTCTCCACCTGCCTTTCCAGATAGCGGATCTGCCTTCTCACCTCCGAAAGAATATCCTCTAAACGTAAAAGGTTATCCTCGGCTTCCTCTAATCTCCTTAAAGTCTCCCTTTTGCGCTCTTTATACTTTATGATTCCGCTGGCCTCGTCAAAAATCAACCGTTTATCTTCGGGCTTGTAACTTAAAAATATCTCGATTTTTCCCTGTTCCACGAAAGAATAGGTAGCCTCGCCGATGCCGGTACCCATGAAAAGCTCCTGGACGTCTTTAAGCCGAACTATGTTCTTATTGATGAAATACTGGCTTTCGCCGGAACGGTAAAGCCTGCGCCCCACGGAAACTTCCTTGTAATCTATGGGCAAATACCTGTCTTCGTTGCAGAAAATCATGGTTACCTCGGCGTAATTTAAGGGCGGGTAATTCTCAGTCCCGCTAAAAATAACATCCTCCATCTTGGCCCCGCGCAAAGACTTGGGACTCTGCTCGCCAAGAGCCCATTTGATCCCATCAAAAACATTACTGTTATGGACAATAAAATTATCGGCCACAAAATTATGATTGCCTTCTACACATAAATCATAAACCCACTCCGTATCGGAAGGAATTTCTTCTATGCTAACGATCTCATCCCAGTAAACATCAGAAGTAGCAAAATTAACCAGTTTTGAACGAAGTTCTTTATCGTGAGAGGGAGTAATTTCGTCGATTTTACTCAACACTTCCAAAATT
Organism: uncultured Planctomycetia bacterium; assembly: GCA_964420965.1. Taxonomy (GTDB): domain Bacteria; phylum Omnitrophota; class Gorgyraeia; order Duberdicusellales; family 4484-171; genus CAYQUQ01. The sequence continues at coordinate 4,990 of CAYQUQ010000043.1, read as the reverse complement.
CCGCCCCGAGAAGGAAAACAAATATCCTCATAGTAGGCTGATAACTTAGGACAGGTTTTCTTTGTGTTTTTTACGCTGATCTTTGAAGATCTTATGAATCTTTTAATTAAAGAGTTAATGTTTGGAATGATATCAAAATTGGGATTAGATTTTACCTCGAGGCTATTTAATGTTTTAAGAACTCTGTTTTTTCTACCCACAAAATTAAGGTAAGGAGTGAGTTTCTTTAGGTTTTTAAGTCCATAAACATAAACAGAATAATATTTTCTCTTATGTTTACTGGAGGTATTCGTAGCACATTTGAATTTATCTCTTATTGCTGCCTGTACGCCTAACCGTAAAAGAAGAGTAAAAAGACCAGAAGCTAATTTCTTGCTGGCAGTAGAGTACTCAATATAAAAAACCTTTTTCCCTTTTTCAACCTTGTTTTTGACATAAGCGTCTCCTTCGAAGAGAGCAGAGATGAACTCTAGAACGATCTCTTTGGATGCAGAGAATAGTTGGGCGGGAATTATCTTCTCGAACGAAGAACTCTCTTGCTTCAGACCAAAAACTCTATCCAAAAATTTGCAAAGCGCGGAAGAAAATATAATTACATCTCTTGCGCAATCCTTATAAGAAAATATTTTCGGTTTTAATCCGAATACTTTCTCGCTTGCAGTGCAGAAATCTTTAACTACTGCCTCATCCTCATTAACAAACCAAGCCTGATTAGAAGAAGTTGTTCTTCCTTCGGAAATAATATAGCCTAGAAAACGTGCTAAATTTTTATCCAAAAAACGCGGAATTTTTATATGTCCACTGGATCGGGACTTAAGCTCTGAAGGGATGTAATTAAGAGTGGCTCTTCTGCCTAATAAAGAGGCTACATGGGCCACGTTCAAAGCCTGAGCTTGCTTTACTCCTGTAAGAACCGTAGTTGAAACTCCCAGGCTACCAGCCAATTTTCTCCATCCACCACGTTTATCTTTCTCTCTATATATCCAATTTCTTAGATCCTCTGAATAAGGAAGATAAACTAAATCTTGAGCAGAAAATTTTCTAGCAATTTCTTCTATTTTTAGCTTATTTTGAAATGAATCAATCTCTAGTTTCCGCGGAAGTGCTATCCTCACACCGCTTTTTAACTCTTCGGCAGTTAGTTTTTTCAAATCCCCTTTCTCAACGGTAAAAAAAGGATGATAATGAGTTGTAGTAATTTCTTGACCCTTTCTTGTTTTTACCTTAAGCAGGTGTCGCGGAGATTTCCTTCTTATAAATGCGCTTATTCTAACTTTCTCTAATTTCAAAGTTGTAGGATTCAAAGAAAATACCGAAAAATCACCTTTATTCTCTAAACTACCTATACCATCATCAAAAGAAATGAATTTTTCTGAAAAGCTAAGCTGATTTTCGACTAACTCACCAATCTTAACTATCTTACCGTTAGCCAGAAAAACTAAGGAATCTGGATGAAGGCATTTACCACATCCGTTTGGACCAACTACAACGGTTATTCCGGATTCGAATTTAAGGCCGGTTTTTTCAGGGAAAGATTTAAAGCCGAAGATTTCCACTTCCTTAAGATACATACCTTTAAATTATAACACTATTTGGCGTGAATTTCTTTAATTTTTTTAATTAATAGCGGGATAATTTTAAACAGATCGCCGATTATGCCGTAATTGGCCACTTTGAAAATGGGGGCATCGGGATCTTTATTGATGGCGATGATTAGTTTTGACGATTGCATACCGACTAAATGCTGAATCTGTCCGGAGATACCGCAGGCCAGATAAATTTTGGGGCAAACCGTCCGGCCGGTCTGGCCGACCTGGTGCGAATAGGGTATCCAGCCGGCATCAACACAGGCCCGGGACGAACCCACGGCCGCGCCCAGAACTTGAGCCAGCTCTTCGACTAAAGCAAAATTCTTAGCCTCGCCTAAGCCTCTTCCTCCGGAGACGATAATATCGGCCTCGGCTAAATTAACGGTAGCAATCGTTTCTTTAACAAAATCTAAAAACTTGATCCGTTGATCCCGGCCGGCGGCGTCGAAAGTTTCGGTGATAATTTCTCCGCTGCGGGAAGTATCGTTATCGGATTCAGGCATGACCTTATGCCGGACGGTGGCCATCTGGGGCCGGAAATTAGGAGAGATAATCTGGGCCATGATATTTCCGCCGAAGGCCGGGCGGGTCTGAATTAAAATCTTCTTTTCCGGATCGATGTCCAAACCGGTACAATCAGCGGTTAACCCGGCGTAAATACCCACCGCGATTCGGGAAACCAGGCTCCTGCCGGTAGTGGTAGCACCGGCTAAGATAATTTCCGGCTTATATTTTCCCACCAGCCCGGCAATGGCTTTGGTATAGTTTTCAGCGATGTAATGGTTTAAAGCCGGGGAATCCACTATAAACACTTTATCCGCGCCCCGATGGATTAACTCTTGGGCTTTTTCAGTAATTCCCTCTCCTAAGAAAACTGCTCCTACGTAAGTATTTAAGTCATCGGCTAATTGGCGGGCTTTATTGAGTAGTTCAAAGACAACTGAAGAGATGACCCCGTCTCTCTGTTCGGCAAAAACCCAAACTCCTTTATATTGAGAGATGTCTTCTTTAACCACTGCTGCCTGGCGTTCAATTATAATTGCCTCAAACTTGCAGCTGTCCGGACAAACCCCGCAGAGGGTACACTTATCTAAATCGATAATGGCCTTTTTATCAACCAGCTTTATAGCATCGACCGGACAGACCTTAAGGCACAACCCGCAGCCGGTACACTTATCCAGAATTACTTTTATACCGTTCATATGTCTCTATGTTATTTACCGGGCCGACACAGGGGTCGGCCCCTACATGTATTTTTATTTTGTTCGGGCGGGGTGACCCCGCCCCTACAATATATCCTTAATTTCTTCGAATAATTGGTCGACGACTTCCTCCGGTTCGCCTTCAAAGATTTTTCCCCCTTCTTTCTTCGGCGGGGTGAATATCTTAATCACCTGGGTGGGAGAACCGTTGAGCCCGATCTGGCTTTCAGCGATATTTAAATCTTTATTGCCCCAAGTAGGAATCTCGGCCTTGCGGGCGGCCATCTTTCCCCGTAAGGAAGGAAGGCGAGGCTCGTTTATTTCTTTTACTACGGTAATTAAAGCCGGCAACTGCAGCTCGATTAGTTCATAACCTTCCTCCAGCAGCCGTTCCACCACCATCATCTTAGGAGTAGTATCAAGATGAACGGTATCGATTCTACGCACATAAGTAGCCTGGGGTAATCCTAAGTGGGCGGCTATCCCCGGGCCGACCTGGGCGGTATCGCCGTCAGAAGCCTGCTTACCGCAGATAACTAAATCGCGCTCTCCGATTTTAGCTATGGCTTTGGCTAAAACCAGACTGGTAGCCCAGGTATCCGAGCCGGCAAAGGCCCGGTCAGAAAGGTGGATGGCCTTATCGATGCCTAAACCTAAGGCTTCCCGCAGGGCGTCCTGGGCCTGAGGCGGACCCATGGTAACCACAATCGACTCTCCCCCGAAACGCTGTTTAAGGCGCACGGCCTCCTCAATAGCATACATATCAAAGGGGTTGATAATCGAAGCCACCCCCTCCCTGATCAAGGTATTCGTTTCGGGGTTGATCTTGACGTCGGTGGTATCGGGCACCTGTTTTATGCAAACCACTATTTTCATAGTTTTAATAAAATACTATGGAATCAGCAATTGTCAATAATTAAGATATCAAATTTTAATCTTCTCTATTATCTGATATCCCTTTAATATTGTTTCGGCTAAAAAGTATACGAAGTGAGTCTCAGATCTTTTTTGAGCATATTCCAGGGACTCATAATATCTAGCCTTCTCTTCAACTGTAATGACACAAGGGACATAGCCATTATTAATCAACTGAATAATCATAATCAGCCTGCCTATACGGCCGTTACCATCGCCAAAGGGATGAATTGCTTCAAAATCAGCGTGCATTTTGGCGATATGCTCAATCGGGTGCTTGCGACAAGAATTAACCTTGCTAAAGAATAAATTCATTTCTTCAGGGATATCATCGGGGTGAGGTAAACTTAAGTCAACACCGCGAATGCCCCTTTGCTGCTTAGAATATTGCCCGGCATCATCTCTTATGCCTTGCATCAGAACCCTGTGAATCTCTTTAATTAAACTTTCATTTATAGGCGGAATATATTTTCCGGAAAAAAGATCTTTTAAGATAGTAGCGTGATTAATCGCTTCTAGATGTTCCACCAAACTTTTCTCTCTTACTGTAGCCTTATCAAAGATAATTGCCTCAGTTTGTTTTTTAGTCAAAGTGCTTCCTTCAATAGCATCGGAGTTATAAGTCAATTCCAGCAAAAAGTCCGCGACAATTCTCTCATCCTCTAAAATCTTAACGATATTAGAAAACTGCCTCCTCTTTTCATCAACTTTAGCCATAATCTGTTTTATCTCGCCTTCTGGAAGGGGAATAATTCCTACTATTTTCTTGAATAGTAGGTCTATTTGTCTCAACTGGCTAGGATGAGGCCTACTATGCCCTTTCAACCAACGGTTAACCGAAACAAAAGTAACCCCCGCCTCTTGAGCAAATCGGCTTTGAGACCAGCTAGTTTTCGCTAATATCTGCTTAATTTTGTCTATATAGTTTTCCACATTTTCACCATAACATGTATAACATACTATATAACATTTGTCAAATCATTTATAGAAATGTTAAAAAAGGGACAAGTCTCAAATTAGAACTTAAGTGAGAACGTTTTCAAAAAATTAGTTACAGCCACTTTGCGGCTCTCTAATTATATGTTATATATAAAGGGTAAACTATGACAGAGAAAACGATGAAATATCCACTTTTACTTTTTAGCCTATTTACGCTTTTTTGCATCTGCCCCGGTTACACCCAGACCGGAGGAAAAAATATCCCTGGAGGAAACAATTTCTCCCCAAGTAGAAGCCTTAAACCCCAAGTTCCTCTAGCCGCAGAAGCACCTAAATCAGCAAAGC
>CAYQUQ010000042.1:0-12870 GCA_964420965.1 uncultured Planctomycetia bacterium | reverse complement strand
TAAAGCTTAACATTTTCACGTTGTAAAAAATTAACATCTTGACTTAGTAATAACATAATTAAGCTACCGGCTGGCGGCACGAAATAAAGCTAAATTATACCCATGCCCATTTTATTACCTTTATTAATAATCTTTGAAGTGATAAAATGCAGGGAGGAGGAAAAAAATGTTTAAAAATATAAAAATACTCAGTTTGTTATGCCTGCTTTTGGTTTCCGCCAGTCATATCGCCAATGCCGGCGATAAATATGACCCTGAATTTTTAAAGCGGCAACTGCGCTTTTATCCGCCGGAAAAGGCAGTTAATCATGTTAAAACCGGAGATTATCTGAATGCCGCAATCGGCGCTTTATCGATTTACCCGGTTGACGGCGTAACCGCGATAAGTATAGCTTTGGCTCTGGAAGAAAAAATCGAGGGACCCTTGCCGGACTTTTTATTTAAGGCGTTTCAGGAATCTGTACTGACCGATCCTTCGATTCGCTCCCAACGCGGCGGCAAAACCATGGTCTCCCGGCTATGGATGGAACAAAAAGCAAAGTGGTCCGACGATTTTATCTTTGAAGTCATGGCTTATAAAAAGCTAAGAGAATGCTTCAATAATGATACGAAGGCCACAAATAAGTTTTACTTTGGCGCTTTCCATAATTATTTTCTGCTCGACAAGAATGAAGCCACCCGGTTTCTTCAAGAAATCAATAAAGATTCGCTGGAATATAAAATATTGACCGCTTTTGCTAGAGCTGTTTCGGGCCAACCGATAAATATCGCTGAGCTCGATAAGATAGAAATTGCTAACATTTCCGACGCGATGAAAGAAATGGTTGTTACCTTAAAAGGCCTCTATTATATGCAAAGGGGAGATTTTCATAAGGCCAAAGCGGCATTCTTAGAATCATTTAGTTTAAACTATTCCCTGCCTGTTCATACTGAAAATCTGGCTACCTGCTATCTGGCAATTGACTCTTACGACCAGGCCAAGCCGCTCTTATTGCATATTGCCCAATTGATTAGAATCGACAACATATCCGTGGTGGGTATCTATAATCTAGCCTGTATTTTTGCGCGGGAAGGCAATGAAGATGAGGCCCTCCGTTATCTGGAAGCGGCCATCACCAGGGGCTTTCCTAAAGCCGAAGCAAAGAGCGATGCGGATTTAAAATCTCTTAGCGACGATCCGCGTTTCATTAACCTGATAAAGTAGCGGTAAAATTACGGTATTAAGCGGGTAACCAAGGATGAAACATAAAATAATATGTACCATCGGGGTTATTTTAATTTTGCTGGCGGTAACGCCGACCGTTTTGATTTCGCTGAAACGCCAGGCCGCGGGAGATTACGGTACCCCCCATTATAATTTTTTCGGCCAGCCGGTTTTTCCCTTAACTCTCCTTATCGTAACCGCTTTTCTGCTGGTGGCCGGCGCGGTGGGAGCGATAAAATACTTCTCTAAAGGGAAAAATCAAAAGAAGAAAAGCGAATTAAAGGACGGGGAATTCTACTGCGCCGAATGCATGAAAGTGATAAAATCCGATGAGTCTAAATGCCCTCATTGCGGCTGGACCTGGAATAAGGAATAATAAAACCTAAGGCGGGGTGAGATGGAACTTTTTATTGGCTTTCTGGAAGTAGCGGTATTGGCCGGCGGGCTGGCCTTTGCGGTCTGGCGGTTTGGGATTAACCGCGAAACGTTTACTTTTTTTGGTTTAGATATCGGGGCAAAAGTAATTAAAAAGTCCGAATCCGGCAACCTGCTGCTGGTTTCGATGGTGGTGCATGTGGAAAATAAAGGGCAGACCAAAATCGTGGCCCGGACCCGCAAAGACATTGAATATGCCAGCGCGGAGTTCCTCTATGAAGACTCCCAGGACCAGTGCAAACACGCCGGGACGCTAAAAATCCGCCCTATTCCTGATTCGCAGAACCCGCAGCTGTTTGACTGGTACTCTCTGAATCCGACGGGCAATATAACCATTCGCGAGGGAAAGGACGAAACTTCGGAAAGTGATCTCGAACAGGTTAACTATCTCGGCGGGTACCAGGACCCGGACAGCGATTTTAATGATGTCCATTTCTGGCTGGAGCCTAACGAATCTTATGACTGTCAGGTAATGGCCTGGCTACGACCGGGAACTTACGCCATTAAGGCTTTCTTCCTCGGTAAGCAGACCGGCCATGAGGAAGAAGAATACTGGACCACCACCAGAATGTTTTCTTTTAGCGGCCGAGAAGATCAATTATCTTCAAACGAGAAGTAGCGGCGAGGCTTAGGTTTTTTTACTTCCTTGATCAACGGCTTTAGATGAAGGAGATTGTGGATATTGTCGGTTACCGTCTTTATCCTGTCTTCGCTGCCGCCGATTATAACCCATTTCTGGCCGTTAAGTTCACCTACTTTCAGGCCGAGCTTTTCGGCGTAAGCAACCTGGCGTTCGCTAGCCAGCATAAATAAATCCTTTTCAGTAGCGATTAAATAGGCACTGCCCCAGGGGGTTTTTACTTCTAAAGGATAAGGCTTATCCAGGTAGTGTTCGGAATCAACACTAAGTTTACCGTTAACATAGAAAGGAATATCGCGGTCGAGAAGAGCTTTAAAAGATTTCTCATCATCATCCTTACCTACGCCTAAATAGCCGTCAATCTTACCGTCTTTCTTGATAAAGGCGATAGCGTAACCGCGATCATCCGGCTTTTTCTTTTCGGTAAGTACCAGCTGGGTACCCAAGACATCGGGCACGGGAATGCCAAACCGGTGAGGCATGATACGTAACTTGGAACGCTGGGTGACTTCGGCCTGTATTCTGGCCTTGGCCTGCTGGCGTATCTTATCGTATTTATTGTTCCGGGTGCCCGGTTTACCCAACGGGATTCCAACGCCGCGCCGGATAGTGTCGGACTGACCGTTCCGGGCCTGGGCCACGAAAGAAACCTTGGGCCCTTTTCCGGATACCGAACCGGCATTGATTTTGCCCCCGGAGGGGTTTATGTTGACATTGGTCTTATACCTCTGCTCGGCATGGGTAGTCAATGACGCTGACCAGCAAAACGACAGAACTAAAAGAAACGAAAGGATTTTTCTCACTTTATACCTCCCCGACTTAATGGCTCATTTTCTCTATTGGCTGTAAAAACAAAAGTATCCTATTGATATACCATATTTTAGACATCTTTCCCAACGGATTGCCCCAAAAAATATATTTTTTTGAAAGCGGTTTCAGGGTATAATAATTACGTGATGAGAATAAGGCCCTCCACGATAATATTGCTATTGCTGGCCCTGACCGCGGCTACTTCCGGTATTGGCCAGACTCAAGAAGAGGGAGAAATAAGCCTGCGGCGGCCGGACAAAAAGAGACAGGAAATCGTCACCTACACTTATTATATCCCCAAAACCAACCGCTCCTCCCCCCTGCCGGTCCTGGTCTGTTTAGGCGGGCTTAACTCCCAAGGCGGGCGATATATGGGGAGTGACTGGAAGGAATTTGCCCGGGAAAACGGATTCGCCATTCTGACGCCGGTTTTTAAATTTAGTGTTGTATCCGAAATCGAAAATTTCAATAAAAGAACCAGCTACCATTATCCCGAGGCCTGGTCCGGAGAAACTCTGATTACCATCTTAAAGAAAATCGCCAAAACCGAGAATATAAGCTCTAAAAAGCTGTATCTTTTCGGCCACTCGGCCGGAGCGCAATTCGTGCACCGCTTCGCCCTCCTCTATCCGGAAAGATGCAAAGCCGTCGCCGCCCACAATGCCGGCAGCTATGACCTGCCCCAGCGCAAGATAAACACTAAATTCCTGATCGCCGTAGGCGAAAACGACACCACGCCGATATCCCGGGTGGATTTAGCCAGGAAATTCGTTAATGCCTGCCGCAAGAAAAGGATAAAAGTAGAACTTGAGATCATACCCGGCGCCGGGCACTCCTTAACTCAGGAGCAAATCAACTTATCACACCAGTTTTTTTTAAAAGCAAGAAGACGCCGCCGCTGAACCGTGAAGGACTAGCTGACGGCTTTTCGCTCCAGAAGGGCTTTACCTAAGGTAGCGGAATCGATATACTCGATCTGGGTGCCTAAAGGTATACCGATAGCGATGCGGTAAATTTTTACCTTATAAGGGGATAATTCCTGGATTAAAAACCGGGCGGTTAATTCCCCGTCGTTATCGGGATCGGTGGAAATGATAACTTCCTTGATTTCGCCCTGCTCTATTCTGTTAATCAGCTTTCTTAAGTTTAAATCCTCGCCGCCGATGCCTTCAAGGGGAGAAAACGAACCTAAAAGAATGTAGTAAAGGCCCCTGAAGCGCGAAGTTTTTTCGATAGCCAGGACATCTTTGGGCTCCTCTACGATGCAAATGACGTCTTTCTGGCGTTTGGGGTCGGCGCAGACCGAACAGATATCTTTGGTAGAAAAATTATTACACAACCGGCAGGGCTTGATGTGATTGTGAATCTCCTCCATCTTGGCAGCCAGGCGCCCGATATCTTCTTTATTCATCTTTAAAAGGTGAAAAACCATCCGCTCGGCGCTTCTTCGGCCCACGCCGGGAAAGCGGGAAAAACTCTTCACCAATTCGTTGAATATCTTAGGAAAACTCATGACTCGTCGCTTTGGAATTTGCCGCCGAAGGTATCAAGCAGATTGTTCAAGAAACCGTCGTCGGTATTGTCCGGATCTGCCGCTTTACCCGCATCCTCCCCTTCATCGACATCGCCCTCGACCGGTTCCGGAACAGCCGCCCGGGGCAGCTCTTTAAAAACCAGCTTTATCCGGACGTCTCTTCCCAGAGACTGGGATAGGCTTTCCTCCATGTATTTTATCTTCTGGGCACCATCCACGCTTTCCTTATGGAAGCTGTCCCGGGGAGAAAATCCGATTACCACCAGCGAGCCGTAAGAGGCAATCGGCCGGCCGAAAGAAAGGTGAGTTGACAAAGCCGCTCTTTTCTTATGCATCTGGGATAAAATATCCTTCCATTTCGACTCTACCGCCGGAAGGATAACATTATCTTCCCGGGGAGGATCTTCGCTTTCTTCGGCTTTAGGCTCGGGCTGTTTAGTACTTTCAGGCTCAGCCGGGGTTTCCTCCGGCTCTAAGTCAAAATCATCTATCTCCTCTTTTGTGCTCAAGGTTTCCGCTTCCTTTTCCGGACCGGGGTTGTTTTTCGCCTTGGGACGGGGTGCAGCCGCGGCGGAAGGTTCCCGGTGAGAATATTTTATCAGGGCTAATTCCAGGGGAATCCTGACGGTATTAAGACGGTGGGAAAGGTCTTTAGCCACGATAAGTAAATCGATCATCTTTAAAATATCGCCGGTGTCGACTTCCTGGGACAGGGTGGAGATAAAATCCTTGCTTTGCGGCGAGACATCGCTTAGCTCCTTAAAATTCTCGGTGCTGATTTTAGCCAAAAGTAGGTTGCGCAGGTGTTCGATAAGCGCGTTTAAGAATACGCCCAGGTCTTTACCGGCCTGCACGGTTTTTTCCACGAAACTTAAAGCCGCTTTCAGGTCTTTCTTAACCATAAACTGCAAGGCCCGGTTCAGGCTATCCTCGTCTATTATCCCTAAGAAGGAAAAAACATCTTCCGGGGAAGTTTTTTCCAGAACCACCGGGACCAGCTGATCGAGGAGCGACTCGGCATCGCGAATGCTTCCCCCGGCGGCCCGGGCAATGGTGTACAAAAGGTTCTCCTGAACCTTTATCTTCTCGACGGCGACTATTTTCTTAAGCTTGCCGACTATATTTTCTAAAGATACCAGGTTGAACTGAAATTTCTGGCAGCGGGATAAAATCGTGGGGATTACCTTATGCGGGTGGGTAGTGGCAAAGATAAACTTTACATGGGCCGGCGGCTCCTCCAGAGTTTTAAGCAGGGCATTGAAGGCCTCTTGAGTAAGCATGTGGACCTCATCGATGATGTAAACTTTATAACGGGCCGCTGCCGTGGAAAGCTTAACGCTCTCCCTTAAGGTTCGGATTTCGTCAATTCCTCTATTCGAGGCCCCGTCGATTTCGATAATATCCAGGGATTTACCCCGGGTTATCTCCGTACAGCTGGGGCATTTTCCGCAAGGATCGGCCGTCGGCCCCTGCCGGCAATTAAGGGCCTTGGCTAAAATCCGGGCTAAAGAGGTCTTGCCGATTCCCCGGGGGCCGCTGAAAAGATAGGCGTGATGCACCCGGTTTTTTAAAATCGCGTTTTTTAAGGGGGTGACCACATGCTCCTGGCCCACGACTTCAGCGAAGTTTTGGGGACGGTATTTTAAAGCGAAGGCTACATATTCCATAAGAGTGGTTCAGTATAACCCCAGATTAGATTTGCGTCAACCAGGATTAATAAAAACGGTTAATAAATTACCTGATCTTTGTGGGGAAGCCGGTCGTAGATAACCTGAATTATTTCCAGCTCATTGTAATCGAACCATAACCGGCCACAGTATCCACATTCGTCGATCTCCACGGGGGCGTCGTGGCTGAACAGCCTTCTTTTCATCTTGCGCGAACAATGGGGACAATTTATTACTAATGAGGTTTTTATCTGGCGGATGCGTTTAAATCTTTCTTTCTTCTCAGCCAGGGCAGCCTCAGCCTGAGCCACAATCTCCTGAGAAAACTTTTTATCCTCCCGGATCAGAATCTTGTTCAGCTCCTCCCGGGTAGCCAATAGGCCCTTACAGATATGGCATTTATGGGTGGCTGCCCCCTCATACTTAATCTCCACTAAGCCGTGATAGCAATGGGGGCAGGAATAGCGGCCATGCATATCTTCGGTGTGGGGCTTAAGCAACGAAAGTAATTTACTGTCCTGGTAAGCTTCCTTTACCTCAATCGATCCGTCCCGGCGAATCAGGTTGTCCGGCCGCAGCCAGCCGAACACGGCCAGCTCCACGAATAAAAAAGGGCCCTGCCACTGGTTGTCCTTAAATACGAACCAACCCTCGTGGGTCTTTAAGCTCTTGGCCTTTTTAATCTTCTCCCGTAAGCTGTTGCGGGCGGCTTTAATCTGGGGCTTTAAGTTATCAGTCATGACTTCCAGCGCGGATTTATCGGCATGGGCCATGTTTAACAACATCGCGATCCTCTCTTCTATGGGCGGGTGGCTGGATAAACCGCTGATTCTTGAAGGGGCCGGGTCGGCAATGAATAAAGAAGACAACCCCTGGATGCTGGTATCGTTGCCGTGCCAGCGCTTAGAAATGATATAGAGGCTGCGGGCTAAAGCCAGCGGGTTACGGGTAAGCTTGACCGCCACGGCATCGGCCCGGAATTCCTTCTGCTGGGAGATAAAGGTAACTACAATCTTATTGAAAAAGTGGGTTATCATTAGAACCAGGTAGACCATAACTCCCAATGCGGCTACCGGGCCCCGGACCCTGAACAGGGTCTGGGGGATCCCTCTGAGCAGCCCTTCGTAAATACCGAATATGGAGCAGGCGGCGCTGGTGGTTAAGGTATCGCCCCGGGCGATATGCGCGGCTTCGTGCCCCACCACCGCTTCCAGCTGGCTGCGGTTTAACTTAGAAAGCAAACCTTCGGTTACGCCGATATAAGGCTGGCCGCTGAAGTTACTGGCCGAAAAAGCATTACAGCTGGACGTATTAATCACGCAGCCGCCGATGGCCGCCCCGCCCATGGCTACGGAAACCTCGTCAATTACGTTCTTAAAGGCCTTATGCTTGATGTAATTTGGGTCCAAAGGCTTAGCTCCTAAGACCCGTAAAGCCCTCTCCATCATATTGGCAGTGGAACCGACAAAATGCACCGAAGCGATCCCCAAAGCAATACAGAACACGATGGCGGTTCCGGTCAGGGTGGGAAAAACCAAAAGGCCCCCGGCGGAAGAACTCATCCGATAATGGAAGTAATTTTTGGCGATGAACCAGATGAGCCAGGCGGTAGAAAAGTAGATCGTAATCAGGAGGGCGATCAAAACAGCGATAAAGCGGGATTTCTCTTTTTCGATCCGAACGAATGAGTAAGCCATCAGCGATAAAAAATCAGAACTTTACTTTCGGAACTTCTTTGTGCGACGTATCTTCGATCTCAAACAGTTCTTTGCCGGTAAACTTAAAAGTCTGGGCGATAAAGTTAACCGGGAATTTCTGGATCAGGGTATTATGCCGCATGGTTTCGTCGTTAAAAAACTGGCGGGCAAAGGCGATCCGGTTTTCGGTCGAAGTTACTTCCTCGTGGAGCTTGAGCATATTCTCGTTGGCCTTAAGGTCGGGGTACTTTTCCACCACCATAAACAGAGAACGCAGAGCGCTGGTCAAGAGATTCTCGGCAGCCTGTTTATCCTTAACGGCCGTGGCCTGGGTGGCCTGGGTGCGGGCTTTGATCACATTTTCCAGGGTCTTACTCTCATGGGCCATGTATCCCCTGGCGGTTTCCACAAGGTTGGGTATAAGGTCGTGCCTGCGGGTCAGCTGGACATCGATCTGGGCCCAGGCGTTATCCACGCTGTTTCTTAAGGTTATGATGCCGTTATAAGCAGCCACAGCCCAGATAAAAACCAATACCAGCAACGCTACAGCGATAATTCCTCCGGTCATCTTCCACCTCCTTACTTTAAAAGAAAAACCAGAAAAACCAGGTATCCTAAAAACAGGGCTAGCCCCTCCCCGCGGGTTATCCGGTACTTTGTCCGCATCACCACGAACAGAGCCACACTGAATAAAATCAATGCCGGCATCTCGAAAGTCAATATCGACGGGTCGAGATTAATCGGCCGGATTAAAGAAACTATCCCTAAAACCAGCAGGATATTAAAAATATTGCTGCCCACGATATTCCCCACGCTGATGCTGTGCACCTGTTTAAAAGAAGCGGTAAGCGATGCCACCAGCTCCGGCAACGATGTGCCGATAGCGAATATGGTGATACCGATAATCCAGGGGCTGATGCCGAAAATCCGGGCCAGGGAAGACCCGCCTTTAACCATGAAATCCGCGCCCAGGATTACCCCGAGCAGAGAAATTACCATCAATAAGAATACCGCGGAACGGGGCTTTTCCTGCTGAAAGAATTTTTTGAATTTGAATTGGCTGACCTCCTCCGCTTTAAACGACTTCCGGGCTCCCTTATAAGAAAGAATCAAAAAGGCCATAAAGCAGAGAATAAAGATCAGCCCGTCGCCGCGGCTGATGATTTTATCCAGACTCACCCCATAGAACAAGGCTGTGGCAAAAAGAAAAAAAGGGATTTCCCTCCGAAAAATACTTCTATTCACCTTTAAGGGTTTTAAAATCGCGCAAAGCCCCAGGATAAGGGCAATATTGGCGATATTGCTCCCGATGACATTACCCAGAGCAATACCTTTCTGGTTGCGGACAGCGGCCATGATCCCTACCCCGGCCTCGGGAGCGGAAGTGCCGAAAGCAATTACCACCATGCCGATAAATAAGGGGGTCAGCCGGTAAAGGAGGGATAATTTCACCGAGCTCTGGATAAGCCAGTCCGCAGAAACTACCAGCAGGCCTAAGCCTAATAAAAAAACGGCGCTATTAGAAACTATCTCCATAGGGAAAGGCTAATCGCCGGCTCTTATTTCCAGAACTTCCTTAAGCTTTTTCTTCAATTCGTCCGGTTCGATGAGCTTGGTAATGTATAATTCATCATACAAGCGGGCCGCCCGCACCTTGGATTCGTCATCCTCTTTAGCGGTGAGCATAACCACGGGAATCCCTACGGTATCAGAATCCTTTTTCAGTATCTTTAAAACCTCAAACCCATCCAGTCCCGGCATCATTATATCCAGGAGTATTACATCGGGCTTATGTTTCCTGGCCAACTTAATACCCTCTTTACCGGACTCAGCCAGAGTTACCGCGAAATCTCCCTCCAGCTCCAGGTTGAGTTTTACCAATCTGCCGAAAGTTTTTTCGTCATCAATGAGCAACACTTTCTTTTTATCCACGCCCACCTCCTTCTTTCGGGCAAAATAATGGCGGTCCGTATTAGATAAGGTTCGAACTTACTTCAGTGATTCCCCTGAAGAAAATTTTTAAATAATAAGCTCTCCGTGGCTCGGCACGGCTGCAGGCCACACCGCCCTCGCGAAAACACACGCTGCAAAGCCTGCAGCCGTGCGTTATCGCCGCCTAAGCGCGCCACGTAAAATAACAAGTCATGAGGCGGTTTGCCGAGCCTTCAAGCGAAACTTTTGCAAAAAACCAAAATTTGGGCACGTCAAATTTTGGCTTTTTGCACACAAGAAAAAGCACCGATCAATGGCGCAATGAAAAGTGGTTATCTAGCCTACGTCAATTATATATTACGTTGTGCTTTTGTTCAAGAAAATATATATTCGTAAAGTACTTTTGGAATAGGATTTAAGCATCATCTCATATAGCTTAAGATAGCGCCGAGGTTGAAGGAGGCAAAAATCCAAGGTCCGTAAGGTATTTCAATAATTGCTTTATTCTTTCTTTATACGTATGATTCTTTAGTGCGCGCTCCTGGGCTCTTTTGCCGATTTTCATGGCCTCTTGTGGATGTGCCAGAAGGTATTTAACTTTATCTATACATTCTTCAGGAGTAGAATATACAACAGCTTCTTTTTCGGGCTCAAAGAGATCTTCTAAATGGTCTGTTGAATCTGTAAGAAGACAGGTACCCATGCCTGTAATTTCAAAAAGCCGTTTTGCTGAAGCTTGTTTTTCTGCTACATCAATATTTGTATGAATCGCGAATAAATAAGACCCATAAACAGAATAAAGGTCCTTTCCCCATACTTCACCGTGCCAATTTGCCCGCATAGGACTGTCCTCTGGAAAAGAATCTACGCTGGGACCGTAAAAGTCTACCTTTAAGTACCTGGAGAGGCGATCCATAAACGAAATCCTCTTTTTATGGACAGGGTCAGAAGTCCCTACAAATGCGATATTTAGAATTCTTTTGCCAGTATGCTTCACATGCGAAAGTATGCGTGGATCAAATGAATGAGGCAGGTGATAGGCCTTAATCCCTTGCGTTTTAAAACGCTTTACAAGTAAGGGGATACAGGAGAATATTGCATCAAAAGAATCATATGGGAAATTTATGCATAATGGACATGACCACCATAGCATTATGTGTCCGACATAAGGACGCCACTCTTTAATCATATCTCGTGTTACATGCACACCTGAAAATACCCATAGTATTTTTGGCCTTAACTTTTTAACCTGCTCGGTGATAATATGAGACTTTATGCGATCTTTTGGTTGAGATGTTTTTAATATCCGCGTCCACCACCAGCGAAACGGCGCTTTATATATCCAGGATGGGGAAAACCGCATGCTGTTTTCTCTAGCCCATTTAAACTGAAGGGGCGCACACTCTGGTATGATCTGCTCGGCACTGAACCCTTCCTTAGTTAACGCATCTTTATATGCATCTCCATAGTAAATGAATTTCGAAAATAGCTCTTTTGCGCACTCATCATACGCTAAGAAGCGTAGATGAGGATTTGCTTTTAACGCTTTTGTGTAACTTCCCTTATAGTTTTCCATTAAAAGTAGAAAGTCAACCATAAGTTACCCGTTATCCAAAGTACTTTTTAAACGTTGCATTTCTTCTTTCATAATGATCTTTGCGACTGGTTAATCCAGAACTATAGCCTGGCAAATCTCTAAAAGCTCCCCTTAAAACGACTGGCACCAAGTGATACAGCCTACGCCTATTAGCCAATAAGCCATTTATAATTATATCATCTTCGCAAAATGGCTCAAAATCGCATGGGCATATCCTGCTTTTTAAGATTTCTGTCCTCAATGCCATAATCCTGCCTTTAATAAAATCTACTGCTGTATCTTTGTGTAAATTTTTATGATATAGATCATCCACCTCTATTGTATCGACGTAGGGTTGATTTTCTTTCTGGATAATTCTTCCAAAGGCTCCAACAATTCTATCAGCGGCTGCCTGCCTGCCAAGGCAACGTACTATGCTTTCGAGCACGTCGTCTTTTTCAAAACATAAATCATCGTCAAGTGACATGACATAAGGCGTTGTGGCTTCCATTGCTAATTCCCATCGAGTCATGCAACCGATATTTTTCTCGGACTGCTCGTAACGATCTATGAGAGATGAATTAACATCCGCATCACCATTGTTCCAGAGAAAGACAGTGGACTTTACAGTCTGATTCCTTATGGCCTCTAGAATAATCGGGATATTCTGAGGTCTTTTATGGTTCAGAAGGATAATTGTTATTTTTGGTATCACTATAAATCCTCTAATTTGTGAGTTGAGAAGCCGGATCTAACGTCATTTACACCGTATCCAAGCTTAACTGAAACGTTTAAGATGTGTTTTAGACAACAAAATATGACTTAAATAAGGTCTCGTTTTACTTTTAGCATTTAAGATGCGAAAGAGTTTATGACAAACACTTTTAATAGTCATTGTTTTTTAATTTATAGAGATTTGCTTTTTCCAATGTCAGACATCAATATCACCGTTGTTCCAGGTAAATTTCTTCATTTAGGGTTTATTCGAATAAAAATCAGCGAGTTTAGGACAAAGATTGTCAACTTTTTCCTTAATAAGCTCATCTATAACGGTACTTTTTAAGCACAAACAGACCTGCCCACAATTATTGTGAATATTCCCTATATCCCATTGCCGGCGAAATGTTCTGGCTAGCTCTTCCGAATGCCTGCAATTAAAGTTTATGATCTCTTCTGTTGATCTATGAAAGTTATAATTACCAAGGCTAGCAGGTACGCCGTGTTCGTTTAGCGCTTCAACTACACCTTCTTTATCGGAAACAAAGTCTTCATATTTAATCATGGCATCAAAGAGCGATCTGTTTTCATAAATGCTGTCCAATTTTTTACGCCTCCTTATTAACAAAAGTAATTATTTTACAAAGAGAGTCTATCA
>CAYQUQ010000041.1:0-12895 GCA_964420965.1 uncultured Planctomycetia bacterium | reverse complement strand
TGCGTAAGTTCTAAAATTCGAGGTTCGAAAGTGGGATGTGCGAAATGCGTATCGAGGTGGGAGGTGCGAAGTGCGCTATTGTTCAACGGCGAAATTACGCCAATTTTGACCGAGTCTATAAAGCCCTTTTCCGATCTTGTCGTATATATCAATGAGTCTTTCGCATAGTTTGATATCAACTTTCTTTGGGTATAAATCTTTGCAGTGAGACAAACATACATTCATCTCGTTACATTCTCCAATTGCATCATCGATGTACTTCTGGAAGTGCTTCTTTTGATGTTTCTTAGCATAGCCTTCTGCAATCAACCGAGGAATCGATTTTGATGCCCGCCGCATTTGATCTACTAAATCGTACTTCTCTTCCTTGGGGAGTGCCGGTATTATCTTATTGATCACTTCAATTGACGCTGCGTAACTGTCCTGATACACTCTTAGGTCCTTATAACTTCTTATCGGCCCCATCGCACCTCCCACTTCCCACTTCGATACGCACTTCCCACTTCGCACTCTCGCGCTTCAACATATTAAAAAAGCGGACGGCTCTATTTATTAACTCGTCTATTATCATTAAACCCTTATATCTTTTATGAATTTGAGGGGGAGAACTGACACCTTTTTGTGCAAAGAGTATCTTTTTGCGCCCGGGTATAAAACCCAAATATGCGAAAGCGAAAGTTCGCTGAGGGCTGCTTTTATAGATTTGGTCAAAACCGGGGCCTCATCGTATTTTACTTCCACACCCCATAATCTGCCCTTTCGAGACAGGATTAAATCCAGCTCCGCGCCTGTATGCACCGCCCAAAAGAAGGCTTCCTCTTCCCTGAGATTTAAATACCTAATCAACTCTTCAAGTGCAAATCCTTCCCATGACGCCCCCAACTTGGGATGCCTGGCAACATCTTCATAATCGGGTAAAGAAAATAAGGCGTGCAAGATGCCTGTATCCCTGAAGTATATTTTAGGCCTTTTTACAAGGCGTTTTTTGGTATTGTAATACCACGGCTGTAATTGTCTTATAAGGAAGGTGCCAGAGAGAACATCCAGATATCGCCTCGCCGTGTTATCTGATATGGACAGACTCCTTGCTATTTCAGAAGCGTTAAAAATTTGGCCATGATAATGGGCCAGCATCATCCAGAACCGCCTTAGGGCCGGGGCAGGTATTTTAATGCCTAAATTAGGTATGTCTCTTTCCAGAAAGGTGGTTATAAAATCCTGCCGCCATTGAAACGACGCTCTGTTATTCTTCGCAAGATATGAGCGCGGAAAACCTCCTCTTATCCAGAGTCCCATTATATCTTCGGCGGCTATATGTTCCAGAGAGAATCCTCCCATCTCAATATAGCTGATTCTTCCAGCCAGTGATTCGGAACTCTGGGCTATTAGATCCCGGGATGCGCTGCCGAGTATTATGTATCTTAGGGAAGGATTTTTGTCTACCAAAACACGTAGGACGGGAAAAAGCTCAGGCCTTCTCTGGATTTCATCTATTATGACATAGCCGCTTAAGTTTTCAAGAGCCAGAGTGGGTTCATCAAGCCTGGCAAGATCCCGGGGGTCCTCGAGATCGAAAACATAAACTTTTTCGGATTTGACCTCTCGGGCAAATTGCTTAGAAAGCGTAGTTTTCCCACACTGCCGAGGCCCGAGTATAGCAACCAGGGGATTATCCTTAAGCCTCTGTCTTAAAAGATTCAATTCTTTGGTACGCCTAATCTCCATGCCAAATTAAATATACCATGAAATTTCGAAGTGTCAAGTCGATTTTTCACATTTAATTTATCGCAAAGAGGTCAGCCTTTACTTCTTCTGCGGCTGCTTCTTTCTCTGCGTCTGGATACTCTGCCGGTAGCGTTTTACCTGCCTCAGGACTTGAGGGTTATTGGGGTGGGTTTTTTGGATGAGGTCTAATTGGACAGTAGCAGCATCGAGCTGGCCCATGGTGTAGAGGATATCCACTAACTGCCACTGCTTATAGAGGTTCTGCTTATCCTTCTGGACAAAATCCTCCCATAAGGCCCGGGCTTCTTTGAGGCGCTTTTTCTCTTTGAGCATATTGAGAAGAAGGTTGTAGGCATTGAGATTGTCAGGGTGTTTCTTTATAAGGGCTTTGTATTCACGCCGGGCCGCTTTAATTTTATTTTTCTGCTCATAGGCATAGGCCAGGGCAAAACGAAAGGATGATTCTTGAGGATAGGCCTTAATCGCCTTTTTAGCATATTTAATAGTCTTTTTGTAATTTTCCGATACCCGAAACATCATAAAGGCCTGGCGATAGGTATCCAGGTCAACTTTTCTGGCTTTAAGTTTCTTCTCAATTTGCTTTTGTTCCCGGGGTAATTTCTTAGCCTGCTTATAGGTTTTATAGAGCAAATTGCGCACTGAAACCAATAAGGGGCTGTTTTTAAGCTGGCTCTTACCTTCAAGCTTTTTAAGAAGCTTCTCACATTGGCTATGGCGTTTGAGGCTAAAAAGAAGCTGAGCCTTATAAAACTGCACCTGGTAATTCTGGGGCTGGATGGCTAAAATCCGCTCGGTCCAGTCTAAAGCCCTGGTGAGGTTGCCTTTCTTATGGTAATAAGAAGCGATGTTCCGGCAAACTGCGCTAAAGCCCTGAGGATTATCCTTAGAGAATTGTTCAATATCCCCGGATAACGAACCGGCCTGCGCTATCGAAATGGTGACCGCGAACACTACAAAGAAGACAATTAGAGTCAGAAAAATACACCTTTTTATAGCCACGGCAACCTCCTCTTTTTTCTGTGTAATGTGTAAGGTGTAAAGTGTAATAAAAAATATCTACATTACACATTAAACATTACACTTTACACAAGACTGTTGTTTTAGATTGAACTATTAGCCTTCTTTCCAGTACTCGATTCTGATGTCTCCGGATTCAAAATGAGTCTGTTTGGGGTGGGTTTCGAACCAGCGGCCGCTTGTCTTTATCCTGTCGATTCTTCTGGCCAAATCAGCCTTTTCTTCTGATGAAAGTCTATAAATCTTTATGTCCTTTGCGCCGGTGCTGTTTAAGGCTTCGCCGCTTAAAAGCTGGACCGCAGTTAGATTTCTTCCTTCCCTATATTTTATCAGGAGCCGGCCGGAGAAGAGCTGAATTTCGGTATCGCCCTCACTGGCCCGGATAAAAAACTCTGTATTAAGCGCAGTAACTTGAAAACCGGCTGCTTTAATGCTTTTTTTGAGCGAGAAATCGGGATCGGAGACAAAATAGAGCTCGCCGCGGACTAAATCTATGCTGAGGGAATCCTTATCCTTATAAAGGGAAGCCCTGCCTTTAATGCTTACCCAAGACTCCTGGCCTATCTTAACCAGAGTAGGGTTAATTGTATTAAGAACAACTTCTTTTTCTTCAGGTAATACCGGGATACCTTTCTCTATGTTTACAAAATTGATCTTTTCCGGGGCTATAGCCCCGGATTTGCGGGCAACATTTAACGAAGGACCTAAGCTGCTGGAGAAGTAAAAAATTACTCCCGCCGTCACAAATAACAAAAGTACTGCCGCTGCCTTGGCTAGAACCAAAGCCGGCTGAATGGGAGCTAGAGCAAAAATCTGCTCCCTATTTAGAACAAAATCCCCTTGAGGAGAGCCTTTTAACTTACGTAAATATAGCCGGGATAGCTTGAGGACCCGACGAAGGTCTTGACACTTCTGGCAAACAGAAAGATGTTCTTCTATGGCAGATTCGCTACCATCACGAATCTCGCCGTCCAAATAAGCATCCAATTTTTTGCATACTTGGCCACAACGCATATCTATAATTTACCTCCACTCTATTAGATGCGGAAAATGGGAAAAATATTCCCTTTTTTTATCGTAAAAACGCAATCTTTTTGTATAATGTGTAATGTTTAATGTAGATATTTTTCATTACACTTTACACAAATCTATTGCTTACGGCCCAAAGCCCATTCTTTTCAACATCCTGGCCAGCTTTAATCTGCCCCGGTGCAGCCGGGACATCACTGTTCCCCGAGGAATATCCAGCCGCCGGGAAATTTCCTCATAATTACAGCCTTCAAGCTCCCTTAAAGTTACCACCTCGGCTAACTGTTTAGGAAGACGGGCAATGGCCAGACGTATCCTCTCTATAATATCACTCTCTATCACTTCTTTTAAAGGATTATGCTGCTCAGCCAACTCCACTGACTTTATCCCGTCACTATCTAAATCATGCTCCTCTCTTAAGCAAACTTTCTTATGAAAGCAATCCAGCCGCCTTTCTCTTAGAGCCTTACAACAGTGGTTTATGGCTATGCGGTATAGCCAGGTGGAAAAAAGCGATTTTCCCCTAAATTGATAAAGATTCCTATAAGCAGCGGTAAGCGCTTCCTGCAGAATATCTTCAGCATCTTCAGTATTCCCAGTCATCCTATATAGATACCTATATAACCCGGGAGTATGTTTGGAGATCAACTGTTCGTAAGATTTCTTATCGCCTTTCTTGGCTTTAAGAATCAACTCCCTTTCGTCTCGACTAATTTGAACTCTAACTCTGGCCATCCTACCTCACAACGAATCTGTGTAATGTGTAATGTTTAATGTGTAATGTAAATATTTTTCATTACACTTTACACAATCCTACGGTTTCACGAACAAGGAGGCGCCGGCAAAATCAAGCCGTTCAACTTCTAAAAAAACCGGTTCTTCCTCGGCGATGTAAAAATCACCTACTCCTTCATCGTCGTTATAGTCATAAAACCCGCTGCGGTCAAGGGTCAGTAAATTGATAAATTCCGTATCCATAAAGGTCTGGTTGATGAATCCGGAAACCAGCGTTTTTCCCCGCGGGGATTCCATCTGAAACCTCTCTACCTTAAGCCGTTCAGAACTTGAAGGATCGGGAATAATCTTGAGCTGAATTACCAGCTCCCGGTAGTTCTTGGGCTTAATTATCAGCCTTACCAGACCCTCTTTTTTGCGCCCAAAAAAGTTACCTAAAGATAAAGCCCTTATGCGCACACTGGAAGGCATAGGCACAACCGAACCTTCAATTATGGAAACGCCCACGCCTTGGGTGTTACGGATATTCACATAAGAAACCGACTCCCGCCAATCACCTTTCTTGGACAATAGTAAATAGACCTTAACCGCGGTAGTCCGTTTTATCTGGGCATTGCTTAAATAACTTCCGGAGCTCATGGGAATTTCCTGATTAAGATTATCATAATAGATAAACGTAAGCTTTTCGGCTTTCACTTTGGGCATCGTCCTCAACAGGTCCCTGGCCTCGCCTTTGTACCTGCTGTAAATATGCTTATCTTCTTCGTTCCAGGTAAAACTCTTTTGGGTATCAGGATAAAAGGCGGGGTCAGGCGTAAAAGTAAATTTTACTTTTGCCCCGTAAGGAATCGGGTTGAGCACCTGTACGACATCATCAAGATAGCCTTTACGGTTACTCTCCCCATATTTAAATTTCACCGAGGCTGTAGCCCAATCGGTAGAGTCGAGTTTTTGAGTCTGAGCCAAGGGGACCGATGAGCCGACTTTAAACTGCCTGTTCAAGGTAAATTTCTGCTCTTTATTGGCTATCGGATCGGGCTGGTGCGAATCATCTACCCATAAAGGGATAAAAATCATGCTGTCCAGGCCGCAGGAGACAAAATCTGCGGCGTCTCGTATGCCGGTAGCCTCAAATCCGCCCTGAATAAGCTCATTCATTATATCACTGGATGCTTTCTGCAACTCTAATCTGTTCTGGGTATACTGCCAGCTTTCGATGATTGAACCGGTCAAAAGGGCAATTACCCCGCCTAAAATCGCAATTATGGCTACGCTTAAAATAACCTCTATTAACGTAAAACCTTTTTTCATTTACTTACAGCAGTGGCTAAGGTGATGAAAGAATTTTGAAAATCATCCCCTTGAAATACGTATATATAAGCCTCCAGGGGGTCCTTGTCAGGGTCAATCACCCTGGCTGTACGCCAAACTTTTCGATTTAGATATATCGGCGGGCTTACTACATTGCCTAAGTTTTCTATTTGGTCCTTGGAGAGGGCTAAGTTTTTCAGCTTCTCGGCTTCTTCTCTGGCTAAATCTATAGCCGTAAGGTAATCATCGATGTAAGTCGTCTCACTCATGGCAGCGGTAAACATTCTCATAAGGGGTATTACACATATAGAAAGGATTAACAGGGTGAGCAAAATCTCTATGAAGCTTACGCCTTTTCTACGGTTATTGGGTAGCATATTTTATAAATGAAACTCGCCGGACATCATGCACTACTCCCACTGACAGCAGGCTGAGGCCCTTAGGATCATGGTCAACCTTAAGATACCCTTCTCCCAAGTAGGTTAACTCAATATTGCCTATACCGTTTCCGTCAGTATCAATCCCGGTAGTCCTCTCGTATAAAGCCTTGGCCATTCCGGCCTCGGCCAGATACTCTGCCTTTAACCTGTCGGCATCCAATATCGCGGAATTCAAACGGGAATGAACCAGGACTACCAGCGCCCCTCCCAGGGAGGTGAAGAAGAAAAGAATGATTAAAATACCGATTAAAGCAATCCCCTTCCTGCTACTACCACTCCTTAGGAATTTGCTCGGCATACTCCCCCCAGCTCTTATCCAGCGGCGTGATAATATTAACCACTACCTCGGCTTTATCCAGGTAATAGATCCAGCCACCCCTGCCCGACAAAGGCTCAGTTGAATACTGGGTGGCATGAGTGTTACTGCCGGATTTGCTGGAGACCATCTCACTGGGGATTTTGTTCAGGTAGGGCTTGCTTACGCCGGCATCAAGATAGGTGGTAGTAAGCAATTCCACCAGGCTGGTGGGGTACCTGCTTTCTTTGGCCCGGAATAAAGTGATCCGGCTTCGCAAGGTATCAAGGTTGCTTTTGGTAGCAGCGACTTTGGCCTCTTTATCAAAACCGATAAAGTTGGGGATGATGGCAACTGCCAATATGGCAATAATGCTCATCACAATCAAAAGTTCAATCATGGTAAATGCGCCTTTTTTATACATGAAATCCTCCTCCTTTGATTCTGTGTAATGTGTAAAGTATAATTAGTGTTTCAATACCTTTACCAGGTTGAATATCGGCAGCAAGACCGAAAGGGCGATAAAGCCGGTGATAACCCCCATAACCAACAGCAATATCGGCTCGATAAGAGTGGACATCGTGCGTATTGCCAAAGCTGATTCTTTGTCATAAAAATCGCTTATCTGAAAAAGCATTTCATCCAGTTTTCCAGTGCTCTCACCAACAGCAATCATCTGAACCATCATCGTTGGAAAGGTGCCGCTTACCTTTAAGGACTCTGATAAAGGTGTGCCTCCAACAACAGCCTGCCTTACATGAGAAATAGTATTAATAAGGACTTGATTACCCAGCAGGCCTTCGGACACAACCAGGGCATTTAAAAGAGGGATGCCGCTTTTTATCAGGGCCCCCATGATTTTACAAAAGCGGCCAACGGCAACAATTAAAATTATTCTGCCAAAAACAGGCAGACTAAGAACTTTTTTGTGAATATGGTAGCGGCTTTTGGGACTCCGCAACCCTTTAGCAATAAAAAAGACCGGAACGAAAATGACAAATAAGAGTAGGTACCAGTATTTGCGCAAGGAACTGCTGATAAAAAGCAGCACTACCGTGGGCAGGGGCAATTCTGCTCCTGACTCCTCAAAGATACTTATAAACCTCGGCAAAACAAATACCAGCAAGGCTATAACTATAAGCAAAGAAAGGGTAATCAACAAAACCGGATAGGCAAAGGCACTCTGTACCTTGCCTTTTAATTCCCGCTCTTCATAGCCGATAACAGCCAGCCTTTCTAAAACATCTCCCAGCATACCGCCGGTCTCTCCGGCTTTAATCATATTAATATGAAAAGCGGTAAATAAACGGGGGTAGTGCGAAAAGGCCTCGGATAAGCTCTTGCCGCCTCTTACCTCTGAAGCTACATTAATCAGTATCTTTCTAAAATGAAGATTCTTAGTTTGGCCGATAACATTGCTCAAAGCACTTATTAAAGGCAGGCCGGCATTCACCATTGCCGACATTTGGCGTAAGAAAAGAAGGATATCAGAAGAAGATGTGGCAAAAAATCTTCTTTTTAGGCCTTCAAAAAGCTTAAATTTCCTTACTTTTGCTTCCTCTATAGAAACTACTGAGTAGCCCAATTCTTTAAGGCTGCGCGAGACTGTCTTTACATTCTCGGCTTCAACCTGGCCGGATATGGCTACTCCACCGGCATCGCGGGCTTTATAATTGTATAGGTTTTTGACCATTTGCCTTATCGCTTATCTTATTTTTGACATCCGCTTTTTTACGCGCTTTATCCGCTTTTTAGCTTTAGAAATGTAGGCGCCCTCGGGGTAGCTGTCCACTATCTTCTGGTAGCAGGAAAAGGCGGCCTGGTAATCTTTTAGTTTCAACTCATATAACCGTCCCGCGCGATAGAGGCCAATCTCGGCATAATAATTGTCGGGAAATACTATGGAAATGCGCTCATAGGTTTTTGCCGCTTCGTTAAGCCGCGTCCCCCTCGGAAAAGCCCTGGTTTGAAGGCTTCTGCCTTTTTCTAAATCCTCAGCCTTGTCAAACATCGTTACGGCGTTTACTCTTTCTCCGGTAAGCTCAACCTCAGAAGGATTATCGCCTTTAGCCACCCTTAAGTTCTTACCGAAAGCATCTATTACCCGCGGGGTCATAAAAATTACCAACTCCTTTTGTTCCTTATCCTTATCCCGGGACTTAAATATGAATCCTATAAAGGGGAGAGAACTTAAAATAGGAATACGGCTCTTATTAAGGTCGTCTGAAGTCTGAAGTAAGCCGGCAATAATTAAGGTTTCTCCGTCGTTTATGATAACAGTGGTATCGGCCTCACGGGTGGTGATTACCGGCCCGGCGTCCACGGTAGTTGATACCGAACTTACTTCAGGATGAATAGTCAGCTGCACTGTGCCATCTTCGTTTATTTTGGGGGTGACCTTTAAGGTAGTACCTATATCCACAAAACGGGTGGTCTCTAAAGTCCCGGTAGAAGTCTGAGTCTGCTCGCGTATGGGGTATTTGGTACCTATGGTTATCCGCGCCTCCACATTGTTTAAGGTGGTAATTGAAGGGTTGGCGATTACTTTAGCCTTGGTTTCCCGAATAAGGGCATCGATAGTGGCGGTCATGGTCCCGCCGCCTTCTTCGAATCCTAAGGTAAACTGGTCGCCGTCCAAAGTACCAGAAGTACCGGCATTAGAATAATCAGCTTGAGTCATCTTAGCCTTCCGGTCTAAAAACCCCGGCATCTTCACGTTCCAGCTGGCCGATTCCCAGGAAATCCCCAGATTATCTAAATCCGTATGGGTAATATCAATAAGTTTTGTCTCGATACGAACCTGCATCGGCGGCGTGTCAATATCAGCCAAAGTCTTATCAACGCCCTCCAGTTTACTGGTAATATCAGTTATGATTAACTGATTAGTGACAGTGTTTAGCTTGATCTTGCCGTCTTGGGAAAGCTTATCAGCAATAACTTCCTTGGCTAAATCTAAAGTAATATGATTAACCGAGAAAGTGCGGGTTTCTATATCCTCTTCAGCGCTAATCACTTTAATAATATTACCTTCCCACTTATAGGTGAAACTTTTAAGCTTAAGCATCTGAGTCAAAACCTCTTTAAGTAACACCTCTTTGAAATTAATGGTAATTGTGCCTTTGACCTCGTCGCCGGCCAAAATATTCAAATCATAGGTCTCGGCCAAAATTGACAAGGCCTGCTTTAAATCCATGCCCTTAAAATTCACATCCACCACTTGCTTAAGCCGTTGTTTGTGGTCAATCGGCTTTTTTTCTTCTAATAAAACTCTTTCAGGCTCGTGAACCGGCCATTCATGAGGCGCGAACTCGGAAGGCTCTGGTTGAATTCCCTGGACTTCTTGAGCAAAGGTATCAGGAAAAGAAATAAAGAAAGATAGGACTATAAGACAAAATAAAAGTTTTTTTCTCATTATTTCTCCCCTTTTTATTTTAAAGTTAATTTAAAAAGCTTATTCTCTTCCTCCAAGATTACTCCATTTTTATCTATCTTTATAATCTTTTTTTTCTGGATTGAATCGCCAACTCCATAAGTCGTCCCGTTAATAATGGCGTGAAACACGCCTTTTTTGCGGATAACCCCATTCAATTCAGCACCGGCCAACCTTTCTTCGAGCCGGGGCATCTCTTTTTTGCGAAAAGGGTCCTCTATGGCGATATTTTCTGCTTCAGCCAGAGCGGCCTGAAAATCTTTAAGGCTTTCATCGACCTCCTGGCCTCTACCCAGCACAGAAAGCACGGTAAGAAAACACTGGGGTTGGCCCCCTGCTGTTTTCCGCATATCTATCTGTAGCCTTCCTATCCGCTGAAAGGGAAGTTTTTTCTCCAAATTACTTATGTAAGCAATGACATCATCAAAGGAGCCAAAAGCCTCCATTTCAATCGGCAGAAGAGTATAATATGAAATAGGCTTCTGTTTGCTCCCCGCTGAGGGTTTGTACAAAGGTATCTCCCGTATCTTATCTTTCCGGGAGGAAATACTTACTATTTTCAAATTATACTTATCCTTATCTTGGACCAGAAACTCTAAGATATCGGGAATATTGACATTTTTAGGAAGAACCTTTTCTTTGTTTTGAACCTGGGCTAACAAACCATCATAGTTTTTCTTTAAGGTTTGAAATTTTTCCTGTTCAGCCCCAGCGTCAGGTATTGAAGACTCAAGACGCTTCACTTCATCGGCCAAAGCAAGGTAGCGCTCCCTTACTTCTCTAAGACGCCCTGCCCGGGGTACATACATAAGACGGTAATACACGACACCCGCCAAGAGTACTGTCATTACCAATAGAAGAAATTTGGAGCGGGCATCAAGTTTTAAGGAAAACTGCGGTAGCTTCATAATTTATCACCCATAAACTGTAAATCGTAATTACAGGTCAACTCAAACAAAATCACCTTTGTCCTGCCCACTCTAGAACTCTGGGTGTAATTAAATGAAACATTGCTAAATGCCGGAGACTTGCGCAATATAGCCATAAAGTCGCTTACCTTTTTCTCCTCAAATGCGCCGCCGGCAATCCTTAAATAGTAATCCTCGGTTTTTATGCCCGTGAGCCAGATACTATCGGGCACAAGCCGCTTTAATTCCTTAAGGGTCATTGCCCAATGGTGGCCAAAATTATACTGCTTTTCTAAAAAAGATAATCTCATCTTAATGAGCGAAGTTTGGAAATTTATGGCCTGCCTGTTCTGTAAAATCTGATTCATAAGTCCGCTTGCTTCTTTGTGCTTTGCCTGAAGCCCGCGCAAGGTTTCTTCTATACCCCCTATTTTCTTGGTATAGCTTCTGGTGAGTATAGTTTGCTTTAAGGAAATTATAGAAAATAAAACAAAGAGGCCGATTAACGAAAAAATCAGGGTCTTTTTAGGACGGGACGCATTATAAAGGATTATTCTTTTGAAGAAGCCGTATCGAAACTCCAGAGGCAAAAGATTTATGTTTTTACCGAGGCTCATTTTATATTACTAATCGTTCTGGGCTAATCCTATGGCAGTCGCAAACCTTAACCTGCTATCTAAAAACTGATTCTGGCGCAAGCCTTCGGATTCAAGCTGAATATAACTAAGAGGATCGGGGATATCAACCGGTATATTCAAACGGCTCTTGAAAAAATCGGCAACACCCTTTATTGATGCCCCTCCGCCGGTAAGGATTAACCTGCTCATTTTAGAAACCGGGGCACTAGACAGCTGTAAAATAAAATACTCGACTGTATGTTGTATTTCAGTTATTAATTGATCCAAATGCAGCCCCATGGCATGGGAAATACGTACCAGGGGCTGGGTAGAAACACCCCCATCTTTGCGGTCTTCCTCCAGGGCCATCCTGGACATACCTATGTCGCGTTTATATCTTTCAGCTTCTTCGTAAGAAATACGGCAATAATCAGCGATACTCCTGGTGATGGAATCCCCTGAAATGTTAAAACAGCGGTTAAAATGCAGGCAGCCGCCGGAAATGATGGAAAGCCTGGATGAGCCGGCACCGATATCAAGAACGCCTACTACCTCGTCTTCTCTCCAGAGCGACTTACTTTCAAAACTTTGAATAGCCGCCAAAAAACTCGGCCTTATAGCCGCTATGCGCAGGCCCAAACCGGAGAGAACCCGATAATTGTCCAATATATCCTTCCGGGGAACACTGAAAAATAAAATTTCTTTCTGGGCCTGTTGAGCCACCATTACCTCTCCCAAACATAAGTAATCTATAACATAACTTTCTTCATCCACCAGCAATTTCTCTCTTGCCTCCCAGAGCACAGCTTTATCCAGTTCTTCCTGCGGCATTACTGGTAAATACATAAGCTCCACCAATAAATTAGGTAAAGGAACGGAAACGAATATTTTTCCTGCTAAAGAACGCCGCATCTGCATTTTCTTCACCTTGTCCCTGATTAATTCCAGACGCGAGGGACTCTCAAAATCCTCATGAGAAATTTCTTCAACATCCAGTGCCATCAGCCGCCTCGGCGAGCCGCTTTTGCAGGAGAAAAGGGTGCTTTTTATGGCGCTAACCCCGACATCCAAACCGGTGACAAAAGATTGAGACTTCTTTGAAATAGGAGAGAAAAGTGAGGGTATTTTCAAAAACGGTTTTAAAAACGCCTTCCCGACGCTGGCAGATGTCTTGTTAAACAGGCTATTTTTGATACCGCCGGCATCCTGCCCCGCTTTTCTTTTACGGGCAAACAGGGAATTCATGAGTTTATTTAAATCCGGGCGGTTATTCTTACTCATATAAATCAGCCAAAATCTTCTATACTTAATATCTCTTTGGTTAAATTCCAATAATCTTCTGCACCCCGAGACTTGGGCCGGTATTT
>CAYQUQ010000040.1:4813-13314 GCA_964420965.1 uncultured Planctomycetia bacterium | reverse complement strand
GATTCTCTTTCCGGTATCGAGAAGAGCGCCCAGATCGGCTACGATATTCCCCAAAGCATAAACCGCCTTCTTGCCAATATTGTAACCTTACGCGTTGCTTATCACAGCCATTTGGATAAAAAGGGTATTTATTCACGGGGGATAAGGTATCGCAGGGCTTGCCGGGAAGCCAGAAATAAGGATTTTAAGGAGTTTGAAAAAATAGTTTTTTGCAATTTCTTTTATCTCCATGCTACAGAGCAGGAAATAATTAAAGCCGTTCTCGATAAGAATAAGGGCATCTGCCTATTCCAGGGTTCCCGGGATGACTGGTCGGTATTGGACAAAAACGCAAAAAGCTTAAATCTTTCCATTGCGCCTCAAGCTAAACCAGACCTTAAAAGTAACGTTTCTTTTTATCAGGGCTTCGATCTGCACTCCCAGGTGTGCTTGGCCCGGCAGATACTGGCTGAAGAGGTCGGCAATAAACAAGACTCTCTTATCCTCCTGCCCCGTCCGCCGGCGCTGATCCCCCTGCTTACGGAAATTTCATCTTCTCTCGGCGAATTTAACGTTTCTTTAGGGTACCCTTTAAAAAGAGGCCCGCTCTATGCTTTGTTCAATGGGTTATTGAAGGTCCAGGAAAGCCGAAAGGACAGCCAGTATTATACCCGGGATTACCTGAAAGTCCTTAAGCATCCCCTGGTAAAGAACCTTAACCTGGCCGGGGAAATGTCCGTGACCAGAGTGCTGGTGCACAGGATAGAGGAGTTACTTTCGGGGAGCGAAGAGAGTTCCGTCGGGGGGAGCCTGTTTTTAAGCCTTAGGGACTTAGAGGATGAGGATAAGATTTATCTGCGCACGTCCCAGACCCTGAAAAATATGGATATCAGAGTAAGCACCGGGGATTGCCGCGATGTCCTAAAAAAGCTACACCATATATTTTTCCGGGCCTGGGAAGAAATTAAGAATTTAGCCGGGTTTGCGCAGCAACTGGATTATCTGCTGGGGGTCCTGGTGGAGAAGAGCCAGCTGGCAAATTTTCCTTTTAATTTTAAAGTTGTCGAAAAACTTCACCGGATCAGGGAAGAGCTGGGCAATTCGCTGTTTAGCCGCGAAGACTTTGAGCCCGACCAGATTTGGGATATTTTTAGGCAGAAGCTGGAAGGGGGGGTAATTTCTTTTTCGGGTTCTCCCTTAAAGGGGCTGCAGATTTTAGGGCTGTTCGAAACCCGCGCCCTTAATTTCGAAAACGTGATCGTTATTGACGTTAACGAATCGGCACTGCCGAAACTTAAAATATACGAACCTTTAATCCCCCGGGAAGTCATGTTGAGTTTAGGCTTAAACCGGCTGGAAAAGGAAGAAGAGATCCAGCGCTATCAATTCATGCGCCTTATTTCCAGCGCAAAAAAAGTGCATATTATATACGCCGAGAATCAGGAGCGGGAAAAAAGCCGGTTTATCGAGGAGCTTTTGTGGCGCCGGCAAAAGGAAGCTAAAAAACTGGCAGTTTATAAATTTCCCCGGGCCACCTTCGAGCTAAAAGTCGCCGCGCGCAGAATAAGGGTTAAAAAGACGAAAGCCGTCGTTGATTTCTTAAAGAAACAGGTTTATTCCGCCAGCCGCCTCAATACTTACCTCTCCTGCCCTTTGCAATTTTATTATCAGTATGTTTTAGGGCTTAAAGAACGGCAAGACCTGCTCAGCGACCCTGAAGCTTCCTGTATCGGCACGTTTCTTCATGAATTATTAGAGGATGCTTTTAAGCCGGCGCGGGGGAAAAGGCCGGTAATCGATGCTAAATTTAAAGAGTATTTTTTCAAAATCATGGAGGATAAATTCGCCAATGAGCTCTCCCGGCGGATGAAGTCAGATTCCTTTCTGCTGAAAAGGATTATCGAAAATCGCCTGAATAAGTTTCTAGATAGTGAAAAGGAGAGAAACGTCGCCCGGCTTATCTGCCTGGAGGAGAGGCGCAAAGCCGAATTTAACTTCAAAAGCACCGCCATACCTTTCAATTATACCGTAGACAGAATCGATGAGCTGGAGGATAAAAGCCTAGTCATTATCGATTATAAAAGCGGCGGGGTCTATGCCGCCCCCAAAAGATTAGCCTCTCTGGAAAATATGAAAATGGAGCGGGAGGCAATCAAGGATAACCTGAGATCTTTTCAGCTGCCCCTTTATTACTACTTTGTGTCCAAAGAGCAGCCCGCCGCCAGGCTTAACGCCGAATTGTACAGTTTGCGCACTTTAGAGCGCCGTTCCTTTATTCACCCCGATGATTACCTTCATCGCGAGCAGATTTTGAAAATTTGCCTTAAGGCTCTGGAGGTAATATTGGAGGAATTATTCGACCCTGATATTCCTTTTACCCCTGACCGGGAGGAGAGAAAGTGCGAACATTGCTCATTCACCGGTCTTTGCGGATAGACGTCGGGAAGAAGCAATTAACTTCTAATTTGAGAATTGACCCCTTTTGTGGTATGATTTTTGCATATGAAGGCAGGAGAAAAGCTTAATCTCTGGGATATTTTCTGCATTGCTACCGGGGCCATGATTTCTTCGGGTCTGTTTGTGCTTCCGGCCATAGCTTTTCGTTATAGCGGGCCGTCGGTAGTGGCAGCTTATTTTCTGGCCGGTCTGCTGATGATACCTTCCATTCTGAGCAAGTCCGAATTGCTTAGCGCCATGCCTAAGTCCGGGGGGACCTATTTTTTTATTGAGCGCAGCTTCGGCCCTTCCCTGGGGATATTCGGCGGTCTTTCCCACTGGTTTTCGATCAGCTTAAAGAGCGCTTTTGCCCTTGTGGGTATCGGTGCATTCCTGGAATACTTTTACCCTTCGGCTTCGATAAACGACCCCCACTTTTATCTACAGATAAAGTTTGCCGCCGCTTTTTTCTGCATTATTTTTGTAGTTATAAATCTTTTCAGCCTTAAATTTAGCGCCCGTCTGCAAAGCCTGATGGTTATTTTTCTGCTTTCTGCCTGCGCTTTATATATTTTTTCCGGTTTTAAAACCATAAGACTGGCTGACTTTCGCCCCTTTTTGCCGCACGGGATAAAGCCGTTTATTTCCGTAGCCGGCCTGGTTTTTATCTCTTACGGCGGTCTGACCAAGGTAGCTTCGATTGCCGAAGAGACAAAAAACCCCTCGCGGACTATCCCCTTAGGAATGTTTTTATCTTTTTTTGTGGTCCAGCTTCTTTATGTTCTGTGTGTCGCGGTAACCATAGGTGTGTTGTCGAAAACGGAGCTGGTCTCTACACTTACTCCCTTAACTCACGCCGCTTTAAAAATGGGGGGGTGGGGATTTGGAATCGTGATGTCTCTGGCGGCTTTAATTGCTTTTGTTACTACCGCTAATGCCGGCATTCTTTCTTCTTCCCGAGTGCCCCTGGCTATGGCTAAAGACGGGCTATTGCCTTCTAAACTTTCTTTTATTTCCAAGAAACACCACACACCTTATGTTTCGATTTTGTTTACGGGGCTTTTTATGCTTTTTCTGATTCTTTTTTTAGACTTGCAAAATTTAATCAAGACCGCCTCAACTTTGATGATTATTCTTTTTATGTTCGTAAACTTGTCGGTTATTATCATGAGGGAAAGCCGGGTCATAAATTACCGCCCAACCTTTAAAGCTCCTTTTTACCCCTGGGTTCAGGTCGCTGCACTCATCGCTTATGCTTTTTTGATTTTTGAGATGGGCAAAACTCCGCTGATTATCAGTTTTTCTTTTATCGGTGTGAGCCTGCTCTGGTTTTTCTTTATCGCCCGGACCATAAAACGTCAGTCGGCCCTGATGCATATTGTCGAGCGCGTAACCGCTAAAGATTTCGTGGATACGTCTTTGGAAGATGAGCTTAAAGAGATTCTCCACAAGCGCGATAACGTGATCAAGGACCGGTTTGACCACCTCATCGAAAAATGCCCGGTTTTGGATTTAAGCGGCAGTATTAACCGGGAAGATTTCTTTTCCGTGACTTCGGAGATACTGGCAGCACGTCTTAATGTCGATAAAGATAAGATAAAACGGCTTCTCTTTGAGCGAGAGGAGCAGTCCACGACCGTAATTGAACCGGGGCTGGCCCTGCCGCATATCGTCGTTGAGGGCGGGAGTAAATTTGAAATTCTGATTGTTCGGGCTAAAGAAGGAATAGTTTTTTCTTCCGATAAAGGCCCGGTCCATATCGCCTTCGTTCTGGCCGGCTCAAAAGACGAGCGGAACTTCCATTTAAGGGCGCTTATGGCTATTGCCCAGATTGTGCGCGAGCATAACTTCTATAAAAACTGGATGCGTATGCGGGATGAAGATTCCCTGCGCATGCTGGTTTTGTCTTCGACCCGAAAAAGAGATATATAGTGGTAAAATCCGAAATCCGAATATCGAAATCCGAAAACAAGGTGATAATAATACCAAACCCAAATACTACCAAATCCCAAATAAATCCAAAATCCCAAATTCAAAATGATATTTTTGGGATTTTGAAATTGGGATTTATTTGGTAGTATTGGTATTATTTGAATTTTGGATTTCATATTTTTGTTTCGAATTTAGACGAATTATTACCATGATGCCTAAAACTAAAATTATCGCCACTTTAGGCCCGGCGAGCAACCGCGAGGCTGTTTTAAGGAAAATGTATCGTGGCGGGATGGATATGGTGCGCCTTAATTTTTCGCATGGCAGTCACCCCGAACACCTGGGGAGAGTAGCGCTTATCCGCGGCCTGAATAAAAAGCTGAGGCGGGCGGTAAAAATCATTCAGGATTTGGAAGGGTACCGGATAAGAATCGGCCGGTTGAGCAAGCCGGTTGTGCTTAAGAAGCGGTCTTTTCTTTATCTTACTCCGGAGGAAATTCTCGGTAACCCCAAAGAGGTATCCTTTGATTACGCCGGTCCGCTAGAAAGAATCTCAAAAGAATCTTTGATTTATATTGATGACGGCCGGATCGTGCTTAAAGTATCCGCAATTGAGAAAAAGCGCCTTAAGACAAAAGTGATTACGCCCGGCATATTAAACAGTAATAAAGGCATAAACATTCCGGGAGCAAAGCTGGAATTCCCGGCTTTAACCGAAAAAGACAAACAGGACATAGGAATAGCCATCGTCCATAAATTTGACTATATCGCCCAGTCGTTCGTGCGCACAGCCTCGGACCTGCGCCGGCTTAAGGAACTGGTTATTCCTAAACATCCGCGCTGTAAGATGTTAGCCAAGGTGGAGAATCGGGAAGCCCTTTTAAATCTTGACCAAATAATCGCTGAGTCGGACGGCGTTATCGTCGCCCGGGGCGATTTAGGCATCTGCGTTCCGATTTATAAAGTTCCGGTTATCCAGAAAGAGATTGTCCGGAAATGCCGGCGCAAAAACAAACCGGCCATTGTAGCTACGCAGATGCTGGACAGCATGACCGAGGAGCCTCTTCCCACCCGGGCCGAGGTAAGCGATGTGGCCAACGCTATTTTGGACGGGGCAACCCATCTTTTGCTTTCCGGTGAAACCGCCGTGGGTAAGCACCCCCCAAAGGTAGTGGATATGATGAATAAGGTCATTAAGCATACTGAATGTTATGAAAGGAAGAAAAAAGATACTGATTACAGCCGGGGCGACCTGGGTAAAAATTGACGCCGTGCGGATTCTCACCAACCGTTTCAGCGGCAAGACCGGCCTTTACCTGGCTAAAGGGCTTAAGAAAAAAGGCCATGCAGTCACTCTTTTAATAAATCCCCATTGCCTGGGAAGAGCAGAGGGGCTAAAGGCGGTTTATTACCGTTACTTTGAGGAATTTAAGGGAAAGATTATCAAGATCCTGAACGGCAGACAATACGATGCCATTATCCACATGGCCGCAGTCAGTGATTACCGGCTGAAATCCGCCGCTAAAGGTAAAATCCCTTCCGGGAGAAAGAAACTTACGCTTAAGCTGCGGCCGGCGCAAAAGTTGATTAAGACCATAAGAAGATTAGCCCCCAATGCCCGGCTTATTCAATTCAAATTGGAAGCTAAACGCAGCGGGATAGCCGATAAGGCTTATCAAAGCCTGAAAGAAAATAAGAGTGATTTTGTGGTGGCCAACGCCCTGGAAGATTTACGCTTAGGGTATAAGGCCGTCCTTGTTGACCGGCATAAGAAACTGTTTTCAATAGATACCCAAAAGGTTCTGGTGAATGTATTAGATGAGGTAATTCGTTCTTGATGATGGTATCGTGATTTTGTAGGGAACGGTCGCGACCGTTCCCTACAAGCGCCCGCAAAGGAAAAGGTTTACAATAAAAGGATTTCGGATTACAATGGGCTGTGTTTATGGAAAAAAAGCCTAAAAATAAGAACATTTTAGTCGGTGTCTGCGGAGGGATCGCCTCTTACAAGACCTGCGAACTGGTCCGTCTTTTGGTAAAGAATGGCTTCTCGGTAAAGGTAATGATGACCAGTGCCGCGGCTGAATTTGTTACCCCTCTGGTATTTCAGGAGCTTTCCCAAAACCCGGTTTATTCGGACATGTTCGCCCCGTTAGAAAGGAACTTTCTAACGGGGCTCGCCTTGATTAAAGAGGAGAAGGTTCAGCATATCAGCCTCGCTCAGTGGGCCGATGTTTGTTTGATCGCACCCTTGTCGGCAAACACCCTGTCTAAAATAGCCTTGGGAATTTGCGACAATCTTTTAACTACTGTGGTCTGCGCGCTTCCCCAAAAGACAAGAGTGGTCCTGGCCCCGGCCATGAATGAATGTATGTGGAAAAACCCCCTAATCCAAGGTAACTCAAAGAAACTTAAACAGCTCAAAAGATATATTATTTTAGACCCCCGGAAGGGAGAACTGGCCTGCGGAATTT
Source organism: uncultured Planctomycetia bacterium (assembly GCA_964420965.1). Lineage (GTDB taxonomy): Bacteria > Omnitrophota > Gorgyraeia > Duberdicusellales > 4484-171 > CAYQUQ01. The sequence goes on along the minus strand of CAYQUQ010000040.1, from coordinate 6,493 downwards.
ACGGCCAGGGCCGGATGGCCGACACAAAAGAGATTTACCGGAAAATCCTCTCCCTTTAAAGAACCAGAAAGTCATGGAAACCTATATCTTCTTAGCGGTATTAGCCGCATTGCTGGCAGTTATTTTTGTGCTTATTTTAAGAGTGGGGAAAAGCAAAGAAGATTTAATTCTTCACAGTAAAGTTGATTCTTTACGGGAAGAATTCATCAAAAATATCCTCCAGGCCCAGAGCAGCGCCGGCGAAAGTTCCCGGGCAGTAACAGCGGAGATTTATAAGCTTTATGAGAAAATGGGCGGCTTAGACCGGGAAAGCCGGGAAATCTTGCAGCTTACTAAATCTTTCCATGATATTTTGAAGCCGACTAAGGCCAGGGGAGAGCTGGGAGAAAGCATTTTGGAAAATTTACTCCGGGATATTCTGCCGAAAGAAGCAGTCCTTGCTCAATACGAGTTTAAAGACGGGAAAAAAGTTGACTTTGCGATTAAACTTCCTTCAAGCATTGTGCCTGTTGATGCCAAGTTTTCTCTTGAGGCTTTCAAGAATTATTTTGATGCGTCTGAGCCGGAGAAGGCTCGCCAGCGGCGAGCCTGCATTGAAAGTATAAAAAAGCGGATTTTAGAAGCCGCTACCTATATCTATCCCGATGAGGGAACAGCTGATTTTGCTTTAATGTATGTCCCTTCGGAAGCGGTATATTATTTTATTATTACCGAGACTTCCATTTTGGAATTCGCCCATCAGAAAAAGATATTTGTGGTCGGCCCCAACACCCTCTACGCATACCTGAAGACAATATTCGTCGGATTTCAGGCTTTAAAGATTGAAAAAAGAGCTAAAGAAATTTATGATAATTTAAAGAGGCTCGAGAAAGATATGAATTTATTTATAACCGAATACGATATTTTAGGCCGGCATTTAAGAAGCGCTTCTTCAAAATACGATGATGTAGCCAAAAGGGCAGGAAACATTTCCCTGAAACTAGAGGCCATTGGAAGCGATACTGATGAGAGTAAAATTGAGGGTATTCCCTCGGGCCAAGAAAGCACAAATTAAAAATTGCCAGGAAATACTAAAAGTATATCTGCATTCTCCGGCCGTTGAAGGAAGGGCAAACAAAGAATTGATAGGGGCGCTGGCGAAATATTATAATACAAAAAAATACAACATAACTATTGTCCGCGGCCATAAGAGCAAAGACAAGATTGTCGAGATACGTGAAGTTAGTTGAAGAGAAAAATTGTTTTTTGATTAAAGATTTTTTCCCGCCGAACGTAATCGCTGGATTTACCAAGCCGGCCTTAAAAGGCATTCTTCCCCACGACGTCCACACAGCTTTATCGTTTCTAAATAGAAAATTATCAGTTAGTTTTTTAAACCAGCCGCATTCGGCTACAATCCAGTATATAGAGGAGCCCGGCCTCTATGACGGAGATGCTTTATTCTCCAGGCTTAAAAGTAACGTTTTAGCGGTCAAGACCGCCGATTGTCTGCCGATTTTTTTATCCAGCAGCAAATTAGATACCATTGGCCTGGTACATGTGGGGTGGCGTTCAGCAAAAGACGATATACTAAATAATATTAAGTTTAACCTATCTTCTTTTAGGGCTGCCCTGGGAGTGGGGTTGCGGAAATGCTGTTATAAGGTTGGTGAGGATTTTTTGTCTTTCAATAATTTATTT
>CAYQUQ010000040.1:0-4803 GCA_964420965.1 uncultured Planctomycetia bacterium | reverse complement strand
CCTTTCTTACAAAAAAGAGATGGCGAGTTATATTTTGATCCCGTTGATTTTGCAAAAGAGACATTGATAAAAAAAGGGTTAAAGAAAGGGATTTCTGATACAGGTATTTGCAGTTTCTGTTCAGGCAGAGATTTCTTCTCGTACCGCAAAAATAAAACCAGCCTTAGAACTCTTTCTTTTATCTTAAAGATATGATAGAATACGCAAATAATTTAATAACGGTAAACCCGTTTCCGTAGGGGCAATTCATGAATTGCCCCTACAACGACACAGATGAAGAAGACACCTTTCTATCAATGGCATCTTCAAAACAAAGGCCGGATGGTTGATTTTGCCGGCTGGAGCCTGCCGTTAGAATACCAGAGTTCGCTTAAAGAAGCAAAGCTGGTTCGCTCAGCTTGCGGCCTGTTTGATGTCTCCCACATGGGCGAGATAGTTATTGAAGGCAAAGCCGGTTTCGATTTCCTGCAGAAATTAGTTTCCAATGATCTTTCTTTGGCCGGCAAAGGACAATTGCAGTATAATCTTTTTATTAACCCTGAAGGGGGGATTATTGATGATGGCATGATTTATCGCCAGGATGAGAGCTTTTTCTGTGTGGTTAATGCTGTCAATAAAGATAAGGTCCTGGCCTGGTTGGAAAAAAATAAAAAGGATGTCGAAATAACCGATAGAAGCAATGAGACGGCTCTGATATCAATTCAGGGTCCGCATTCAACCGGGATTGCCGAAAAGGTTTTTGGCCTAGCCGTAGGGACGGGGTTACCCCGCCCCTACTTGCAATATATGGGTTTTATTGAAGAAAAGTTAGGCGGGAAAAATGTTCTCATTTCCCGCAGCGGCTACACCGGCGAGGACGGCTATGAAATATATATTCCCTGGAATGATGCCCGGTATTGGTGGGATAAACTTATTGAGGCTGGCCGCAATTTTGGTCTCGTCCCTTGCGGTCTGGGAGCCCGGGATATTTTAAGGATAGAAGCCGGCTACCCTTTATACGGACATGAGATTGATGATACCACTAATCCCTATGAGGCTTGTTTAGGCTGGGCAGTTAAGCTAAATAAAGATTTTATGGGCAAAACTAAAATCCTGAGAACGAAACAAGAAGGTATTAAAAGAAAAAGAGTAGGGTTTACCATGCAGGAGCGGGGACTACCCCGCCAAAATTACAGCCTGTATCATCAAGGAAAGAAAATCGGCAGTGTTTCTAGCGGAGCCTATTCGCCTAATTTAGAAAGATTTATCGGCATGGCTTATGTCGAGACAGACTATTCTGCGGAGGGGACCGAAATAGAAGTAGAGATAAGAGATAAGTTTTATAAGGCCAAAGTATCCAAATTTCCTTTCATAAGGCCGAAAACAGCAAGGAATGTAGGGAGGCATAATGCTTAAATTTGCAAAATCGCATGAGTGGGCCAAGATAGAGGCGGATACCGCGATAGTAGGGATAAGTGATTACGCCCAGAGCCAGCTGGGGGATATAGTCTTTGTTGAGTTTCCTAAAGAAGGTGATACCGTAAATCAATTTTCCCCGTTCGGGACCATTGAATCCACCAAGGCGGCCAGTGAGCTGTATGCTCCTTTGAGCGGAGAGGTGATTATGGTGAATAAGGAGTTAGCAAATAATCCTCAGTGGGTCAATGAATCTCCGCAGGCCGCGGGATGGATGCTCAAGCTTAAAATCGCCAATCCCGCAGAATCAGACAACCTGATGGATGAAGCAACCTACAAGGAGTTTGTGGAAAAAGAGTCCAAGTAACAATGCCTTACATTCTTAACACCGACCAGGATAAGAAAGAAATGCTTAAAACCATTGGGGTAAGTTCTGTCGAAGAGCTTTACGCCCAGCTTCCCGGAAACATCAGGTTAAACCAACCCCTGAATATCCCCGAAGGGTTAAGCGAGTATGAGGTAAAGGAAGCGGTAGCCAAGCTTGCGGCTAGAAATACCCCTCTGGAAAAATTTAATTCTTTCCTGGGCGCCGGCTGTTATGACCATTATCAGCCCGCGGCCCTTTCCTATATACTTTCCAGCCCCCAGTTTTTAACTGCTTATACCCCTTATCAAGCCGAGTGTTCGCAAGGAATTTTGCAGGCGATTTATGAGTACCAGAGTTATATGTGTATTTTAACCGGTATGGATGTTTCCAATGCCTCGCTGTTTGACGGGGCCTCGAGCTTAGCCGAGGCCGTGCTGATGAGCCTGCGGCTGACCGGAAGAAATAAGATCTTAGTGGCCAAGAGCATTCATCCCGAATATGCAAGAACCCTTAAGACTTACTTAAGCGGTTTCGACTTTATCCTGAAAGAGATAGAAATTGGTAAGGAAGGAACTGTAGGGGCTGCAGATCTGCAGCCCCTACTAGACGACAGCACAGCTTGCTGTGTACTGCAAAGCCCTAATTTTTTCGGCCTGATCGAAAAGGTAAAAGATGCCGCCGCCGCGGCTAAACAAAGCGGCGCCCTGACGGTTATGGTAACTAACCCGCTATCTTTAGCCATTTTCCCGGCGCCGGCTTTACTGGGGGTGGATATAGTTTGCGGCGACGGCCAGCCTTTGGGGGGAAGCTTAAGCTTTGGCGGGCCGACATTCGGCTTTTTGGCCACGCAATCCCCATACCTGCGCCAGATGCCGGGAAGAATTGTGGGAAAAACCGTAGACCGGCAGGCCCAGCCGGCTTATTGCCTTACTCTGCAAGCCCGGGAGCAGCACATCCGCAGAGAAAAGGCTACCAGCAATATCTGTTCCAATCAGTCCTTAAACGCCATTGCCGCGGCCGTATACCTTTCTCTGGTCGGGAAAGAGGGCTTTAAAAACGCAGCCCGCTACTCTTTTAGCAACACCCAGTATCTTTACCGGCGCTTAAAAGAAGTAAGGGGAGTGCGCATTCCTTTCCCGCCGAAAATTTTTAACGAATTTCTCTGGGAGATTGAAGATGCCGCGGGTATTTTTTCTCAGCTCAACGCCAAAGGGATTGGAGCCGGGTTCCTGGCCGGCCGGGAATTTCCCGAATATAAAAACGGTATTATCAGCTGCTGCACGGAAAAAAAGACTAAGCAAGAAATTGACGCCCTGGTCTATTCTTTAGCGGAGATATTGCGTGGATAAGAAAGTTATATTCGATAAAGACGGATACTCTAAGGGGTCGGATTATGTCCCCCGGCCGCAAGTACCTCCTGTCGAACCGGGAGAAATCTTTGGCCCGGAATTAATCCGCGCGGAATTACCTCTGCCGAATTTAGGCGAGCTGGACGTAGTCCGGCATTATTTTAATCTGGCCCGGTTAAATTTCTCCGTAGATACCAATTTTTATCCCCTCGGGTCCTGCACTATGAAATATAACCCCAAGATAAATGAGTATTTGTGGCAATTGCCCGGTTTTAAAGACATCCATCCTTATCAGGACGGCGATTGCGTTCAGGGCGCTTTAGAGCTGATTTATAATTTAGAACAGCTTCTCTGCAAGATTACCGGCATGAAGCGGTTTACTTTTCAGCCCTCGAGCGGGGCTCAGGGAGAATTGACCGGCATGCTCATGATTCGCAAGTTCCATGAGATGAAAGGGCAAAAGAAGACCAAAGTTATCATTCCGGATTCGGCCCACGGCACCAATCCGGCTACAGCCAGCATGTGCGGTTATCAGACCTTAACCGTGGAGAGCACCAGCTCGGGTTTAGTGAATATTGACCGGCTTAAAAGACTCGTTGACGACAGCGTGGCCGCGATTATGCTTACCAATCCCAATACTCTGGGCCTATTTGAAGAGGACATTCTTAACATCAGCGAGATTCTGCATCAGCAGGGTGTCCTGCTTTATTACGACGGGGCTAATTTTAATCCCCTTTTAGGCCTGACTACCCCCGCCCTCATGGGTTTTGATGTCATTCATCTTAACCTGCATAAGACTTTTTCCACTCCCCACGGCTGCGGTGGCCCGGGATCGGGAGCAGTGGGAGTTAATGAAGCCTTAGCCGATTTTTTACCGCTCCCGGTAGTCAGCAGGAAAGAGGATAAATTTCACCTGGATTATGGTCTTAAACATTCTATCGGCCGGGTCCGGACTTTTTACGGTAATTTCGCGGTGCTGGTCCGAGCCTATGCCTATATTTTGCGTTTAGGCCGGGAAGGGCTGTTAGCTGCGGCTCAGACGGCAATTTTAAACGCCAATTACATTAAGGAGAAGCTGAAAGACTGTTATCAGGTGCCTTATTCCCAACGCTGTATGCACGAGGTGGTTTTTAGCTGCCGGGAGCAGAAAGAAAAGGGTGCTTCGGCCTTAGATATTGCCAAGCGGCTCATTGACTTCGGAATTCATCCTCCGACCATGTATTTTCCTTTAATCGTCAAGGAAGCTTTGATGGTTGAGCCGACCGAGACCGAAAGCAAGAAGACCCTGGATTATTTTATCCAAGCCATGATCGAGATCAATAGAGAAGTAACTATGGATTTAGAAAAGGTTAAAAACTCCCCGCATACTGCACCCGCAAAACGAGTCGATGAAGCAAGAGCCGCCCGGTCCCCGGATTTGAAATGGAAAAGCAATGGCGTTTGATTCTGGACGGAAAACACGACGGTTATTACAACATGGCCGTCGACGAAGCCATACTGCTTAATTATCCTTTAGCCAAAACCCCGACCTTAAGAATATACGGGTGGAAATTCCCCTTTATCAGCCTGGGTTATAACCAGATTCCCCAAAATATATTGCGTTCCCGGGAAATCCCTTTCGTCCGAAGGATAACCGGGGGCTCGGCTATTTTTCACCACAAAGAGGTTACTTATTCCCTGGTTTGTGCCCGC
>CAYQUQ010000039.1:0-13657 GCA_964420965.1 uncultured Planctomycetia bacterium | reverse complement strand
TAGGATTTGAATACGCCTCAAAAAGGGGTTCCCAAGCCCACGATGCAATTTACTACTCGCAAGCAAAGGGTTTTTACCATAAGAGTAATAATTCCGGGGGCATCGAAGGCGGTATTTCCACCGGCGAGCCGATTATTGCGCGTATGGCCATGAAGCCCATTGCCACTTTGAGCGACCCGATAGATTCAGTAAACCTTAAGACCAAAAAGAAAGCCAAAGCTCCTTTGGTGCGTTCGGATACCTGCGCCATAGTTGCCTGCGGGGTCATTGCCGAAAGTATGGCCGCAATTACGCTTACCGAAAGCATGCTGGATAAGTTCGGCCGGGACAGTTTAGCCGAGATAAAGGCGAACTACAGCAATTACCTTAAGCTGCGCTTTTAAAAATATATTTTCAGGAGGGGTCGATGTTTGATTTCAATAAGTTGGGAGATTTGTCGAAAATGGCCGGCCAGGCCAAACAGATTCAGGAAAAACAGGAAGATTTTCAGCGCCGCCAGCTGGAATTATTGGGTAAGATATCCGGCCAGCTTGAGGAGATGATAGTATTATTGAAGGATAGGGGGTAGGGAGATGTCCGGAATATTTAAGAAATTATTCGGTCCCGCTGACGGGGGGATTAGCGCCGAGAAGATAAAAGCAATCGTCGAGGAGGTAATGGCGAAAATAAATCTGAAGCGAAAGGTAGACAGTATTACCTACCGCCCTAATCACGACTGGTATATTATCCGCTTTTATTCGCCTCCCAGCTGCATAATTCCCCGCAAACATTTTCAAGATTACATCAAGAGCCAGGGCAGTGAGGGAAAACAGGAAATTATACAGATACTCTCCAGCGCTCCCAAAGGCGCTAATCTGGTTTAACGGTGCTTAACAAAGCCTTTATTTTAATATATTTTTCCTTTTTTTTGTTGTTTTCACCCTGCCTTTACGCCGATCCCTCTTATACCTTGATTCCCGCCGACGATTTTACCCAAGAAGATTGTACGGACAAAGATATGCTTGTGGAAAATGCCATCGCGGGCATTTTATGTTTGCGGAATGCCCATACGAAAATTGCCCCCAGTCATTGGGGGCATCCCGGTTACGCCCGGTTAAGTTTTCTTTACGACGCCGCGATACAAGCCCTTATTTTTAAAGCCTGCGGGTATCAAAACGAAGCAGAGGAAATTCTTGATTATTTTGCCGCCCGGTTACGTATCCCTTTAAGCGATATCTGCAAAAAAGTCGATACTAACGGAGTGTATGGAATACTGAAGCTTTTTAAATCTCCCCGGTCGGCATCCAAAGTCAACAAAGCGCTGGTTAATGCTCTGGATATAACTTCCCTGAAACATAAAGGTCAGGGCCGGCTTGAATTCTGGACTACCCCCGGGCCGACTTCTTTTCTTATCTTTGCCCTACTTCAGGTTAACGCCGAGAAGTACAAAGATTGCGCGGTTACTCTGGGTGAAGTCTTATTAGCCATGCAGGATCGCCGGGGCGGGATAGTCGACGGGGACCGTTCACCGGATAAGGTCCATACCGAGCCCCACATTGATGGCTACGCCGCTTTTCTGATGTTGCATGAGCTCACCGGCGATAAACGCTGGGAGAGAGCAGCCGGGAAAGCTTATAACTGGTTTAAGGAAAACGTCTTTGATCCCGACGGCGGTTTAATTGATCAGGGATTATGGCAGGGCCGTCCCCATAAAGTTTTTGCTACCGATGTCTATTCCTGGACCATGGCCGGACCGGCGGCAGAAGAAATGAGCCTTAAAGTTATTAAGCGGTTAACCGCGACCATGCTTAAGAAGTGCCTGGTTAGAATCAATCTTTTTTTGCCGGACTTAAGCAGCCGGACAGTTATCCTTTGCGATTTTAGCGATGCTCTGGATTCCCGCATAATAAAAGTGAGGGAAGGGTTTCACCCCATGGGTTCTATAGAATGGACCGGCGGAGTAATTTTAGCCCTGCAAAAAAATGCGGTTAGATTTTACCGTGCCGGCGAAACCCGGGAAGCAAAATTCCATAAAGCCCTGGCGGAAATTTTGCTGGAACAGGTTTTCAATTGTTTCTACTCCCTAGAGGGCCTGGAGGGAAAGTTTACTTTTTACGCTACCGGCCAGGGGATCGAAGTCGGCCCTTTCGGCTCGATTGAAGGCGGGCTGGAAAAGGGGTGGAAAACACCGTTTTTTTACGTAAAGAATTTAAGCGGGCAAGAACCGGTAAGGGGAGGCAGTATAGTCGGTTCCTGGCCGATCCTCCCTTATTTAGGGCTCAATCCTTTTATTTTAAACGATTCTTACAAGTTAAACTACGACCGGATTCATCTGGACAAGAGGGATTTAGCTAAGGCCCGGCGATTTATAAACGGCATTGTGTCCGAACGCACCTTCTTTGAAGTTACTCCTTATACGGCACCCGACGCCAGAGAACAGTTGGTTGAGCCGGGAATATTTAACTACTATATGTGGAAAGCGCTTGATTCGGCTTATGCGGCCCGGAGCCGGGGAGATTCCCGGGAGGCCAGGAAGTATTTTAGAGAGGTTTTTAAGTGGGCCGGTAAAGTAGTAGATAGCCAAAGGTGGCAAAAATTGGCCCGCAGAGACAATGCCCGGAAAAAGAAAGAATTCGGTGCCATTATCGCTTACCCCTGGGGAGTTACTTATCCGGAGAATGACTACCCCCTGCATTATTTTATATTACGCTATCCGCTGCTCAACGAAATGGGAGCGGCGATGTGGGCTAAGGCTGTGGCCAATTTTGAACTGAAAGATTACTCCCAGGCTAAACATTGGATTAGGCGCATAATCAGAGAGGTCCCTTTACATCAAATACCCGATGTGGAAAGTGGCGGACCCCGGGGAAGGAGAATTCGGGGCTACTGGAATGCTTTAATTTCTTGGGAGGATAACCCCGGGGATCATCTCCGAGATGCCCAGATCGGCAAGTTGTACCGGGAAATACTTTTAGAAGAGGGTGTTTCTTCAGCCAAGCCGCAAACAGTGGTTGTTTCCGAGAGTGAGCTTAAAAAGAGTTTTTGTCCAAAATAGGAAATTACCAGTCATTTTATTGGTAATTGACTTGAAAAAAGTAGCCGTTATAATATAACCGATGAGAAAATTAATCACCTTAATTATGTTGGCTTTTTTTCTCACCGGATGTGCGAATTATTTCCAGAATTATCTAAGGCCAGATCTTTCTGAAACCGATATCGGCTGCGATTTAACCGGCCACAGCAAAACCAGTATTATCAGTAAATTCGGCCAGCCCCAGCGCAAGGATATTGACTATTCTGTTCCACACCGCAGAGATACCTGGTATTATTACTATAAAAGCGGGGAGCGGCTAAAAGTTATTTTTAGGGACGGCCGGGTTTCCGGTTTTTCTTACCGCTAGTTTTTATTAGATGAGAAAATTAGCCATTACCGCGATACTGCTTTTTTCGCTAATGTCAGTTTGCCCGGCTCAAGAGAGGTATCCGGTAAGCGCAGAGAATCAGGAAGCGTTACATAAGCTATGCACCGAATTTAACGGCTATCTCGGCGAGCTGGCCGAGATTTCTGCGGGGATACCCCCGGAAAGCAGTCTTTTTGAGTATTTTTCTCTGCTTCGGGTATGGGTGTCACAGATAAATATATGGCTGGGGGCTCTTTACCGGATGCTGGTAATGGAAGCTCATCATGGAGATTCCGGGCAATTTAGCCTGGCCGCCATCGGTGTGGTCAGCGAGCACCTTGTCGCTGCCAAAGCCGATATCACCAAGGTCGAGGAGCTAACCGATAAGTCTATTGCCCTGGAAGGGGATAAGTTTTTAATTAAACACTACCAGCGGCTGAAAAGCTATCTTATCCGGGTCAAAACGACCCTGGGTAAGATCGATGATGAATTAACCCAGCTTGGGAATAAAGAAAAACAGTAGTCTTTCGGCTCATGGAAGGAGGGTCTATGAAATTAACCAAATTTGAGAAATTAGTCCTGGTGGGTTGTCCCTGGCTGTTTGGGGTGATGTATTCGGTGGTCGCCGTGGTTATAGCCAGTAAAAAAGAGGGAATTATTCTGGGGTCTGTAGGCGTAATTTGCATATCTTTATTTTGCGTCTGCGTTTTACTAGTTAAGCTTGTCGAAAAGTAAGTGATTTCGCCGGTCGAGGAGGGCAAAATGGATTCAAAGAAAGTCCTTTTAGTGGATGACGAAGTTGATTTCGCAACCCTTATGCAGACCGTAATCGATTCCTGGGGATACGAAGTAATCACCGCCTATAACGGCGAGGAGGCAATTGAGATTTTGAAAAATGAAAATCCTCAGGCCGTTATCGTTGACTATGTTATGCCTGACATTAACGGCGTAGAGCTTTTAAGGAAAATACGCGAAATCGATAGCGGCATCGCCGCCGTAATGTTTACGGCCCATCCTACTGACAGGGCTATCGAGGGGACTAAGGAGTTGAATGTAGCGGCCTTTATACCTAAAGCCGGTCCTTCCGCGGGGACCTATGAGGATTTAAGGGCCGCTTTAGATTCGATATTCAAGAAAGATGATGAGTAAGAGTTTAAACCCCTCAAACGGAAGACGGAAATATTTGAAATTTATAGCCAAGATCCCTCCGCATATCCGCCAAAAAATAAAAAAAGATATCGGTGTGCCCCTTGTCGCCGTCATGGATTTGCGGAATTTTTGCCTGGTCTATCTTTATGTATTTGAAAAAATGTCTACCTTTGAAATCGAAGAAAAATATAAAGACTTTTTTATCAGTAAGCGAGGACCCTTAAAACACAGCGGGATCAGAGATGTCTTAAAAAAATACAAAGTGGTGAGAAGCCGCAAAGCATCCCTGCGTCTGCGGATTAGGACCGGAAGAATGGATTACAGCAAGAGAGTTATAGATTACCGCAGCCGAAATTTAACCTGGGGCTATAGGAGCCGGGGAATAATTCTGCCTCCCCGGGCCAGGAAAAAGGACGTAAAGACTACCAGCCAGCTCCGGCAGCAATTGCTGCGTAAGGGCTACCGATGGCTGGCCCACGTTAAAGAGCGAATCGAAAAAAAGGGCCTGACTATACCGGATATGGCTAAAGCGACCAAAATAGATGCCCGGCGTCTTAAAATGTATATAAATCAATCAATGATGGTTGATCCCCGGTATCAGAAAAAAATAGCCGGGTATTTTGGCCTGGATCCCAAGAAGATATTCCGACAGGATAAAGATAAGTAACCCCTTTAAAAAGAGGTGTATTATGGCCTTGAGAACCGAAGAAACCAAAGTTCTGGATTTATTAATTCAACATGAAGAATCAATCAGCGTCTTCTATGGAATTTTATCCCATAAATTTCCGGCGCAGCATCAATTTTGGCAGATTTTATCGGAAGAGGAATTAATTCATTCCAGCTGGATAAAAAAGTTGTACCCCAAGGTTAAACAGGGCCATTTGCAATTCGATATAAATAAATTCAATATCGATACTATAGCCAAATCTTTAGCTCACGTAGAGGAACAAATAGGCAGATTTAAGAATGAAGATTTATCGGAGGAAGAGGCTTTATCGACAGCAATGTATATCGAAACCCTGCCCATAGAGAGCAAGTTTTTTGAGGTTTACTCCGCCGATTCTCCGCAATTAACGGAACTTTTACGCTCTTTAGAGGAAGCCTTCACGGAACACCGCGATAAGATAAAAGCGGTTCTGGATAAAAATAGTTAATTTAAGCTCTTTACCAATATCTCTTTTTTTGTTATAATCGAATGAGGCCATGATTTACGGAACGGAGTGAACGTAAATCATTAGGCCGAATTTGACCCCCACACCAATTTCGCTTCTTAAGCAGAATGTACAAATTGGTGTGGGGGTTCAGTTCGCGCATACAATTTATGTTCGCTTCACTCCATAAATTGTGCGCTCACTGAAGGAGGGAACATGTTTAAAAAGGTTTGTCTTTTATTAGTAGTAATGCAGCTGTGCGTGGTTTCTCTGTACGCCGAAGATTACGGCATTTTGCGTAAACTGGGCCGGGGAACGGCGAATATGCTTTTTAGTATCGGCGAAGTCCCCCGTCAGATCGGGAAAGTGGGAAAAGACCACGGGGTACCCGGGGCCGCAACTTACGGCCTTTTTCGCGGAATTACTTATTTTATGGGCCGGTCCCTTATCGGGATATACGAAATTGCCACCTGTTTGGTTCCCCCTTATACGCCGGTAGTCGAGCCGGAGTTCATTTTTACCCAGGAAGAGCGGGAAAAAGAAGAACTCGAATAAAAGGGGACCGAATAAAAGGGGACGGTTCTCGCCGTCATAACAATTTGCTGCGCAATATCTTGCGACTGTAATCATTATAATACAAAGCAACTCCTTAAGCGGGAGTTGCTTTTTGGTTTAAGGAGGCGCTGATGAGCACAAAACGCTTAATTGCTGTGGGTACGGTAGCTTTGCTGCTTCTATCCGGATGTGCGCCTTACTATCGATATTATAAACGTTCCGATGGAGGGTACGTCATTAAGAAATGGGCCGATTCTTTTCCGGAATTTACTATCGATGATACCGGCGAATACCCCTCGGATTTAACTCTGGCCCGGAAAAGGTTTAAACGGCGAAGAAAGTTCGTGGTGAACTGGCATAAGGAACATTCCCCGGAAGACATGGTAAACCCGGCCATCACCATGTTTAAGGCCTTTTGGTTGATTCCCGCCCGGCCCCTGATTGCCCTGATAACTTTAATCAACCCGCCTTCTGAGCCTACGGCCGAAGAATTAGCGGAGTCGAGAAGAAAAAGATCCGCCGCCCGGCAAGAAATACGCAACTACATTGCCCGGGATTGCGCCGGCGAAGCTGAAAAATCAGAATAATATGCGGATTATATTATTACTGGTACTTTGTTTTAATTTAAGCGGTTGCGTTTCTGTTGAGTCGATAGCTAGAAATGACCTTAATTTTGTCAATTTAGGCCCCCAGCTGTATCCGCCCACCCCGAAAAGCGCTAAGGTAATTGTTCTTTTCCAAAGCAAACCCCATAAGGATTATGAGCTTATCGGAGAAATAACCGGGATCATCCGCCGGGGCAATAAGCTTAGGGCCGTGCTGGCGGCTAAAGCCCGGCAGGTTGGCGGCGACGGAGTCATCGATATTGACTTAGCTAGGGCCGACGCAGAGAATTTAGCGGCTGCAGAGCAGGCACAATTTAACTGCAGCCGGAATAAAGCCAGGAATTCCGATACCAAAGTGTGCTTTTACGATAATTTGAAGATCAAGGCCAAAATTATCAAGTACAAATAATCGCTCCCGGCCTTAAACGGAGGAAGTTACAAGATGAAAGGTCTAATCTGTGCAGTCGTTATTATACTGCTGGCCGGATGCGCGGCCGTGGAAACCGGCGTAAACCGGATAAATATACTTGACGCTAATGACGAATATAAACTTATTAAAAGAAATAATGATATCTACTTAGAAAGGCTGGACGGAACCGAAGCTAAGCGCATTACCCATACCCCTGGCATTACCGAGTTCGATGCCGGCTTCAGTGCGGATAATAAGTCAATACTCTACACCGGTTTTCCCTATACCTTTGATGATTATTCCGGCGATATCTATGAAGTCCGCTATGCGGTAGCCGTGGGTAAGGACGACAGCACTAAAAAGGAGATCGAGCGCAAAATTATAAAATCCGGCGGCGAGGACGTAAAAGCTATTTTCGAGGCCGATGACAATTGAGGGTAATTAATGCGAAAAGTCAATAAAGGAGAAGCGTAAATGATGCAAAAAATAGCCTTGGTGGCGGCGACAGTCCTGCCCCTGTGGAATATACCCCTTATTTTGCGGGTGATAAAGGGAGGTCATCTTCGGATATCAGCCTCTACTGGGCCTTTGGAGTCTGGGTCTGTTTTATCCTGATGGCTCCCGAAGCTTTTAAGTCTGCGGATGTGGTCTGGCGGGTTTTCAATATCGTTAACCTGGTTATGTTCAGCGCCGTGGTCGCCGTCGTCCTGCTATACCGCCGAAAGCCATCCTCCTGATGCGAAAGCTGATTTTAGAATTGCCGGAGTTGAGCGGTGTGGTATTATAGGAGTAGGTGCTGATTTTTTGAATTAAGCTGGGCCGATTTAAAAGGAGGTTTTTATGGCGAAAAAGGGCGTACTGAGTGAGGCCTATTATAAAAAAATGAGGATAATGTATCTGGTTTGCTCCATAGCCTACTTAATCATGGCCATAGTTGTTGTTTCCATTTCCCTGATAATACAGGATTTTTCCTTATCTGCTTTTATTATGGCCTGCATAGCCATCAGCGTTATTTACCAGACCAGATTAGATTCTTTAAAAGAAAATTATACTTTGTACACCAAAGGATAAGCCCAGAGATAGTTAACCGGGATAAGCGTTACCATTTAAAGCAACTCTCCAAATCGGCCTGCCCTCCGAAGCCATTCTTCTATGAGAATCTCCTTTAGGGGCGTAGGAGGGGGTTGCTTTTTTGGTTTAGGGATCAGTCAGGATTAAGCTGATGGATATGGATTGGAGTTTTATTCGTAGTGGCAAGGCTTTAGGGGTAATTCCCTTACTGGTATTAACCTTCATCGGCCTGAAATTCGGGTTCAAGGCCTTTATATATTCCTTGTCCGTTCTTGTAGCCATCGGGGCTTTATACCTTCTCTACTGGGCCATAAAGATAGCCATTGCTTTGATAAGGCTTTTCGCCATCCGGAAGAAGAATGAACAGAAAAACAACTGATGACGCAACAGTATGAATATGCAAAAACAAATTTTTTCGGAGGTGCATAAACCAGTGTTTTTTCACGCCATTACGATTTTCCCCTGCCTATTCGGCAGGGACCGTCAAAAATGCCCTAAAAATCGGCTCCCGGCCTCCGGGCTCGCCGATTTTCTTAACGGCCATTTTTGCCTAAAATCGTAGGGCGTTCAAAAACACATGGTTTATGCTTATATCAAAACACACCTTAAGAATTGTTTTGCATATTTTTCTTTGCTTCATGCCAGATTTAGCAAGCTAATTTGTACACCTACGCGGTGTACAGTATAAAAAAGGGTCAGATCCCTTTAGCATTCTCCCCCGCCCCATAGTTAGATGAACAATATATCTACCACAAAAACCTACCATAAAAGCGTAGATTAGAGAATTTTTTATGGTATAATTATTATGCCGGAAGGATAAATATGTTAACTCCTAAAGAGGTATTTTCAATCTTGAAGGGTCAGTTACCTTACTTACGCCGTACTTTTGGCGTTAGCCGGATTGCTGTTTTTGGCTCTTTTGCTCAAGGGACACCCCAGGAAGATAGCGATATCGATTTATTGATTGAATTTACCCAGTTGCCGGGATTAAAATTTATAACTCTTGCCGACTATCTAGAAGAAAAATTAGGTAAAGGTGTAGATATTTTAACTCCCGAAGGGCTTAAAGGAATTAGAATTCCCAAAGTCGCCAAGATGATTAAAAGAAATTTGCGATATGTCTAAAAGAAGCGATGCTGATTATTTAGCTGATATTCTTGAAGCGACAGAGCGGATACTCAGCTATTGTCAAGGGTTTAATTATGATGCGTTCATGAAGGATAGAATAGTGCAGGATGCGGTGGTACGTAATTTCGAAATAATCGGCGAAGCATCCAAAAATATTTCCAGGGAATCTTCCCAAAAATATCCCCAAATTCCCTGGAACGATTTTGCTAAAGTCCGCGATAAACTCATTCATCACTACTTCGGGGTTAATCTGGATATAGTCTGGAGTATTATTGAGACCTCATTACCTCAGCTACGGAAACATTTAACCGAAATCCTCAATAAAGAAGTCCAGTAGGTCATAACCTCCACCCTACCAGTTTCCATTCCGGATGTAGTTAAAAGGCTGTTTCTGGTGTGCGAACCAAATTCTGGAAAACCTTCCTTGCAGTGCTATAATGAAATAGTCAGATGGTGGTTTTGGGGCTAGGGGATAATAAAAAAGGAGAAATAATGCAAGAGAAAAGAAGTATCGTACCTATCATAATGCTTTCGCTTTTTTCTTTTGTTTGCTTTTTTGTTGGTTGTAGCGATAAGAAATATTCTTCCTGGGAAAAATGGAGCAATGAAAATGCGTGGTATTTTAATAAGATGGAAAAAATATTTAATGATTCTGCAGAAAAAAATAAAATATTAATGGCAAAAATTGCCGATGCAAAGGAAAAAAACGACTCAACTTTGAAAAAAGAAATTGTCCGCCAGAGTATAGATAAAGATACTATTCTGATAGAGAATCTTGAGAAAATCAATCCTCCCTCTGAGCTAACAATGTATCATAGGAAGGTGATAGAAGCGGCTCAAATTTCAATAAAAGTATCTGAAGCATATTTAAAAGATGACCTTGAATCAGTTGAAAAATATGTCAATGATTGTAGAAAAACTTATAACTGGGCCGTTGCGGAAAAGATTGCATTGTATGCTACGCATAAAGCTCCAAAAAAAGAAATAAATCTTCTTCGAAAATCTTTATCACAGTGAATGCGCCGTTGATTTTTTGGAGAAAAAAATAAGGATGAGGAGGTATATAATGGATAAATGTCCCCATTGTCAAAATGCGAGTTTTTCTTTTTTGCGAAAGTTCTCAATAGGTCCTATAACGATAATTAAATGTCCCTCATGCGGCAAAAAAATTGGTGTATCATCTGCCGCATGGTTAGGTTTTGTTTCCGCAGGCATTGGGATTTTCTTAGGTTTTCTCTCTACCTCCCTCACCATGAGATTTATTTTTATATTATTAGGATTTAGTTTGTGCGGTTTTATATATCTCTATTTTGTTTCGTTAGTTCGTAAATAGTTCCTTCCCCCAACCCCAATTGACCCTTTCTCCCAGCAAAATCCACCAATTTCTTTTCTGTTTGACCAATTCTCCCTCCAGCGGCAAGCAAACTAATTTGTACACCTACGCGGTGTACAGTACATGTATTTTTTTCTAAATTGACCCCCTACAAGCAGCAGATTTTGGAAAACCCTTCCAGGAGTGGTATAATAAGATCATTAGGCAGGTGGTTTTGGGATTAGACGTAATAAAAAAAGGAGCATTGATGAAAAAACTAATAATCATAATCCTGAGCTTCTTTATTGTCTTCCCCTTGTTTGCTGAAAGGATAATATTAAAAACCGGCAAGGAAATCAATAAAAAGATTACCGAAAGGACTGAGGAATCCATAACCGTTGAAGTCTTAGGTATGCCGGTAACCTATAAGCTCAGCGATATCGCCAGCATTGACGACGAAGTCTTCGCCCCGGTGGAGAAGAAAGTGCCTGTAGCTAAAGAGTCCCCGGATATAACTCCTCAAGGATATTTCGAATTAAACGATTATTTGATTAAAGCCCAGGGCCTGCTGCGTAAGTTTATTGAATCAGATGGGCGACATATGGATAAAGTAATTAGCACAGCAGCTACGACTGATGGGAATGAGAAGGCTAAAAAGATGAAACAATTAGCTGCTAAGTATGCAAAAATACACCGCAAACGGTTAAAAGATATTGAGGCATTGAAGCCACCCGATGACTGTAAGTCTTACCATAAAAAACTGGTTGAACTTCACCTCAATAAAATAAATAGCCTTGAGTCTTATTCAAAGGAGGATTTAGAGTCTTTCAGTATATATTTTCGTAAATCACGAAATAATGAGATAGAAATTTTAGAAATCACATTAGGAATTTTCAAAAAGCACAACGCTCCCCGGGAAGAAATAGCCGAATTAGAGGCAGCAATTGAAGCCCTAAAAAGCCAATGAAAATAAATTCAACCAGCTACCCAACCCACCCCTCTTAACCCCAATCGACCCATTCTTCCAGCAAAATCCACCAATTTCTTTTCTGTTTGACCAATTTCTACTAGAGCAGTATCATATACCTACCACAAAGGCGTGGATATGAAGATGTGGATTGAAAAATCAGGCTGAATTCATAAAGCAACTCTCAAATCGGGGGTTGCTTTTTTTTGGGTTTTAGGATTAAGCAGGATAAGGAGATATAAAGGGGGAAATAATGGTATGGAAAAGAACTTTCTCAATCAATTCTGTTAGAGCTATAGGGGTATATGTTATGTTGTGTTCGCTGTTTTGGTTTGGGGCTTTAGGCATAAGGGGTTGGGATGGTTTCTCCAAAATCATATTCGACTTAACTGCAATGTCGATAATTGGCCTCTTTATAAGCGGGGTTGGATTACTATCTCTTAGCCGGTGGGCCTGGTATCCCGCAGTGATATTTATCACCTCATCTATTGTGCTTTTTACTTATTTTATTTTAAACGCGGGTTGGGATTGGTCTGGTAATCTTGCAAAGGGCTTTATTACATTTCCGTTAATCATTTGGTTGTTTTATCTTTTATCACCAAAGGGTAAGAAGCAATTTTCTGATAATATGCGGGAAAGAAAAATATTTTTAGTCTTAACCGCTATTCTGTTGATTGCTTTTTTAGCTTTATGCGTGTGTGCACTATTGTCAGATATTATCAATTTATAAATTCCTGAAATAAAAGAAAAGGGGCTAAATCCCTTTAGTTAACTCACCCGTCCCAAAGTGAAGCGACAATTTATTGGAGCGGAATCCTGAGTATGTCGAAGGAGGAGCAGTTTAGGTGAGGGAGAAGATAACCCGCCGGCAAAAGAATATTTCCCGGCTTTTGAGGGAGAGAAAGCAATTACAGAGCAGTAAATTGAAGGCGAAAAAGAAATAACCTTTGCGGCTTTAGAGGATTAAGGGTGTGATATGGGACCGTTGGGATTGATTACGTTAGCTTTTGCCTGGGTGGTGTTAATTCTGGCCATAAAAGAGAGTTACGGTATCTGGAGATTATTCTTGGGTGCAACTTTGGCCCTATCCATGGTATCTTATTTTATGGGTTTGCGGCTAATATTTTATGCAACTTTGGTAATAAGTGTCTTTTGCATTCCTTATTTGGTATATCAGGGATACGGAATCTTCAAAAGATAAATACAGGTTTAACTTCTAACCAGCCGGGACCTTAAAAAGGTAAGTGAGCAGTTATAAAAGGAGGTGAACGATGGCTCAGAAAGTTTGTAAGTGCGGTATAAAAAAAGAAGTCGGCTATCTTTACTTCGTGGACAAACAAGGTGACGTTTCCAGGGCAAAGATGGCTAGAGGAGTGAAGAAAAAGAAGGCTAAGAAGAGAAGGTAACCCTTTATTTAAAAACTCCTTGCGCCGCTTTTTGAATATGCTATAATTTTCTAACTGTTGAGTGGTATTTAGTCCCGCCTCGCTAAATAGTCGGTAAATTCTCACGCTTCGCAGGATAATTTACCGACACTCGGCGGGATTAATTCGACTACATATTTTTGCTGCACCTTTGGTTTGCAAAAATATAAGTCTCATTAACTGGCGAGGTAGCTCAGATGGTTAGAGCGAGGGACTGAAAATCCCTGCGTCAGGGGTTCGATTCCCTTCCTCGCCATACTTGAGAAACAGCTTTGTTCTTGCAGATAGATTTATATTTACAATAGTGGCGCCCCTGACGCAAAGGGGAGTTTGAGGGGAAAGAATTTCCCCTCAAAAATTACTCTTCTCTGAAAATCTCCGGGGGTAACCGCGGAGCGAATTTTTCTTCTCTGGATTTACCCCTGAGCGGAGCATCATAGGGGGCAGAGCCCCCTTGAAGAGTCCTTAAGCGGGAGCGAAGGACGACGCGTCAGGGGTTCGATACC
>CAYQUQ010000038.1:0-14927 GCA_964420965.1 uncultured Planctomycetia bacterium | reverse complement strand
ACATGAAAGACATTAAACTATTAACTTTATTCGTCTTTGCATCTTTACTTCTTTGCCTTTTGCTTCTTTCTTCTGCTTTCGCCCAAATACCCCATCTCATCAACTACCAGGGTAAGTTAACTGACACAAACGGCAATCCGGTTGCCGATGGAAACTACTCAATAACCTTCAGGATTTATGACGCTGCCGGTGGAGGAACCCTCCTCTGGGAAGAAACTCAATCCATTCTGGTTCAGAAAGGCTTGTTTTCCTGCCTTCTGGGAGGAGTAACCAATTTGGATCTTGCCTTCGATAAACCCTACTGGCTGGCCATAAAAGTAGGTAGTGATGCCGAGATGACCCCGCGCCAGCAAATCGCTTCCGTAGGCTATGCCATAAGGGCGGAAAAAGTAAATGAGATCAGGGGAAGCGAAAATATTTTACGCGGTTCGGGCAATGTCGGTTTCGGCACGCTCGACCCCCGGGCCCAGTTAGAAATCGCCGGCGAGGGCACATTGCGGCTTAATCCCCGTTCTACCTTGCCCGCTAATCCTCAGGAAGGGACTATTTTTTACAGTACCACCGATAAGAAACTTTACTTTTACGAAGGCAGCCGCTGGCGGGTGCTGGCTACGGCCGCTTTAAGTATAAGTTACCCGGACGAAAAAAGATATACCTGTTCCGGCGGCTCCGGCCCCTGCAACCTGGGCACGCGCATCCATTTTACCTGGTCCAATCTCGATGTACCGGCGATCATGAACCGCCTGCGGGTAAATTACGAATGGTCCTCAGGAAATTTTGCCCACGATTACTATTCCCACAATATTCAGGTGCTCGTTAACGGAAATGTGGTCGAGTCTTTGATCACCCACCAGACCGGCTGGGTTACGCGCGACAATACCTATGACGTCGGACAGCATTTACAGTATGGCGGGAACGACACGGTGCGGATTCAATTGACCGATACCTCGGGTAACGAGGAGGACTGGTATCAATTCCGTAACGTGTACTTCGAGTTCCAATAACTTTTTTGACAGGAGCCGGTTTTGGGAAACTGGTCATTGGGAAACTGGTCAAGTCTCAAATTAGAAGTAGAGGGGCAAAACCAACTTCTCGCCCATGGAAAGGGGTCCGTGTGTTTTTCTTTTATTCTATACAATATACTAGACAATACCTATACAATATGATATTATATACACATGTTTAAGCCGGATTATAGAATAACGGAATATTTGCTGGAGCTTATAGCGGAGATCGCCGCAATTTCGTCAAAAATCGAATCTAAAAAAATAAGATTTTCTTTAATAGCGCGACTGCAAAGTGAAGCGTTAGAACGGAATACGCACTCGTCAACCTCTATAGAGGGAAATTCGCTTTCGCTAGCTCAGGTTTCCGCTTTGAACCGCAATGAGGATATTACTGCCGATTTTAAGCAAAAAAAGGAGGTTCTTAACTATCTTGCAGCGTTACGCTGGATAATAAACAATCCGGAAAGAAAAATAAGCAAAGTCAATTTATTACATCTACACAGGCTTATAGTAAAAGGGTTACTCCCCGATGAAAAAACTGGAAAGTTCAAAAAGAAACAAAATTTTGTAATTAATGAAAAGAAGGTAGTTATTTTTACTCCCCCCAAGCCAAGCGAATGTCCAAAGCTGATTTCCGAGCTTTTAGATTGGATTAATAAATCTCTAAAAATACATCCCATTATTCTTAGCGCTATATTTCATCATCAATTTGTTACTATTCATCCTTTTTCAGATGGGAATGGCAGAGTGTCCCGGGCTGCCGCGCAATGGATACTTTATCAGAAAAATTTCGATCCTCACCATATTCTTTCGTTAGATGATTTTTACGCACAAGACCGAAAGAAATATTATTCTAAAATTCAACAGGCGAGAGAGCTTGATTATGATTTTACCTATTGGATTGAATATGTTGCCGAAGGAATAAAAGAGACATTAAAGAAGACGTATTCACGCATGAATAAACTGTCTTATTCCAGCCAAGAAACGATTACAATTACGCCAAAGCAAGAAGAGCTGATTAATTTACTGTGTATGCACGGTTCATTGGGGTCAATAGACTTGTGTAGGTTGTTAAGAATTAATAGAGCCAGAGTCAATCAACTCATTACCCCTCTTATAGATGGAAAGATCATAAAAAAAGAGGGTAAAGCGAGGGCGACAAAATATTATTTAAGCAAGTAGATGGAGGTAAATCGAGATGAAAAAAATATTTTTTTTTACTTTTTTACTTCTTTGCTTCTTGCTTCTCCCTTATTCCTACGCCCAGGTTCCCCGCCTGATCAACTACCAGGGAAAACTCACCGATACCAGCGGTAACCCGGTTGCTGACGGCAACTATTCTATAACTCTCAGGATATATGATGCCGATGCCGGAGGTAATCTTCTCTGGGAGGAGACCCAGAGTATTTTGGTTCAGAAGGGAATTTTTTCCTGCCTTCTGGGAGGAGTAACCAATTTGGATCTTGCTTTCGATAGACCCTACTGGTTAGCGATTAAGGTAGGCAGTGATGCCGAGATGACCCCCCGGCAGCAAATTGCCTCGGCGGGGTATGCTTTTAGAGCAGAGGATTCCGCGAAATTAGAAGGTCGGGATTCTTCATATTATACAAATGCTGAAAATATTGATACAGGTATTCTACCCACGACTCAAGGGGGTACTGGAATAAGTGGGTCTTTGATCAGGGTAGGTAGTTATACCGGAACCGGTGGCGCACAAAATGTATCACATGGCTTAGGAGCTTTACCGTCCTTTGGTATTATTATATGCAATTCTACTGATGAAACGCATGCAATGTGGGGCTCTGGTATGGCTAATTTTACCGGAAATCAAAATCAGAATTACAGGAATATTACCGTAGATGCCGAGAATTTAATATTTTCGACCAACGGAGATCCGGGCGCTTATAATTACAGGGGCCGACAGTATACATTTATATTATTTAGGGCTAATTAAAGTAAAAAGACATAATCCCTGCTTACGGCATTCTTCCATTACTGTTCTCATATCAATCAGTTACATAAATCAGCCTTGATTTTGCGGTATAAATATGGTATTTTTTAATACCGTGGCTATGAACAATCCGGGGCTTATTGGACAATTACTGGTCAAGCGCGACCTGATTACGATCGAGGATCTGGAAAAGGGCCTCCTGGAGCAGGAAAAATCAGGCTTACCCTTAGGCGCGATTTTAGTTAAATTGGGCTGCATTGAGGAGGATAAGCTCTACCAGGCCTTGTCCGATCAATTCCGGACCCCCTATGTGAAGCTGCGAGATATCAAGATATCCCCCGCGATAATCGAAAAAATCCCGGCCAAATTCGCCACCCACTACAAGTTCATCCCTATTGAGTCCGAGAACGGCATTGTAACGGTGGCTACCGCTAATCCCCTGGATATAAATACCTTAGACGACTTAAAACTTCTGTTGAAGAAAGATATCAAGATGGTTCTCTCCAGCGAAGACGATATCATCGCGGCGATCAGAAAGTATTACGGGGTCGGGGCCGAGACTATCGAAAAGATCGTCCCCGGCGGCTTAGACAAAGAGACAATCAGCATCCAGGCCCAGGTCACCGAAGATATCATTAAGTCGGCGGATGATGCTTCGATTATCAAGTTTGTAAACCAGATATTTCTGGAGGCCTATAAAGACCGGGCTACGGATATTCATATCGAACCCTATGAGGATGATTTAAAAATCCGCTACCGGATCGACGGGGTTTTGTATGATACCAAGCTGCCGCCCAATATCAAGAGTTTTCAATCGGCGATCATTTCCCGGATCAAAATAATGGCTAACTTAAATATCGCCGAAAGAAGGCTCCCCCAGGATGGAAGGATAAAAATTAGAATTTCTGATGCTGAGGTCGATTTAAGAGTCTCCATACTGCCTACGCCTTTCGGGGAATCGGTAGTGATCCGGCTTCTTTCCACTAATATCTTCTACGGCCTGGAGAATTTAGGCCTGCTGGCTCAAGATCGGGATATTTTTGAAACTTTGATCCGTAAACCCCACGGGATAATCTTTGTCACCGGCCCGACCGGTTCGGGAAAGACCACCACCCTTTATGCGGCCTTAAGCAAAATCAACGACCGGGAGAAGAAGATTTTAACCATCGAAGATCCGATTGAGTACCAGCTTAAAGGTATTACCCAGGTCCAGGTCCATCCTAAAATCGGGCTGACCTTCTCCCAGGGTTTACGGACCATGCTGCGCCATGATCCCGATATTATGATGGTCGGCGAAGTTCGCGATTACGAGACTGCCGAGATAACCATCCGGGTGGCTTTAACCGGACATCTGGTTTTTTCCACCCTGCACACCAACGACGCGGCCGGAGGTATTACCCGGCTGATCGATATGGGGGTGGAGCCTTTTCTGGTCGCTTCCTCGGTAAATGCTTTCGTGGCCCAGAGGCTGGTCCGGGTGATTTGCCCCAATTGTAAAGTCGAAGCCGAACCGGAAGAGGAGATGTTACGGGAGTTGGGGGTTCACCCCGTTAGAAATGGAGTTTCTAACGGGGCAGACGGCCAAGGCACTCCACAAGCTAAAATTTTTAAAGGAAAAGGTTGTGACTCCTGTAAGCATACCGGCTATAAAGGCCGCACCGCGATTTATGAGATTTTAACAGTTACTGAATCGATAAGAGAATTGATACTGCAAAGAGCCTCCGCCGAGCAGATCAAAAGACAAGCCCTTTCGCTGGGGATGCATACTTTGCGCCGGGACGGCTGGGAGAAAGTGATCAAGGGAATTACCACTCCCGCTGAGGTCATCCGGGTTACCCAGCAGGAAGAGCCCCCAAAATAAAAATATGCCCAAATTTATCTACAAAGCTAAAAGAAACCCTGTGGATGTAATCGAGGATACCATAATCGCCGATAATAAAACATCGGCTGTGCAGAGAATCTCCAATATGGGATATTATTTATTGTCTATCGACGAATACTTAAAATCCCGGGATACCTACAAGGAGAGTGGTGGTTTAAGAAAGAGAGTAAGCCTTAAATGTATCACCAATTTTACCCGACAGCTTTCAGACCTTTTAGAGGGCGGGCTGACCATTGTAAGAGCTTTGGGGGTATTGCAAAAGCAGACCGAAAACAGGCGGTTAAAAGAGGTGATCGCTGACATCCGGGATTACTGCATTGACGGAAATTCCTTATCCGCAGCTTTAGCCCGGCATCCAGACATCTTTTCTAATCTTTTCGTGAGCATGGTGCATTCGGGCGAGACCGGCGGGGCTCTGGAAAATATATTGCGGCGCCTGGCTGATTTTAACGAACAGCAGTTTGAAATCCAGACCAAAGTCCGCTCGGCTTTAGCTTATCCGGCCTTAATGGCCGTCATCGGAGGAATCACCATCGTAGTTTTATTAACCTATGTTATTCCCAAAATAGGGGCCATGTTTTCGGATTTAGGCCAGAACCTGCCTCTGCCGACTTTGATTTTAATCGGCTTAAGCGATATAATAAAAAATTACTGGTGGGTGATTATCGGATCTCTTCTGGGAGCGGCTTTTATTTTTACCCGGATTTACCGCACCCGCAAGGGGCGTTTTGCTATCGATAAGTTCAAGCTCAATGCGCGCCTTTGGGGAAACCTGATTAAGAAAGTTGAGCTGGCCCGGTTTTCCCGGACCCTGGGAACGCTTTTAAATAACGGGGTGCCGATACTGGAATCGTTGCGGGTCGTCTCGCGGACCGTGAATAATTCGGTCATCCGGGAAGATATTAGCCGGATATCCGCTTACGTCCGGGAGGGTTTAAGCCTGGCCGAAAGCCTGTCGCGCAGCGCCGTTATCCCCGATTTTGTAGTCAACATGGTAGCCGTGGGGGAAGAGGGCGGCCAGGTGGAAAAATCTCTGTTCAAAATAGCCGAAAGTTACGAAAGAGAAACCGATGCGGCCATAAAGATTATGATGTCTCTTCTGGAGCCGGCCTTGATTTTAGGATTAGGGTTGATCGTCGGCTTTATCGTAATTGCCATGTTGCTTCCCATATTCGAGATAAACTTTTTAGCCCGCTAAAAGGAGGCAGGGATATTATGGATTCATACCGAGAGAAAAGAGGGTTTACGCTGGTGGAGTTGATGCTGGTCGTGATCATAATCGGTATTTTGGTGGCTATGGTTATGCCCCGCTTAGCCGGAAAGACCGAAGAAGCCCGGATTGCCCGGGCCCAGGCCGATATCGAAGTCAATATCGGGGGCGCCCTGGATATGTATGAATTCAATAACGGCGCTTACCCCACCAGTGAAGAAGGGTTAGGCGCGCTTTTGACTAAACCGGCCAGCGCCAATGACTGGAAAGGACCCTATTTAAAAAAGAGACCTAAGGATCCCTGGGGCAATCCCTATCAATATCGATGCCCGAGCAGCCACAATATGGATTACGATTTATTTTCCTACGGCCGGGATGGCGCAGAGGGCGGAGGCGATGACGTTGTTAACTGGGAAGAGAGTTCCGGAGAATAGAGTCGGGTTTACCCTCGTTGAATTAGTGTTTGTAATCCTGCTCATAGCCATTCTTGCCGGATTTTCCGTACCCTTGTTCAGAAGCACCTTTTCCGAGCTTAAGCTTAAAGATACCGCTTTTAACCTGGCCAAAATAGTTAATTATGCCCAGGAAATGGCAATTCTGGAACGGGTGAGTTACAAATTAAATTTCAATCTCGCGGAAGGAAAATTCTGGCTCAGCCGGTGCGCTGCCTTCGGCCTGCCGGCATGCCGGCGCTTTGGCGGTAAATACGGAAAAACTTTCCGCCTTCCCCGGGGTCTGCACTTCTCGGCCGGTGAAGGGATTTCTTTTTACCCCGACGGCCGCTCGGATACGGCCGAGATAAAAATAGTTGACCGGGACTGGGAAGGCCGGATTTTACGGGTTAAGGGCTTCGGCAGCCGGGTGGAGATTTTAGATGTCAACAGTTAAGAAAGGATTTTTGCTTTTTGAAGTGATGGTGAGTATGGCCCTGCTTACGGTAAGCCTGCTGTTTATAATCCGCGCTTACGCCGTATCCCGGGATGCTCTGCGCAGGTCCGTAGATGTGGTCAAAGCCTCCCTTTTACTGGAAGAAAAATTATGGGAGTTTGAGAGCCGGGAAACGATAGCGGCCGGGACCGATAGCGGTGATTTCGAAATGCCGGATTACAGCTGGAATTTAGATGTCCGGGCGGCGCAGACCCCCGGGCTTAACCAGGTTAGTCTGGAAGTGTTTGATCGCGGCGATGCCCGGGCCCCGAAATATTCCGTTTTAACCTATCTCGGCGAGGAAGAATGAGCAAGAGGACTAAAACTTTTACTTTTGTCGAATTAATGGTCGCCCTGACCCTGTTTTCCATCATCGCCGTCAGTATTTATCATACTTTAAGGACCGGGCTTAAGATGTATACCCAGGGAAATACGGTGATTGCCGACAATCAAAAGCTGCGCCTCTTTTTTGATACCCTTTCCCGGGATTTAGCTAATAGCGTTGATTTCCGCCCTTACGTTGATTGTCAATGGGGTGATGATAGTATCTCTTTTTCGGCCCTCGTCGGCGAATCTCAGGATGGCCGCCTGAATAGGGAGTTCGCCCGGATCAGCTATGTTTTAGATCGGGATAAACTGGTTCGCAAATACGCCTCCCGCCGGGCCGCCTTTAAAGCCGAAAAGGCCGAGGAGCAAATTTTACTGGAGAATGTGGATTCGGTTTCCTTTGCTTACGCTTACCAAAGCGAAGGCTTCGCCGATCAGCCGGAATGGCTCGGTGAGTGGGATTTTAAAGATGACGATTTTAAGCTTCCCCGGGGAGTCCGGATTACACTTACCTTTAAAAGTGAGGGCGAAAGCCACCCGGAAGTTTTCACTAAAACCGTTTTGATCACTTTAGGCAAACTGGGCAGCCGGATTAGCGGATAAAAATGAAACAAAAAAAACATAGAGCTTCGATATTAATTGTTTCGATGTGGATCATGGCTATCCTTTCTTTACTGGCCCTGGGGTTTGGCTTCCGGAGTCTGATCGAAATGCGTTTAAGCGGCTACAACCTGGATCGTTTGCGCGCCCGGTACCTGGCCAAAGCCGGGATAGTTAAAGTCAAAGAGCATTTAGGGCAGAAAACTCCAGAGTATGACCGCCTCTATGAGTGCGGGATATCCTTAGAAGGCAAAGAGCCTCGGGACATCTTTAAAGAAGAACTGGGTCCGGGAAACTTTTCCGTACATTACCAGAGAGGTGATGATTTCGAAGGCTCCAGTTTTCAGTACGGTATAGTCGATGAAGAAAGAAAGATAAATATCAATTTTAGTAAATTCGGAACCGGCGACCGCAATGAATTTAAGCAGGTGCTGGCCCGGCTTTCTCCGGAACTTACCGAAGAGGTGGTCAATGCCATAATCGACTGGCAGGATGCCGATACTGCTCTTTCTTTACCCGGAGGGGCTGAAAGCGGCGATTACGAATTTCTGGATAATCCTTACGAGTGCCGTAATGCGGATTTTGAATTTTTAGAGGAGCTCCTTTTGGTAAAAGGGGTTACCGCGGGGTTGTTCGCAGAAATTAAAGGCTATTTAACCGTATACGGTGCCGGCCGGGTAAATATAAATACCGCTGCCAAGAAAGTGCTCAATGCCGTCATCAACGATGATTCCGGGTCGTACACCGCTTTGGTGGAGCGGATAGTCGATTTTCGCAAGGGAGACGACCGCGAGGAATTTACGCCCGACGATGCTTATTTTACCAGTATTGAAGACGTGAAGGTTTTGGCCGAGAATAGCGCCGAGGCCAGCCGTTTGAATACACTGCGGACCTACTTTATTTTTAAGTCTGATAACTACCGGGTCGTATCCGAGGGGACATTCAATAAGGCCTTTAAGGCTTTGGATTGCGTTTTAAAGCGGAATCCCGGCCCGGAGGGGATAGAAATAGTTTATTATCATGAAGAGTAGATTTGCGACCAGGGAAATTTTTCTGGAATTTCACGGCAATTTTTTTAAAATAGCCGGTTTAAAGTCCGCCCGGCGCCGGCCGGTGTTTACGCTGATCAAAAAAGATTTTTCCGACGCCGGGTCGGAAAGTATCGCCCGGCAGATAGATCAAACTTTTAAGGAATACAACCTGCCCCGGAAGAAAGTTACGCTGAATATTTCCCGCCACTTGGTTATGGCCCGTTTTTTAAACCTGCCCTCGACTGATGAGCGCGAAATTAAAAGTATGGTTGATATTGAAGCTTTAAAACATATACCTTACCGGGGAGAGGAAATCGCTATCGAACACAGCATAATCGAAAAACGGGAAGACGGCTATTCCGATGTATTGTTGGCCATAGTGCAGTGTGAGATCATAAACCGCTTTATCGATATTTTAAAAAAAGCCGGCATTCGGCCGGTGAAAGTAACCTTAAGTTCGGAAGCCCTTTTGGCCTGGTGCTTTTTAATTAAAGAGGAAGCTAAACAGGATTTAAAAGCAGCCACGGCTCTGGTAAATATTGGTGCGGAATACATCGACATCGATATAGTCGAGAGTGATAAGCTTAAGTTCGCCCGCGCTTATGTTTATGATACCACGTCTGCTAAGCAGTGCCGGATGGCCGCTGACGAGATCAGCAAATCGATTGCCACTTACGGCAAGATTGGCGGCCGGGTGGATAAGATAATTATTTCCGGCGCCGGGAGTAAAATCGATATATTACTTCCTTTTTTAAAGGAGAGCTCGGATGCATCTGCGGAGGTGATACCCCAGGGCCAGAATAGAGTTTTTGATAAGCGGACTGCAGTTGATTTAAGCGCGGTGTCGTTTGTCGGACTCATCGGGCTGGCCTTAAAGGGCGAAAGATCGGGAATAAATTTTCTGCCCCGGAAATTGGCCGAAGATAACCGGGTTCAAATTTTAAGGAAGACATTTATCAAAACAGCTGTTCTTTTAACCGGCATTATTCTGGCCGTGGCCGGATTGATGGCCAAAAATTGGTTGGATAGATCGGCCGAGCTTACACGCCTTAAAGCCAGGATCGAGCAGATCCGGCCTCTGGCCGCCGAGGCAAAAAGGATGCGTGAGTCGGTTCGAATAATAAAAAGAGAATTAGATAAGAAGCCTTTGGCTGTGGAAGTGCTTACCGAGGTCTATCGTATAGCCCCGGCCGGGCTTAAGCTCAATTTGCTGGATTACCGGGATAAACAGTCTTTGATTTTAAGGGGAGATGCCCCCGCGCTGGATGTGATTGTCGGTTTTGTATCCCGGCTGGAGGGCTCTGAATATCTGGAAAACGTAGAGATAAAATATACTACCAAAAGGAGTGCCGGCGGCAGGAATTTTACCGATTTTCAGATCAGCTGCCTTTTGTCGGAAATTAAATAATATGCGCCGTTTGTCCGGAAGGGAAAAGAAGTTGGCCGCGATCACTGCGATCCTGGGAGTGTTCGCTTCTGTTTACGGCCTGCTCATCGAGCCGCTGGCCGGCCGCTGGAAAAATATCAATGAGCAGATAGAAGTCAATACCGTTCTCTTGATGCGCAACAGCCGGTTGATTAAAATGCAGGACAGTTTGCAGGAAGAATACGTTCAATGCCGGGATTTCATGGCGGTGGATAGAGGCGAGGAGGAGCTGGCCGGAACCCTGGGGAAAATCGAAGAGATTTCCCGGAAAAGTTCCTGCCGGATAGTAAACATCAAACCGTTTGCGGCCCGGGACCGGGACAATTACAGAATAGCCGTATTCGATATCACTGCCGAGGGCCGGATCAGCGATTTTTCCCGCTTTTTGTACGAGATGGAACGTTCCCGGCCGCCTTTACGGGTGAAACAATTCATCGTATCCCCTAAGACCGGCTCCCCGGGTACGCTCAAAGGTGTATTCCGGGTCAAAAAAATAGTTTTTACCCGCCCTGGTTCATAGTTACCCCCCTGGATAAAATACTTGACAAAGAAGGGGGGTTTATATATAATTCTCTATGTAGATAGTAATAACTTACTATCTAAGTAGAGAGTAACAATAAAGCAGAATCCGTGGTATGAATATCTATTTACTTAAGGATATCGCCCGCCTTTCCGGCCTATCGGTTTATACCGTCAAATATTATTTAAAATTGGGATTAATACAGGAAATCGGGAGAAGCCCCTCCACCAATTTCCGCTATTTTAACGATACTACCCTGGAGAGACTGGCCCAAATTCGCAGCCACCGGAAAGATAAACTTTCCCTGAATAAAATTAAGAGTTTGATCGCAGAATGAGCTATTATCAGGATCTCGGTTTAACCAAAGAGCCTTTTTCCACCAGCCCGGACCCGGCTTTTCTTTACCGCTCCTCAACCCACAGCGCCGTGCTCAACCGTTTGGAGATTGCCATCCGGCTCAAGCGGGGTTTAAGCCTTATTCTCGGGGATATCGGAACCGGAAAGACCACTCTTTTGCGGGCTTTACTCCAGGAATTTTCCGGCGATGACAGTTTCATATTTCACATGATCCTCGACCCGGACTACAATTCCGAATTTCAGTTTTTAGAATCGCTGGTGAAGATGTTTAAAATAGTACCCAATGCCCGGACCACCCATGATTACAAGGAAGAGATCGAGAAGTATCTCTTTGGCAAGGGTGTAGAGGAAAACAAAACCATCGTTTTACTTATCGACGAGGGACAGAAATTAAGCGCCAATTTCCTGGAGGTATTAAGAACGCTCCTTAACTACGAGACCAATGAGTACAAGCTCCTGCAGCTGGCGATCATGAGCCAGATGGAGCTTCTGCCCCGGGTGAAAAAGATTAAGAATTTTTATGACCGGGTGGCCTTAAAGTATATCATCAACCCTCTCGATGAAAAAGAAACCCGGGAAATGATACATTATCGGCTTAAAGCCGCCGGCCTTTCTGCGGACCGGGAACTGTTTAGCCCGGAAAGCACCCGGCTTATATTTGAATACAGCCAGGGGTATCCCCGTAAGATTTCCATTCTCTGCCACAACGCCCTGGAAGAGTTGATCATCCGGCAGGAGAGCGCCGTAGACAAAAAAATAATGTCCGAGGTCATTAAACGGGAAAATATTTAAATTTATGGAATCGCCGGAAACGCGCTTGCTCAATCTGATTAAGAATAAGCCCAAAAGGAAAAAGCGGCCCGGTGGGGATGGCTATCCCGGGCGAAAATCATTTCTGGCCGGCATAACAGCCTTTTTTTCCAGGGGAAGCCGCATAGTTACTCCCGCTTTTTTAAAAACAGTTAACCGGCTACTGCTTTTGGTTTTTTTAGGTTTATCAGGATACCTTATCTACAGTTTCGTTTACCCCCGGGAAGATAAGCCCGATTTTTTTATTTCCGAGATGTCCGTCCGGACAATGCCCGCAGAAACAGGGCCGGCGAAAGATATTAAATCCGAATTCCCGGAGTTTTCGGCTTACCTGAAAGAAATCCGAAGCAAAGATTTATTTAAATCTCCGCCGGTTAAGGCGCAAACAAAGGTTGCAGCCGCGGATATGGATGTAGCCCGGAAATTCAGCCTGGTGGGAATTATAGCCGGCGCTAAACCGCAGGCCGTCATCGAGGACAAGGAGACCCAGAAGACGTATTATGTATACCCGGGCCAGTCTTTCAGCGGAGTTACCGTGGAGGAGGTCGGCGCGGGAAAAGTAGTCTTAAGTTATAAAGGAAAACAAATCGAACTCGTTCTCTAAGCTTAAGTTAATTTCGAAAAATATATGTATGTGAGGTGATTGATAAATGAAGAAAAGATGCGCAAGGTTGGTGATTCTGGTGGGTTTAGCTGTTTTGATTTCCTTCTCCGGCTTGGCCCAGACTAAGATATCTCTGGATCTAAAGGGGATGGATGTGGTGGAAGCCTTAAAGACGTTGGCCGCCAAAGGTAACATGAACCTGGTCATCGGCAGCAATGTCCGGGGTCGGGTAACCATGTTTTTAAAAGATGTGGCTGTCGCCGACGCTTTTGAAATCATCCTGGCCGCGAATGACTTAGCCAGCGAGAAAAAAGGCGATATTACCTATGTTATGTCCCAGAGAGACTATGAACTTCTTTACGGAGAAAGGTACGGTGATAAAAAAGAAACCAAGGTAATCCAGCTTAAATACGCTAAAGTTTCCGAGGCCGAGAAGGTTTTGAGCCAGATAAAGACCAAGATCGGGAGGATCATTGCCGATGAGACCTCGGGCACCCTGATCATCATGGATACGCCTAAGGCCGTGGCCCAGGCCGCTGAGCTGGTCAAAAAAATCGATAAGCCTACGGAAAGGGTAGTTTTTGAGTTAGGTTATGCCCGGGCCGAAGATTTAAGCGTTAAACTTCAGGAAATACTCACTAAGGGCGTGGGCGTGATCCAGGTTGACGAGCGCACCAATAAAATCGTGGTTACGGATTTGAAAAGCAATATCAACCGGATCCGGGAAGTGATCGTCGAGTTTGATGAGAGACCCCTGCAGGTTTTGATCGACGCTAAGATCGTGGAGATAACCCCTTCTAAGAAGTTTCACTCCGGGATCGACTGGGATTACTGGATCGATAAGTACTTCCGGGTTCAGGGCGCGTTTAATTTTCCTATTCCCGTGGATGTTACCGATAAGATTTCCTTCGGGACTATCGGCATAGCCGACCCGGCGGGGAAAGGCGACTACACCGGCATCATGGATTTTCTGGAAATATTCGGTGAGACCAAAATTCTTTCCAGCCCCCGGATTTTAGTTTTGAATAATGAGGAGGCCAAGATTCTGGTCGGAAAGAAAGACGCTTATATAACTTCGACTACTACCGCCACCGGGGATAATCCCATTACCGCTCAGACCGTAAATTTTGTGGATACCGGGGTTAAGCTCTATGTTACCCCGACCATCAACAAAGAAAATTATGTTACCCTTAAGATTCGGCCGGAAATCAGTTCTTACGCTACCGATGAGATTACCGTCGAAGGCCAGAAGACCGACGTGCCGATCGTAACCACTTCCCAGGCCGAGACCACGGTGCTCGTAAAGGACGGGGTGAGTATTCTTATCGGTGGCTTAAGGAAGGTTACCCACGAGAAAGAGACCCGGCAGGTTCCGGTTCTGGGCCGGCTCCCCGTTTTAGGATTTTTCTTCCGGGGCAACAAGGACGAGTGGGAGAAAGACGAGCTGGTTATCGTGCTCACTCCCCGAATAGTGGCCGGTGACCGTTCCCTTGAATCCGAAGTCGAAGCCAGCGCCGAAGAAGTGATGTGGGAAAGCAAGGCCTTACAGGAATTCCCCCGGGACGGAGTGCGCAAGGAAATTAATCTGGGGCCGGTAGAATTCGAAGACGATGATTATCAATCCACAATTAACCAAAAAATAAGGCATACCACGGCTTTATTTACCGCCCTTAAGAAGACTAAAGGCAAGAAAGGAAAAATCAAATTGATGTTTGTGGTTTCCCGTAAAGGGACACTCCTCGGAGATCCGGTGGTGATTTCGGCCGATAAAAATTCCGGCCTGGAAAATATCGCCAAAGAAATAATCAGGAGTGCCGCGCCGTTTACACCCTTTCCCGCCGACGTTGAGCAGAGGGACAAGGTGTTTGAAATCGTGTTTACTTTTTAAGCCCCCAGTTAACCTCGTGAAAAATTCATTATTCCCCTTGACAAATGGCGAATAATGTTGTATATATTTATACAGAGAGGTGTATCATAGAATACAAATAATTGTACAAAAACATGCAATATAGATTGGATCAGAAAGGATTGTTGAATATAGTCAGCGCTTGGGATGGGTTTTTGAATAAAAAAGTCCATCTAATCGGCTGCGGAGGTACAGCTTTAACCTTACTAGGAGTAAAGGATTCCACAAAAGATATAGATTTCATCATTCCCCAAGAGGCAGAATATGGCTATTTGATCAGGGTGTTAAAGGATTTAGGGTATAAATCAGTAAGCGGAGCGGGATGGAGGAGAAACGGCGGCTATATTTTCGATTTTTTTAAAGGGAAAA
>CAYQUQ010000037.1:0-16152 GCA_964420965.1 uncultured Planctomycetia bacterium | reverse complement strand
ATAAACGGTTTGGTATTTTGAGAGTAGATTAGTTATTTACAATTATCATAGGAGGTTTCCATGGAGAATATCGTATCCAAGTTCTACGAATACTTGCTTACTTACGGCATGAATATTCTGGCGGCAGTCATTATTTTCATCGCCGGCCGTTTTGCGGCCGGATTAGCATCAAAGTTGATCGAGAAACTCATGCTTAAAACCAAGGTGGAAAAGACCATCGCTTCTTTTGTAAAGCATATAATATATTTCGGAATTTTGCTTTTTGTAATTGTTGCCGCTCTTAATAAGCTGGGGGTGCAGACTACCTCCCTGATTGCCATGATCGGTGCGGCCGGGTTGGCCGTAGGGTTAGCTCTCCAGGGATCATTGGCTAATTTTGCGGCCGGAATCGTCCTGATTGTTTTTAAGCCGTTTAAGGTCGGTGACTTTATTGAAGCCAGCGGTGTGGCCGGATTCGTAGAGGAGCTGCAGATATTTAACACTGTTTTAAATACTTTGGATAATCAAAAGGTGATTGTCCCTAATGCCAAAGTTACCGGGGATAATATTATTAATTTTACCGGTAACAAGAAGCGCCGTATCGATCTCGTATTCGGGATCTCCTATGGCGATAATATAAAGACCGCCCGGGAAGCCCTGGAGAGAGCGGTAAGCTCTCACCCCGGGGTATTGAAAGATCCCCGGCCGACAGTTGTTGTTTCCGAGCTGGCCGATAGCAGCGTTAACCTTATCTGCCGGCCCTGGATAAAGTCTAAGGATTACTGGGATATCTATTTTGAGCTTATCGAGAAAGGGAAACTGGAGCTGGAGAAGGCAGGTATTACCATACCTTTTCCCCAAAGAGACGTGCACCTATACCAGGAAAAATGACGAAAAGGGAGGGTGTGATGAAGAGAATATTGTACATTGAAGATGAGTTGGGCCTTCTGGAGATGGTTAAGGAACGCTTGCTGTCGAGAGGTTATGAAGTTTCAGTTGCCGACGGAGCCGATTTAGGGCTAAAAAGGGCTTTCGCGGAGAAGCCGGACTTGATTTTACTGGATATCTTCATGCCCGACATGGACGGATTTGCAGTCTGCCGGAAACTCAAAGAGGACCCCCGGACCAAAGATATCCCCATTCTTTTTATTACTGCCTCCGGTGTAGAATATGTAGCGGAGCAGGCTAAGCACGTAGGCGCAGATGATTTGATTATGAAGCCTTACGAGCCGGAGGAGTTAATTGCCAGAATAAAAAAGCTGCTTAAAGAGCTGTAGGATTCAGCTAAATTTTCTTGACAAGCTTAAAGTGTTGATTAAAATTAGATTGATATGGCCGCTGCCACCCCTAAGTTTAAGCCCGAAGAAATTGCCAAGCTAGAGAAACAGGTTTTTGATTTCTTCACCCTTTCCCAGATGGGCAAATCTTTACTTTCTATCCAGAAAATCGAGGATTTAAGCTATGTATTCCTTTCCAGCGTCTGGGAAGCTTCCGAGGCCGTTAATTGCACCCTCTTTTTGTATGACGAGAAGGACGAATTCTTTAAATGCGTAAAAGCTATCGGCCTGGACCCCAAAACCGTGGGGGAGATCAAATTCAAGAAAGCAGAGGGCCTTTTCTGGCAGATATTAAACAGCGGAGAACCCTTTCCGATAGTGGATTCTTTGGGAAATTACCGCTTTGAGCCGATTATCAAAAAATGGCGCCTGGATCGCTTGAACTCACAGGTATGGGTGCCTTTGATTGTAAAGAATATCTTGGTGGGGGTGCTTACTCTGGGCAAGAAGAAAGACGGAAGCCTGTACCAGGAGACCGAGCTCAGTTTTATCCTGCAGCTGGGCAACCAGGCCGCAGTAGCCTTAGAGAGTGCCATTTTAGACGAGCAGAAAGAGATAGCTTCTAAGGAATTAGCCAAGAAGATGAACAATCTTTCTATTCTTTACAGCGTGAGCAAGGCTTTAAACTTTGCCAACGACCTTAAAAAAATCCTTCTGTTTATCCTGGATAAAGCCCGGGATGCGGTCGATGCCCAGAAAGCGTCATTGATGCTTTTAGATAAAAGCAGCGGCGAGCTCGTAGTCCATGTGGTCAGAGGGGTTCCGCCGGATATCGAGGAAAAAATAAATAAGGGCGAGATGGAGTGTACGCGGATTAAAGTCGGCGAAGGAATCGCCGGAAGGGTGGCCGAGACCAGAAAACATCTGCTGATAAATGAGGCCCGTGACGATAAAAGGTTTAAAAAATCAGCCGTTTCCCATGTCGATTCGATCCTTTGCATGCCCCTGATTGCCAACGAAGAGACCATCGGCGTGGTCAACCTGACCAATAAAAAACAGGGGGGTAAATTCGGATCGGAGGACGTGGATTTACTTTCCACCCTGGCCAACCAGGCTGCGATAACCATATATAATGCCCGGTTGTATCATCTGGCCATAACTGACGGCCTCACCCAGTTGAGGATACACCGCTATTTTCAGCAAAGGATGGATGAAGAAATTGCCCGGGCCGAACAGTTTTCCCACCCTTTATCGTTGATTATGTCCGATATTGACCATTTTAAATCTTTCAACGACACCTACGGGCATCAACAGGGGGATATCGTGCTTATTGAAACCGCCAAGATTTTTCGCCTCAATGTGCGGGAAGTAGATATACCGGCCCGTTACGGAGGAGAGGAATTCGCCATTATTTTGCCGGAGACGGATATAAAAGAAGCTAAAGCTGTAGCCGAAGACCTGCGTAAAAAAATAGAAGCCCATGATTATCCCAGCAAGCAAGGCAAGCTAAAAGTAACTATAAGCCTGGGCGTGGCTACTTACCCCCAGCACGCCGGCGAAAAGCAGACTTTAATCAAAGCCGCTGATGAGGCCTTGTACCGGGCTAAAGAGTCCGGCCGCAATCGCGTGGAAGCCGCCGATAAATCTTCCGAAAGGTAGGGCATGGCAGTAAGCATTAAATTTTGCGGCGGCGCTCAGACTGTTACCGGATCGATGCATCTGGTTTCAACTGGTCGCTTCGGCCTTATTTTTGATTGCGGGTTATTTCAGGGCCGCCGGGACGAATACTACGCCGTAAACTCTAACTTTGCTTTTAATACCCAGAGGCTGAATGCCTGCGTTTTATCCCATGCCCATATCGACCACTGCGGGAATATACCCACCCTGATTAAAAAAGGATTTCGGCGCCATGTTTATTCTACGCCGGCCACCAGAGACCTTTGCCGCTACATGCTTCCGGACAGCGGCTATGTTCAGGAAGAGGACGTAAAATACGTAAATAAAATTCACAAGCGTAAAGGTTTGCCGGCCCGCAAACCCCTTTATACTAAAAAAGAAGCCGAAAATTCTTTAAGGTATTTCCGGGCCGTTGACTATGGTAAGCCTTTTGTCCTCTCTAAGGAGGCGACACTTACTTTTTACGAGGCCGGCCATATCCTGGGTTCGGCAGTATCGGTACTGGATTTAAAAGATTCCGGGAAGAAGGTCAGAATAGCCTATGCCGTTGATTTGGGCCGGAAAAACATGCCTCTTTTACGGGATCCGGAGGCCCCGGACGGGGTCGATTGCTTGATCATCGAGAGCACTTACGGGGGGAGAAAGCATGAAGACATAAAAGACGCAGAAAACAGGTTGGCCGATATCATCAACCGGACCGTAAACCGGGGAGGGAAAATCATTATCCCCTCGTTCGCGCTGGAAAGGACGCAATTGATTGTATTTTTTATAACCGAGCTGATCAAAAGAAAGATGATCGCCGAAATCCCCATTTACGTTGACGGGCCCCTGGCCGTAAATTTAACCAAGGTTTTCCGGGCTAACGCCCAGTATTTCGATGAAATCACTCATAAAGCTTTTTTGGAGAAAGTCGACCCTCTCGGGTATGATTATATTACCTACGTAAGGCATGTAAGCCAGTCTAAAAAGCTGAATGATATCGATCAGCCGGCAATTATAATATCCGCTTCCGGTATGTGCGAGCACGGGCGGATCCTGCACCACTTAAAGAACAATATTGAGAATCCCCGAAATACCGTGGTTATTATCGGGTATATGGCTACCAATACCTTAGGCCGGAAGATTGTCGAAAGAAATGAGATTGTGCGCATCTTTGGCCGCCCCCATGACCTGCAGGCTGAGGTAGCCGTGCTTAATGCTTTCAGTTCCCACGCTGACCAGCAGGGTCTGGCGGATTATATAAAGAGTTTTAAAAAGGCCCCCAGGCAGATTTTCTTAGTCCACGGCGACATCGACCAGCTCGGCGCCCTGGATGTTAACTTAAAGGCCTTAGGGTTAAACGCGCATATACCGGAAAAAAATGAGGTGGTAAGTCTGGTTTAATCAAATGAAAGGGGGCTGTTATGGCTGAAGGTGTAGAGATCAAATCGGCGGATTTAAATTGCACAGAGTTTATCGACGAAAAAGTAAAGGAGATAGGGGATCAAGTCGGTGATGGTATCGCCATCAATGCTTTATCCGGCGGAGTAGATTCTTCAGCAGTAACTATGCTGGGACATAAGGCCTTAGCTCGTAAGTTAAAAACATACTTCATTGATAACGCCTTAATGCGGCAGGATGAGCCGGAGCAAATCGCGGCCTTGTTTAAAAGCATGGGGGTAGAGGTTGAAATAATTGATGCCCGGGATAAATTTTTGAAGGCTTTGCAGGGTATTACCGACCCCGAAGAAAAACGCGAAGCCATTACCCAGACTTTTTATAAGGACGTTTTTGGCCAGCTGGTAAAATTAAGCGGGGCAAAATACCTTCTGCAGGGGACTATCCTGACCGATATCGACGAAACCGTAGCCGGAATCAAGCGGCAGCATAATGTTTTCGAGCAGCTGGGCATAGACCCCCAGGATGCCTTTGGTTACAAGATTATCGAGCCGCTGGTTCAGCTGCGTAAAGACGGGGTGCGTAAAGTGGCGGCCGCCCTCGGTTTACCCGAGTCGGTTTTTAAACGCATGCCTTTTCCCGGGCCGGCGCTTTCGGCCCGGGTTATCGGCGAAGCTACCCCGGAAAGGATTGAAAAGGTAAGAGCAGCCACCCGGATCGTGGAGGAGGAATTAGCCGATAGCGGCGCCTTTCAGTATATGGCCATTCTGCATCAGGGTCGAGTTACCGGGATGCGGGAGGGGCAAAGAGATTTTGGCCTGCAAATCGAAGTCCGCTGCTGGGACAGTATTGATGCCCGGCAGGCTACCCCTACGAAATTGCCGCATGATACCCTCAGCAAACTTGCCGCTAGATTGGTTTCCCGGATACCCGGGGTGGTGAGCGTTACTTACAACATAACCACTAAGCCTCCCTCAACCATGGAGGCTGTATAGTAAATTAGAGTAGTTTTACCCCGCTCCCCGTAAAGCCTCGTTCTTTAGAACGGGGAGCGGGGTTTACCCATGCCTAAAAGAAAGAAATATAACCTCATCATTTTAGCCGGCGGGGAAGATGAGCTTTGGTGCAAGCAGTACGGGTATAAAAAGAAGGCCTTTTTACCTCTGCTGGGAAAACCGATGCTGGCCCGGATCATTGAAGCTTTCCGCCGGAGCGAATATATTGATAATATCATCGTAGTCGGTCCCCGGGAATTAAACCAGCTCGAAGCCATGCGTTATGTCCGTAAGCGCTTAGACGAAAGCAGATCATTCGTCCGGAATTTACTCTACGCTGCTTTTTACATCAAGGCCGTGATTTACAAGTTTGCTAATAGGCACAACGGATATTTGATTTCCGTTTGCGATGCCGCTTTTTTGACCCCGGAGATGGTCAAAGCTACCTTAAAGACCATAGCTGAGCATGACCCGGGCTTAGGTTTACATTACGTGCAGAAAGAAACCATCGCTGACAGCGGCTACCCTGCCGATAAACGCAGCTACATGCAGATTGCCGGTAAAACTTATACCGGATCAAATATCTATTATGTAAAGCAATTCAGGAAGTTATTCGGGGCACTTAAAGATTTAGCCTTAGTCCGCCAATATCGCAAAGATCCTAAAAAAGTCTTGAGCTATCTTGGTTGTGAGAATAAAGATATTTCGGGAATTGAGCAAGCTTTATCGAAAAGATTATCAACCAAGGTTAAATTTTTTGTTTCGCCCTACGCTGAAATGGGTGTTGATGTAGATAAGCCTGCTGATTATGAATTCGCCAAAAGAAAGCTTTCCGAAATAGAGAGCAAAGAGGGATCGGTAAACCCATGAAAGGGAAAAGTAATTTCCGGCTGAAAATCATAGCATTGCTTCTGGTCGCCGCTGTGGTTTTTTTCGTCGTTAAATATTTCCGCCAGAATATTGACCTTGAACAGGTCCTGGCCGCAATAGAAAGATTGGGCTTCTGGGCTCCGGTATTCTACATTCTGGTTTATATCCTGATATCGGGAGTGGTTATTCCGTCCATTATCATTAAGATCTTTGCCGGCACGCTTTTTGGCGTAATCGGGGGAACCGTACTGGCCTCTATAGCGGCCACGATATCTTCGTCGATCAAGTTCATTTTTGCCCGTTATCTATTTCGGGAAAGTATCCTGAAAAAAGTCGAAAAAAACAATAACTTGAAGGCCATTGATCAGGTTATTGAAAGAGACGGCTGGAAGATGTTAATGATTTTAAGAAATGTCCCGGTTTTAAACAGCATGCTCCTTAATTATATCTGCGGTTTGACCCGGATGAAATTTAAGCACTTTGCGTTGGCTTCGTTTATCGGAAGATTACCTACTACCGTCATGTATGTTTATCTCGGCTACATAGTCCGGTATACCTACCGGGCCAAGCCGGCAATCGGCAGCGGCCACTATTTAGTATTGGAGAAAATCGTGCTTTTTATCGGGCTGGCCGCGGCCATAGCGGCTTCGTTTTATCTGATTCATGTCTCCAAGAAGGTGCTGGCCCAAAAAGCCCCCGCCATCGCCACCCCGCCTTTAAAAAATTAGCCGGGAGAGATAATCGCTGCGGGAAAAATTTTTTCGGGTAAACGCTTATATTTTAGCGGTGGGTTTTCCGAAAAGATAGCCTTGACCGTAATCGACGCCAAACTTAACCAGCGTCCTTCGCTCTTTTTCACTTTCGATTCCTTCGGCGATCGAGGAAAAACCGCTTTTCTTGCAGAATGCAATTATGGCTTTAAGCAGGTTTTGCCGGACTTTATCCGTATCAATGTTGCGGATAATATGCATATCTATTTTTATGAAATCCGGTTTAATCTCTACGATGGAGTTGAGGCTGGCATACCCGCTGCCTAAATCATCAATGGCAAACCTAAAGCCTTGTTTTTTAAAGGATTTCAGGATATTAAAGAACGCTGCGAAGTCTCTAATCGCCGTACGTTCGGTAAGCTCTAAAACGATATTGTTCGGTTTAGTGTACTCGGTATAAAAAGAGATGAATTTTTTAAATTTCTCATTCTCGATAAGATAGGGGCTGATATTGAAGAAAGCCAGGCTTTCTTCAACCCGGCTTCCTAATTTTTTCAAGGCGTTTTTATGGCAGGCCATCTCTAATTCAAAAAGCATCCCCAGGTGAAAAGCGGTGTCGAATAAACTTTCCGGATTTTGAAAATAGCTTTTTCCCGAGGGGCGGCTCAATACCTCCATCCCTAATAATTTATGCGTTTTTAGAGAAACTATCGGCTGAAACTTAGTCTTGATCGTCTCCTTATTGATAATTTCTTTAATTTCGTTGATTGCCCGCAGTTTATCGATTTCTTTTTCTTCGAAGGTTTGACTGCGCCGCAGCAGGGATTCTATGCGGGCCAGCAATTCCTCGATATCAAAGGGTTTGGTCAGGAAGTCGTCAGCTCCGAGATAAAGACCTTTTATTTTTTCCTGAGGCGTTTCTCTTCCCGTAAGAATTATAATCGGAATATCATGAGTGGTATCATCTTGACGGAGGCGCTGACAGACTTCATAGCCATTCAAATCAGGCAGTGTAATATCAAGCAGAATCAGGTGAGGTATTTCTTTTTGAGCTTTTTGCAGAGCTTCCCGGCCGCTATAGGCGGCACTGACTTGGTATTCGTGTGCCTCTAAGTTTAAGCCGAGAACCCTTACGTAATCACGGTCATCATCGACTAAGAGTATGCGTTTTTTATTCATTTTTCGCCATTATTCTGTATTTTTCTTTAACCCAGGCCCTTATAACCCATTATATATCTTTTTTTCCTTTTTAAAAGCGTAAATCTGTAAAACCTTTTAGTCTTGCTTTATTGCAACTTTACGTATAGAATATTTTCTAATAATGAGCGGTGTTGGGTTTTAGGTAAAATAAGAAGAGGAGGTATCCGATGTGTTATGCTGCACCATTACTGGGGGCTGTAATCGCTAATGCAGCCTGGAGGAAGTCTAGGAGCGTTAAAACCTGGTGGCTTACCTTGATGTTTTATGGTGGCGCCTTGTTCGGGGTAATCGATCACTGGTGGAACAAAGAGTTATTTCTTATTTCTAAGAATATCGCCAGCGACCTTTTATTAGGGGTTACTATTTCAGCGGTTATACTGGCCGTATGGGGCATTATGCTTAAGGTGAGCAAAACCAATCCTACTTTAGCCAGCTATACGAATATCGGAAAATAGTCATATATTTTGGTGGAGGCAAACGCAGTCCTCTCCGGGGGCTTTGCGTTCATCCGCTGCAATACCGCCATTCCACTAAACCACTCCACAAATTTCACTAATCCTGCTATAATACCTGTCTATGAAAAAGAGATGGCTTAATGAGTTTGCCAGGGATTTGATAGCATTCGGCAGTATTCCTTTTCTCATTCTAACTATCACAAGGGTTTCTGTGACGACAACCTATTATCCGATGCAGTTTATTATAAGCTCGGCCCTATTTTTTATTTTAAAGGTGTTTTTTAGAGGGGATTTGCGGGCCGGGGTAGGATTCA
Source organism: uncultured Planctomycetia bacterium (assembly GCA_964420965.1). GTDB lineage: Bacteria > Omnitrophota > Gorgyraeia > Duberdicusellales > 4484-171 > CAYQUQ01. The sequence goes on along the minus strand of CAYQUQ010000037.1, from coordinate 7,298 downwards.
TACTGCTGGGGTTTACGTCGCTTTATTATGGCCGGGTGCTCTTCGCTGCTTTTGCTTTGCTGGTTTATATCGGTTTGATCATTTCCTTGTTTTATCTCAAAAAAAATACCAAAGAAATACTAAAGGGGATCTTACTCGGCGCGATAAGCGCAGGAATAGGTTATCTCATTGTGAGACTGATTTTCTTCTGAATATAAAATATCAGAGCTAAAGTCCGCTTCTATAGTAAATAATTATATGATTATGAAAATCTACATCCGAACTCTTGGCTGACCTTATATACATAAATAGTGGCGTTTCATAAAGATGAGGAAACTAGGGATTGTCTTAATTTGTTTAGGCTTAATAGCGGTAGTATGGATTTTGCAGAGAAAATTCCAAGCTCGATTAGAGAATCCAGAGGTGGCAGTAACCAGGGCTACACCGAAAATAGAAAAGAGACTTTTAAGGGAAGCTATGTTTTATGAAAAACTGGATAAAAATGCAGTTGGATGTAACATCTGTTTTAGGAGGTGTGTAATCCCGCAAGGCAAACGAGGTTTTTGCAGAAATAGGGAAAACCGGGATGGAGTTTTATATAGTGTAGTTCATTCCCGGCCTTCGGCGGTCCAAATAGACCCGATTGAGAAAGAGCCGCAATTACATATGCTGCCGGGCACAAAAATTCTCTGCTTAGGCACAGCCGGATGCAATTTTCGCTGCCTGCATTGTCAAAATTGGCATCTTTCTCAGCAATCAATTGAAGAGTTGGGGTATGCCTATAATTTATCTCCTGAAGAAGTGGTAAGAATTGCCTTGGAGAAAGATATCCCCACTATTTCTTTTACTTATAATGACCCTATCTCCTTTTATGAATATGTATATGACATAGCTAAGCTGGCTAAATCCAGGGGTTTAAAGATTCTCTGGCATTCCAACGGTTCGCTTAACCCAAAACCTTTAAGGGAACTCCTAAAGTATACTGATGCGGTCACAATTGATTTGAAAGGATTTACTGAGAAGTTTTATCGAAAGGTTTCTTCGGCCCAATTACAGCCGGTACTTCACACTTTAAAGATTATTAAAGAAGAAGGAGTATGGCTGGAGATAGTCAATTTAATTATTCCTACCTTAAATGATAACCCTCAGGATATAAGGCGAATGTGCGTATGGATTAAAGAAAATTTAGGTCCGGAGGTGCCTTTGCATTTCTCGAGATTTTCTCCGGCTTATCGTCTGACCAATCTCTTTCCTACCCCGGTTAAAAAGTTAGAACAGGCTTACAAAATCGCTAAAGAGGTAGGTCTAGAATACGTAACAATTGGTAATGTACCCGGCCATAAGGAAAATTCTACTTTCTGCCCTAACTGTGGGGAAAGGTTGATTCACCGGATTCATTTTCAAGTATTGAGCAACAATATCCAAGAAGGCCAATGCAAATTTTGTAGGCATAAGATTCCCGGCATCTGGAAATAATTAAGGCTATGAGAAAAACCTGCCTGCCGGCAGGCAGGTCTACATCCGCACGTCCGGCTGGCCGATTAATCTTTAGTATACAGATACTATTTTTTAATTCTTAATGAGAGGATATAGGTTATTGCTATGAGGAAATTAGATATTATAAAAATACTCTTGGTTCTACTTTTTGTCTCAATTGTAATAGTTATTTTATATATGGTATCATCTTCAAACCTAAGAGATGATATTTTCCCTACTTGGAAAGTCGATAAAGCTATTAAGGAAGGCCTGCGGCGCTACCCATCAGATATTAAGGTGAAAGACAAAGATAAGAAATATCTACTCGATGCTGCCCGTACTGTGCTGGAAAATCATTTTTCCGAAGAGGCCAAGCTTATGAGTATAAACGATTTTCATAACGTTCCTTCCGGTATCTCTTCCCAATCAGCAAGGGTGTATATTACCTTGATAGCAGGGGGAGGTATTCGTGGATGCCAAAGTGCAAAAAATGGGAACCTATTGGAAAACACGATAGAAGCTATGTACAGGGCTATTGACGATGAACGTTTCGGCGGACCATTAAGAAAAGAAGAGCTATCCAAGACAATAATTGATATTACCTTATTATTAGACCCCATAGCAGTGAAGAGTCACAAAATAAAACAAATTAAACAAGAAATCGAAGTAGGTATTCATGCTTTCAGTTTAGAGAAGGGTGGAAAGAAAGCCTTTTTTAAAAGTTCTGTTCCGATCTCCCACGGTTATAGCTTGAAAGAAGCGCTCAAGAAATTAGGCAAAAAAGCCAAGATCGGCAATCAGGCCTATCGAGATCCCGAAACAAAAATTTATAAATACACCGCAATTCAATTTGCAGAAAATCCCCAAGATACATCTTTAGTTAATTTTTTTCGAAATAATAGACTGGTATATCAATCGGATGTAACCAGAGAGTCACAGCTTAAAGCCCTTAAGCTTTGTGGCAATTACATGGTTAATCATATAGATAACAATGGACGTATAACCTATAACTATAACGTATATAAAAATAAGAAGGAATGCCCGGATTCATCAGCGTCGGTAATTCGTAGTTTAGCCAGTATCTGGATACTGGCCTCGATGGGAAATTATTTTAACAACGATGAATATAAAGAAGCAGCCAAATGCAGTGTAAATTATTTTCTAAGCAAATATTACGTGTATGATCAGCAGCGGGATTTTGGATATATCCAAGTCGGAGAAGATGCCAATTTGGCCATGGCATCATTTATGCTGTTGTCCTTGCTGGAAATGGATGACCAACAGCACCATGCCGGCAAAAAACAGAAACTAATAAATTTCATTTTGGCAATGGAAGATAAAAAGAAAGGGTTTCTCTACCCTGTTTATTTGCCAGATCGGCGGAGGAATTTTGAACGTAAAGAGGTCTATTACCCCGGCGAAGCGTTAACAGCGATAATGACTTTATATGAGTCTACGCATGATCGGAAATATTTGGCGGTTGCTGAGCGAGTTTTCGATTATTACAAAGAATTATTTGTTTCTTCTCCTAAAAGAGCCAACATGGTTCCTTGGATGTCAAAAGCGTATACAAAAGTGTTCTTTGCTACAGGTGAAAGAAAATATTCTGATTTTGTTTTGCAAATGAACGATTATATATTGAAATATCAAAAAGATATAGATGAGAAGTATGTAGATAAAATAGGCTCATTTTTCTCAAAAGGTGCTTCTTACAGCGCCGGAGTCTTTGCGGAAGGCATTGCAGAGGGATACAGGGTAGCAGTAGCGTTGAATGATAAAAAGAGAATGAGGGCTTACCGAAAGAGTGTATTGATGGCCATCAGGTTTCTCCTGCAGTGTCAGTATACAGAAGATAATATGTTTACGGCTAAGGATGCAAGGTTGACATTGGGCGGTATTCGTACGACCGTTTATACAAGCTCAATCAGGATAGACAGTCTTCAGCATGCCGCCTGCGCATTATTGAAGGCGCTCGAATACATTTATTAAGTTCAACTTAACGTCTCCACAAAGCCGGCTACCTTTGCTATAATATCTTTCGTGAGAATCTACATTCGCACGTTCGGCTGACCTTATATATAGATTCTACAAGACTAAAATTTCCTTAAATATTAATTACTATAGCAGGTTAATTTTCAAGGTATTAACTGCCATTGTGATAGTGACCGTTTTTAAAAATTGTTTAGAGATGTGAAGAAAAATAGCTCTAATTTTTTAAGGATATCCTTTGAAGGATTGGGCTTATGACTGTCTGCTTTTTCCAAAATGTTGTAGTCGGAGAATGGAACAAGCCGAAATTACTCTATACTTTTAGTACTTTATATAATATATTAAAAGAGCGAATAATAAGCTTATATTGTAAGTTTACAATTATCTTATAGGTATGTGGACAATACAGAAAATGATATATGAATAAAAATTTTCTTTTTGTACACCTAGGAATATCTACATGGAGCAGTACTGTTAATCACGGAATTGCTTTCCTTACTCCTATATTGAAAGAATATTCTTACAATGTGGTTTGCTTATATATTGATAAAGAAATAAGCTGTGAAGAATTTCGGAATAGAATAAATATTTTAAATCCGTCGATAGTCGGTTTTTCCTGCACGTCACATCAATTAAAATACTTGATAAAGTATGCAAAAGAATTAGAAAAATATCCTAAGATATTGACTATAGCCGGCGGCGTAGGTCCGACCTTAGATCCCGAAGAGGTTTTACATAAGAGTTCTATTAGAGGTGTCTGTATCGGTGAGGGTGAGATCCCACTTCGTAATCTGCTGAATAATATCGAAAAGGGACAATCTATATTTGATGCAGCGGGATTTTATTGGCGTATAAATGGCAATATAAAGAAAAATTTAGTGCCACAGTTTATAGACGACTTATCAACCATAGCTTTTCCAGATTATAGTATTTTTGAAAAAAGAAAAATCCTTATTTTTGAGCATTTTCAGCATCTTTTAATGATTTTAAGCCGTGGATGTCCCAACACTTGTTCGTTCTGTTGCAACAAAGCTCTGTCTAGTGTTTATCCTTCTTCCAATCGATATTTCAGAATACCTTCTGTCAATTACAGCATAGAGTTACTTGAAAAAATGATTAAATACTATCCCGAAACTAAATTTATTGATTTTGAAGATGATAATTTAATCGCTAACAGAATGTGGTTTAAGGTTTTTGCGGAGGAGTATCGCAAAAGAATTAATATACCATATAGGGTATGTGTAAGACCGGAATGCATAACTTTAGATATCTTGGAAACATTGAAGCAAAGTAAATGTGCGATCGTATATATGGGTTTGGAAAGTGGAAATGAAGATTTGAGAAATAAACTCTTAAACAGAAAATATAGTAATAGCTTATTTATTGAGAAGTGTAAAATGATAAAAGCTGTAGGACTAAAATTGTATACGTTTAATATTGTGGGGTTTCCATTTGAAGGAAGGAAAGAAATGGAAGATACTTTTAAGCTAAACAAGAAAGTAGGCCCCGATAGTGGAAATTGTTACTTTTTTTATCCTTACAAAGGTACTGTTCTCTATAGGATATGTCAAAAGAACAATTTATTGAAAAGCGATGAGGAGATGATGGCGATAACGAATTATACCGATAGGCCTTGTATCAAAATGACTGCGAGACAAGAGAAAGAATGTTTTTATTTTAAGCAAAAGATAGAATATCTCTTTGGGCTAAAAACGAAAACTGCCAGCTTATCTTGCAGCAAAAGGTATTTTTACATTCTATATCACTGGCTTAAATTTATCTTGTGGCAAAGGCCATTATTGTATAAAATAGCTCGACAACTTTATAGATTATCGCACATTGGCGTTTTCTTTAGATAAAAATAGCAAGGTTTCAGAACCTGCTCCATTCTGCAACTACAGCATTTTGGAAAGTACACACGATCACAAACCCCCTTTAATTTTTTCTACCCTTCGGGCACTTCGTGCCCTACGGGTACTCCGCGCCTTTCAGGCGCTACGTTTTCTGAAAAGGAACAAAAAATACAATGTCAGAAGAATCAAAGAATTTTTAAAATTCGGCAAAAAAATCTACATCCGCACCTACGGCTGACCTTCTATCTAGATTCTACAAAACATAACTTTCCCTACTTTGTCTCCTAACAAAAGTTGTTCTGATTATACAGAGCTCCGCCAGCCTTCGCCTCCTGAATGTCGTGCTTCGCGTTGCTCAGCACTCCCTTCGGTCGCTTCGGCGGGCTTGGTGGTTAGTGTAAGCGCCGCCATAAAGAAAAATAAAATATTTACACTACATTTCTGGTTTTATGGTATAATGTAGTGTAAAAGGAGGATAAAAATGAGTGTATTAAAAAATATTTTGTCAGAAAGCAAAGAGCATTATCTTAGTGTTAAAAGGAAGGTCGAAAGGAGACTGGCCGGGCTCCCAAGAGGTAGCATTAAAGAAAGGAAGATATCTGGCAGGAAATATTACTATTTGCAGTATAGAAGTAGTAGAAAGGTAATACACAAGTATCTGGGTAGAGATAAACCCGAGGGAATTTTGCGACAGATAAAAGAGCGAAAAAAACTCAAGGCAGAATTAAAAAAAGTTGATGAAGCTTTGAAGTTGTTAAGAAAGGCTGAAGGCAAAAAGCATGATTAAGGCAATAGCAGATATTTTAAAAGTTTTTGCAGATAATAATCTGTTCAATGAAGGTATTGAGCTCGTTGGAAGCTGGTGTTTTCAACTATATCAAAAACACTTGGGGGCGAAAAGTTTTCCTTTACGGACACAGGATGTTGATTTTCTGATTCCCAATCCCTTCCGCGGAAAAGATCATACAGATTTTATACGTCAATTAGAAGAATTAGGATTTAATTGCGATTTCAGAAGAGATGGTTCATTGTACCTTTGGAATACAGACTTAAAAATAGAATTTATAACTCCTGAAAAAGGACGTGGCGTTGATGGCTCCATAGGGATTAAAAAACTTGGTATAAAGGCAATACCCTTACGGTTTGTTAGTCTTTTGTTAGATAATCCCATTACAATTAAGGATAAGGGTATAAAAATATTAGTTCCGAACCCTGTAAATTTTTGTCTTCACAAATTGATTATTGCCTCCCGGCGACGCAAAGTCGATAAAGCCTTAAAAGATTTGCAGCAGGCAATATGCACGGCGGTAATACTAAGCAAAGAAGACTTGCAAAAATCATTTAACTCTTTACCCAAAGGATGGAAACTGGCGATTCAGCGGATGCTCGAGAAATCAAGAGAAGAGTTGCCTTCGCTTAGCAACGAAATAGAAGTGTTAGTTTTTACACTACAAAATACTAATCGTGACATTTTGTAGTGTAAGAGAAAGATTTCCTCTGAACAATCTTTAAGTATATGTGATTAGAGCCGATGAACGACCGTGACTTTTGTCAGTGCTTTTATGATGAAATAGCAAAAATTAGTATTTTGGATATATGAATAACCTAAAAAAATCAATAAAAAAAGCAGTCTACATCCGGACCTTCGGCTGACCCTTGGTCTCTTCTTTACAAATTCTCCAAACCTTTCCTTTCTACGGTATTCCAAACAGAGCTAGCTGCGATGAGGTGATGCATCCGCCCGCCTCCGCCTCCTGAACGTCGTGCTTCGCGTTGCTCAGCACTCCCTGCGGTCGCTTCGGCGGGCTTGGTGGTGCCGCTGCCCTCTGGGCCAGCAGGTTTACCGCTCAGCCTCGCTGGGGCTCGGCTTCGCTTGGCGGCGGCCTGGGCCGGCCGCCTTCGTGGTAATCTGCTATGGTTACGCTTCGGCTTTTATCCTCCCTTATCTGTACAAGTTTCAAGTTCTCTTGACACTTTTGTCTTGTCTGGGGTAGTAATCTT
>CAYQUQ010000036.1:7826-17415 GCA_964420965.1 uncultured Planctomycetia bacterium | reverse complement strand
TTTGTACTCGGCAATGTAGCCGGTCTTTAAATGCGCCACCAGCTCCGGTATCCCCCCGGTGTTAAAAGTAATCACTGGCAGGCCGCAGGCCAGCGCCTCCAGCACAATTAAGGGGCAATTATCAGCTACAGAAGGGTATAGGCAGATATCGGACGCGGCATAATATTTAGCCATGGTCTCTTCATCGGCCACATAAGGAATATTGATATGTTCTTGAGGGGATAATTCTAAGTTATCGCTCCCGGAACCCCCGATGTTTACAATTAATATTTCTTTTTTTCTAATCCGCTTAAGGCTTTGTATCAAATACTCCCCGCCCTTCCAAATATCGCCGATTCCTCCCTGGGAGGGGAAAGATATGATTAACTTATCCAGGGGTAAACCCAATTCCCGCCGCGCCTGCTCTTTATTCCGGGGCCAGAATACCTTTTCATCAACCCCGTTATAGATGAGATGGATATTCTTATCCCGGAGAATGCTTTGGGCGAATAATCGCTGCAGCCATTTTGAGGGTACAACCACGTTAAGATGTGCCTGGGGATAAATTTTTCTTTTTTTATGCCACAGCTTCCGGGTTATATCCTTCTTTAGCGGCTCCCAGACATGAAGATAAGGGCAGTGATTGCAGCCGCTGATCCATTTTTCACACTCAAAGCAGTGGGCACAGTGCCCGGTAAAGGCCCACATATCGTGCAAAACCCAGACTGCCGGTTTGCGGGTAATTCTAGGGAGTACCGATAATTCAAAATAATTGCCGTGAAGATTGTGCAGGGTGATTATATCCGCCTCTTCGTATTCGCGAGTCTTTACGATCTTTGCTGTGGACCGGTGGTAACTGGGGTAATTCCGGATGTAGTTTATAGCGTTAATCCTTCTCTGGTATTTTTTATCCGCATAGTTAAGCAGGGAATCCAGCCGCTTGATCCGGGGATCAGCGATATCCGGAGCGGAAACAAACAGGGTGCTGGTATGCCCTCTTTCCAGATATTTCCGGTGCAGGCGGTAGGCGACCCGGGCTGCACCCCCTCTATGCCCCCGCGTATTTATCTGTAATATGTTTAACTTATCCCCCATTAGAAATTCATTTATAAAAGGCGTTTATTTTTTCTCTAAATTCTTCCGGACCCCAATTACGCACCAGGCATCGGGGCAAAAAGTACTTATCTGTTTCTGCGGTTATTTTCCCGGTGACGTTGGCACAGGCCAAAGTAACCCCCTGTTCCCGAAGCACCGTAGGAAAGCTTGCGTCCACATCTTCTTTGCCGCCGAAGGGATAAGAAAAACTTTCAATGGTCCGGCCGGCCGCGGCGGCAAGTATTTCCCGGCTTTCCCGAACCTCGGCGCACTGCTCCTGCCGGCTTTGCCCGGCCAGAACAACATGGCTGCAGCCGTGAGACCCCACCTCCATAAGCCCTCCCCGGGCCAAAGCTTTAATTTCTTCCCCGGTCAGAACGCGGTGGCTTTCTCTACCGGTAGCCGTTGCCCCGGTCTGCTTGCGTAGAAATCCAATCGCCCGGTCGCGTATTTTGGCTCCCAGCGGGCGCAAAAGTCGATAAATGGCGCGGTATAATGAATGGCGGGATGTGGGGTCGTTTTTCTGGGAAACATCCCAGCGCCGATTGCGGCGGCAGTCGCCGGCGCTGTAATCGGCGGCCGGGCCTAAATCCCAACCCCAGATTTTCCCGTTGACATCAAGCTTTAGCCTTTTGGGCAGAATTCCCGGCCCCAGAACCAGCCGCTCCAGCTCGTCCCACCAGAATTCTTTCCGCGTCCCGACATTATCGGTAGCGATAAAGAATGTCGCCGGCACGCCGTGCTTCTCTAAAATCGGTTTTGCGTTATGGAAGTTGTCGGCATACCCGTCATCAAAGGTGACGGCCACTCCCTTAGCCGACATTTCGCCGGCTTTAAAGCATCTTGTTAAATCTCTTAACCTTACAGGGTTATATTTCCGCTGCAGATGTTCGATCTGGACCTCGAAATTTTTTTTACTTACCGCTAAAAGTTGTGGATCAGATTCCAGGTCAGCCACACGATGGTATAATAAGATTATCATATTTAGCTTTTTTGTTTCACGGCCCTTACGCTAATCAATACCGGGAAATTCGGGTCGAAGCAATCTAGCTCTTCCTTCTTCAATTCCAGTGCGGCCAGCCCCATTAAGAAGGATACCGCCACCAAAACGTTTCCGTAAACTTCTATGGCTATGTTCTCTTCCGCGAATAATTCTGAGAACAACCTCCGGGCTGAAGCTTCGGTAAACCGCCAATAATCCCCCTTGACGCCGGCAACGCAATCTATCCGGCTCACCGCGGGAAAAGTTGCCAACACCACTGCCCCCGGTTTTAAAACGCGCTGGACATGAAAAAGGGCGGCTTTCAAATCATAGATATACTGCAGGGTTTGGGTTAAAATAAAACAGTCGTAGCTATCGGCTGCGATAGCCTCGGCCTGCGCCAGGTCAGCGATGACTGTAGCTTTTTTATTATTCGCGTCTATGTCCAGGATATCGCTTTGGACAACTTTGGTGCCGCCGTATTTAAGAGTGTATCTCGAATCCAACACTTCTAGAACCCTTCCTTGCACGTCGTTTTTATATTTCTTAAGAAAGCTCTCGATGTAATACCGGTCTATGGCCTGCCCGCGGTCTAATCCATAGGCATCGCTAATAGGCCTTAGCCGGCGTAGATTGCCCCAAGAAATCTCTTTCTTTCTTCTAAACATCCTACTCCCCCGTTTACATGTATTTCGCCACAATCTCCACAAGTTCCTTCATCCGGCTTAAATAAGTGTGTTCGCTTAAGGTCCGGGTCTGGCCAGCCCGGGCTATTTCCTTACCTTCGGCTTCATTTTCCCAATAATAACGCACTTTTTCAATCAAATCTTCCCCGCTGTGATAAGCCACAATCTCCTTGCCGATTTCAAATATCTCAGCCAGGTTTTGTTTATAATCCGTGATCAGCAGCGCCCCGGTACCTGTGGTTTCATACAGCCGCATATTATTAGCGTAATTTTCGGCAATATCGATGTGGCGGTTTAAGCTTATTCGGGAATTATAAAGGATATGGTACATCTCTTTACCCCAGGCCGGGCCGTGGTGTCTGCTTCTGATCGGGGAGCCGGGCTCAAGGGAATCTAAACCATACCCCCAGAAATCTACCGGTACCACCCGGACCAACTCCTCTAACACCTTCGTCCCTGCGGCGTGGGCCGTCGATATCCCGCCGATAAAAACTACTCCTCTCTTTTTCCCTTCCCCGCTTAATTGGGCCAATACCGCCGGCTCAAAGCCGAGCTTGAAATATTCGCTTTGCTTTCCCTGCGCTCTAAAATATTCGACCAGATTCGGCAGCGAGGAGAGTATTAAATCGTACCCGCTTAAATCGGCCATGGCCGCGGTCAAAGGGGCGGCGTGCTGGCCGACGATCAATTTAATATTATACCTCTCTTTAAGCGCCTTTAAAAATTCGCTGGTTGTGGTTTCCATGGCCATGGTGTATATTATTTCCGGTTGGAATTGTTTTATCTGTGCCTCTAACACATGATAAACCCAGTCCCGAGTCTTAAAAGTGCGGTCGGTATCCATCCCGTTCTCCGCGGCCCATTGTCTCTGCAGCGGTTGGTGGTTAGCGATAATATCTATGGCCGTGTGGCCGAGCTCTCCCAAATTCCGGGAATAGAAATCAGCCATGCCGAACAGGCTTTCTGCGCGTATGCGCATTTGTTCTGACCAAGGCTTCCGCTTTAGCCCCGGTTGCCGGGCATAACTTAGGCGCACAAAATCAGGGTAATCGGTGTTAATTATAAAAAGCTTCATTTTAGTCCGCTGTTTTTCTGCTGGTTAAACCCATCTCGATTGTTTTGGCCAGGTAATAGGGAAAAACGATGAGAATATCCTTGTGCTTCCTGGGCTTAAAACCCAGCCGCCGCAATACTGATCCAATACCTTTGACTTTAAACAGTTTGTCGTCTATCCCGGTCAAAATCTCTTGCAGCCAGGACGGTTTATCACGCATAGTTTTGTTTATCTGCGCTAAGTAATTTTTATTAAAATATTTTTCCCCGATACTTATATCCAGGGGCTCAAAACGGTGCTTCCTGTAGGCCTGGTAATTAAGGGTGTTCCGGACATCTTGGGGCCGGGTTGTATTTTCCACATCCAGGTTGTGCCGCTTGAACAGGTCTTGTTCCCAGACTCTTTTCTGCCGCCGCTGGGGGGGGATATTCAGCATGCTCAGCGCGATATCAAAATTGAGAAAAGGACTCCAGACCGGGAAACCGAAATACTCCGGAATGGTGTTAAGGTAAGAAATTAAAATTATTTTCAGCCGGATCAAAAATACGATTCGTATTTTATCGTTTTCTAAGTGCTGCTGATTTTCGGCAAAAAATTTTTTTCTTAAGCTGCTGTTGTGCTGTAACTTAAGCTGATTCTTATCGGCGTTGGCCCCGTGGGCATAAGCTAATTTCACGATCTCATTATAATTCTTGATTTTACCTGCGGCCAGGCCTCCCCAGACATCGCCGAATATTCCGCTTAAAAAAGTGGCCCCGGGGCCAAAGGAATGCCTTTTTAGTATCTTGTTATAGAATTCGATGTGATACATCCCGTGCAGGTGAGTGGACACCCCGTAAATCTTAAACCACTCTTTTATATACTGGTGAAAGCCGCCCAATTCGATCTGCTCCCATTGAATTCCTAAAATTTCCGCCACTTTCCGGGCATACACGACCTCCGTGCTACGGGATTGATTATCGCTGATTCCGTAAGTAAAAGACCGGATCCGTGATTTATCCTCGACACAGAAATCCAGCAGCCGGGAGTCATAGCCGCCGGAGGTGGGCACCACAATCTCGTCGGCGGTTGCCTTTTCCCCGCGGTTAACATAGTTTTTTATTTTCGCAAAGACTTCTCCTTCGCCCCCGGCTTTATCCAATAGCCCGTCCTTTAAAACCGGGTCTTCTTTATAGGTAACCGCTATCCCCTGCCGGCCGGCCGTCAGTCGCGAAAAGTAACGCATGAATTTCACCTCTTTAAAAGGCGTCTGTTCCAAAATGCTGTACCCGAATTCCACAAAATTACTTAGCCCCTCGGGGTGAATCTCCCGGCCCTTTAAGGCCTTTAAACAAAGTGTGGAAATAATGGTTTCTTTTTGGTTATAGAAAACGGGGATCGAGCCCAGCCAGTCATTCTCGACAACGACTGCCTCTTTAGAAAAATGAATTACCACATTTCGGTCGAAGAGGCTTTCGCCGGCCGGAAAAGATAAAACATATTTACCGTCGATATGGCAGGCGGCGATGTCGTTGATGCCCCAGAGATAAACATAGAGCCCGCATTTTTTTAATTCTAATAATTTCAGGCCCCGGTTAAAAACATCGATATCGCCGTGGCCAATTTTAGATTTTGCAATTGTAAACCCGACTATCTTATCCATTTGTCGGCTAGCCCCCGCGTTTCTGCGGTTCTTAAATCGGGAAGCTCCCCGCCTAAAATCCCTAAGGCCGTGGAAATCGCCTCCCGGTGGCTCTGGCAGGCAAAAAGATGGTACCCGAGCAGGAAATCTTTTGGCGTGGATAAGTATTGAGCATAATAACGCTGGTACATTCTTACCGACACCTCCTGCCAGAGAGCGGCTAAAAGCTTTTTATCCTTAAGGGGCCTGTTGCAGATTTCCAAATATTTTATGTGCGCGCTGCGCTCTGCGGGATTACTCCTGCGGACTAAAATTGAATTCTCGCCGGCAGCGGAAATAACCGCGGTATTAATCCGGTGCTCCCACTCCCCCCCGGCGGCCTCGATTTCCGGTATTACCGACCAGAGCGCGTTGGGCTGGCCGGGCCATACCTTCGGATCGACCACGAAATTGCCCAGCCCATAAAATATCAGGCCGCCCTTATACTTTTCGTATCCCTGCGGGATGTGAGCATGGTGACCGTGTACGATACCGGCTCCGGCATCAACAAAAGACCTTAACAACTCTTGCCATTGCGGAGACGGCCAAGGGGACATCTCTACTGCCCCGTGGATAGATACGATAACCAAATCTGTCCTGCCGCTTAACTCGCGCAGCGCGGAATAGACCCAGGGGCCGACGCCGGCTGCACCGGGTCTGCAAAAAGTAGCGATGCCGAACTGTTCCTCGCAGCAGCCGATAACTCCGATTCTCTTCCCTCCGGCCGTGGTTACTATCGGCGCCCGGGCGGCTTCTACATTTTTGCCGGCACCGACGGTTAAAACCTTTTTTTTCCGGCACTGGCTTAAGGTCCTTTTTAGCCCTTTCAAGCCATAATCCATAATGTGATTATTGGCCAGGTTGGCCACTGGCGCGGGGATGCGGCCGGTTCCCGGCAAGGCCAGCTCTAAAGAAGAAAGGTGCGGCCCGGCTTTTTTGGCCGCAACATCGCCCTTATTAATTACCGGGGCTTCTAAGTTGAACAGCAAGAATGAGGCCTCGGGGTCAATCTGCCATTTAATATTTTTCCCCAAAACAGCGTCACCGAAAAGCAAAATTTTCATCTTTTACTCCTCCGCTATCAAATCCGAAGGGATCGCTAACCCCGGAGCAACCGCCAGACAATCAAACATCTGCCCGGGCCGGTAATCCGGGTCCAGCTTCCCGATATTGCCGGGGTCGAGTATCCGGTAAACCCGGTAATTATACCCGGCCACAAAATTTATTAACTCCTCTGCTGTGCGGTTATCCTTAAACCATTTAAGCATCGGGGGCGATATTTCAAAGGCCAGATATCTTATCGCTCCCTTCGCTAAAAGCCGGGCCGCACCCTTAAAGACTTCCTGCTCCGCGCCTTCGACGTCGATTTTCAAAAGGTCTATTTTTTCAATAGCTAAGGCCTTGCAGAACTCTTCTAAGGTTCGCCCCTTTACCGTTACGGTTTTTATCCTGTCCGCGACGGCGCAGAGGCGGGGATCGGCCCGGGGATCCCCCAATGACTGCCAGCCGTTTTCTCCGGGGATGACGTTCAACTCCACATCTTCATTCCGGTCGCAGATAGCGTAATTATAGACGAATTCGGCGGGGAATCGGTTGAGAATTAAATTCTGCCTGATCCGCTCGATGTTCCGGGGGTCGGCTTCGATGGAATATACGCGCCCCCGGGGGGATACTTTTTTCCACATCGGGACCGAAGTGGCTCCGATGCAGGCTCCGATATCGACACAGAGCCAATCCTCCCCGATAATCCTTCGGCTTAAGTTGGTTATATTCACGGCGTCGCTGACCGCCCGGCGCCCGAAATTAAAAGCGATTTTATCCCCGGGCCTTTGGGCGTAAAGATTACCGTCCCAGTCCCTGAAAATAAATGGTTTTTTGGTCCGGTTAACCCAGGCCTCCACAATCCGCCCTTTTAAATTGAAACTTTTAAGTCTTTTTATAATCGTCGGCCTTCCTTCAATAAGCGCACGACCCTTGACATTCGCACTGCTTGCATGGCTTGATTGTCAAGGGTCGTATGCGCGAATTGAACCCCCACACCAATTGGTTGGCTTTCTTTAATTACCCACAATTGGTGTGGGGGTAAGTTCGGACATATAATTTATGTTCGTCCCGACTCTCGTCGGGACTCCATAAATTATGTCCTCACTTAACTTATTGTATTATAACGCGATAATAAAATGAAGCGAAAGTTTTTCGTCCAGAGGTTTTACTCCTCACCCGGGATTACCCCGGCCAAATTTTCTTTCTTTTCCCCGGATTAATAGTAAAATAAAAGGGCGCATTATAAACGGCGCCTACTTATGGGCAATTTCTACCGCTATTATTTTTCGCGCCTAAAAAACCTCACCGTCATCCTCGGCCTGTCGCTATATCTTGGGGGGTGCGGGGCTTCGCAAGCCAACCGGGTTTGCTTTAAAACTAAGTGTTTTCAGGTGGAATTGGCTGCCACCTCCGAAACGCAAACTCAAGGGTTAATGTTTCGCGAACATCTACCGCCGAACGAAGGCATGCTCTTTTTATTCGCCAAGGAGGCCCGCTACGGATTTTGGATGAAAAATACCTATATCCCTTTAGACATAATCTGGATCGACCAAAATAAAAAAGTAGTCTTCATCAAAGAAAATGCCCGGCCCTGCCAACAGGATGACTGCCTGATTATGCGCCCGCCGGCCAAAGCCCGGTATGCCTTAGAGGTTAATGCCGGGGCGGCTAAAGATACGGGCCTTGATATCGGTGATCAGCTGGAATTCTTTATAAAATAGGCGAGGAAAAAGCTGAGGAATAAGTAAATTCAAAAATTCTCGGCGGCGATATACCACTTATCGCCGCTCTTGATCACAATCCAAGAGCCCTCTTCGGTTTTTTTACCCACCACTTGCTGGACATAAATCTCCCACTTTGTTTCCGAAAGCTTCCTTTTCTGCGTAAATTTATATGATTTAAAATCAACCCCCTCCAATAACTGATTGAGGTTTTCGGCAAAAACACCCTTGTAATCAGCTACGGAGATGTTGCTCCTGGCGGCATCTTTCTGCAGTAAAACAGGGTCGATAAGCTCCATGGCCGGAATCATATTCTTGGCTTGAAACGCCTGGAAGAATTCATCCAGGACTTCCACCGCCCCGGCCGGGGGTTCGCTTTTAGCGCAGCCGCTGGTAAGCCCTCCAGCCAGAAGAAATAAACACATCAGTAACGTGGTAGCAACCCTTTTCATTCCCCCGCCTCCTTCAATGAAACCACAATAGCGCTTAAGTTCTAATTTGAGACTTGACCCCTTCCGACCCCTTCCTTTATTTATCATCGAATGCGGATAGAGCTTCGTTTCGAATTTCTTGGAATGGGTACATTTTTGCTCCCATTTTTTTGTGTCGGGCAAGCAACATTTTTAATTGTCCGACCATAAATTTTTGAAATACAAGGTCGGTGTTTAGTTTTTTCTGAATCTGACCCATCCCTGGCCGGGTGATACCGAAGCCGTCTTCAAGAATGCGTATCATTTCATGAGAAGGATAATTCTTTGGCTGTATATATTCGCCCTTTTTGGCCAACGTAGGAAGAAATACTGTGTATTCTGAAGGGCCCCGAAAGTCATCTTTCAAAATTCCCTGGAATCCACCAGAATACTTCATTCCCGTTGCTAACTGCAGTACTTTTAGTCCCATAAGGCGCTGGGCTATCACAGGAGCTGTTTCAAAGGTGATGAGCCTAAGAATTCTTCCCTGGGGTCCCTGCGCAAAGTCCGGGTTGCTTTTGGATAGTTTTTGTCCTAACAAATGTTCATTTTCATGGGCACCGACGCCCCAATGGCTATTTACGGGATTAGCGAAGGGTAAGTCGCCATAACGCGTGTTATTAAAATAATAAAAATAAAATCCTCCCCCACCTCCTAAATGTGCAGCACCGCCACCACGGGGATCCCCTTTTGGCTGCGCGAGTAACGAAACTGTTCTTCTGAATTGAGCAAGACCAACTTCCGAAAGCTTGTCAACGGGCACATGGGGATTTCTTCTTAGATATTCTGTCCAAAACATATCAGCCGCTTCTTGAACTTCTGAGCGAATAGGTGATTCTCTATCTGGGCTATAACGGATACCATACCACATCTCAGTGATTTTTTCTATCTCACTAGC
>CAYQUQ010000036.1:0-7816 GCA_964420965.1 uncultured Planctomycetia bacterium | reverse complement strand
TATGAAAATATTGACCAGGATTGTTTTTGAACATTTCAAGAGCCTGGGCCTCGTTGACTATCCTTACTTTCCCATCAGAGCCAGTATCAAAAAGCATTTCTTCATATTGTGGTATCTTTGACATAAAGATTTCTAAAGGCGGTTGATACATATAGTATGGATTTACGTTGCTATCCATTTGAGGCTCGTGAAGTTGACCAAAACGAGTTATTTCAGTGAGCTCTGCTGGGGATTGCTCTGCCAAATTTTGGGCTGTAGGAGCGGCATCGCGTGGTTCGTGCCTGCCTGGACTATCTCGAAACATTGTCCATATATTGCGACCCTCCAGGGTTGAGCCTAATTCTAGTTCGAACGATCCATTTTGCCCCTCATCCGCTTTATGTTCCCACGATATTGCAGCGTATATTTTACCGTCTTTTTTATAGAAAGAGATATCACTGTAGTTCATGTCTTTGCGTTGGTACACGTACCCTCGTACAGCTTTCTTTATCAGCTCCCCTTGAGCATCGCTCATTTTGACTGGCTCGGATCGGGTTGGTCTTTTTGAGTGTTTTGCCGAGGGTGCTGGAGCTTTTAGGGCTGGCGTCTTTTCCGTGGATACTGGCTCAGGTTTTGGGGGTGTAACATGTGTCTCTCCTGACCTTTTGGGGACTGTTCGAATAAGCGAAGACTGTATCATTGGCCTACTTCTTGATACAGGAGTACGCCCAACAGGAGACCGTGTAACAGTAGCAGACCTTTCGGGTGGTGCAACGATTTTAGATCCAGACCCCCACGTTGGAGCAGAGTAACTCCTGGACAAAAGCAGCACACTACTTAATATGTTCAAGCCGATAATTGCTATTTTTTTCATTTTCTTACTTTAAAAACAAAATAACCAAATAGCTAATAGCACCTAGCAACTCGGCTATCCTAAATAATACCCCTATTTATTAGTGCTTTTAGGACCCGTGGCTTTGCATCCTCCGATTACTCGGAGTTAGCTTATATACCACTAAAGAATAACATAAATAATTATAGCCTGCAATATTTTCCCCCTCTATTTTGTAACCGTTTACAGTATTATATGTTTTGATGGGAGAAGGGAAACTATTTAAAATTGAGCAATTTTGAAAGAGAAATATTTAGCGCTTTGGCGAGTTTTTCTAGAACGATGAAATTGCCAAACACAATACCGAAAATATCAAAAAGGGGGTTATCTCAAAAACAAGCCTCAATGGCGCGGTGAAGTAAAATTTGCTTTCAGGGGGTTTATGAAATACGATGGGTGCGGCGGCTCGATTACCGCTGAACTGCAAAAAGGCCATATCTATTACCGTTGCACCAAAAAGCTTCTCCTTCATTAGCCCGAGCCGTTCAATAGAGTTGCAATTGCCCGCACAAAAAATTGGCGGGGTCGATGGGATTATTCCCCTAATTCTTCAAACCCCTTGTTTTTGTTATATTTTTAATCTTACTTCCAAAAAGTGTATAGTAAATTGTATAGTGAGCTAATAAAGACTATTCACGTTTATAGGCTGCAAATGCAAATAAAATTGCTGTAACTCCTTTGTTATCAATGGGTTAGTATTTATTTGTTTCTCCTCAAGCAAATAAACTGCCACATTTACGCTCCCGGAGCGTAAGCATGGCAGATCGAAAGAGTTCTATATGTAACATATGTTACATATAGGTTATATCTGCAACTAATTGATACTGAGCATTTTATGACTTTCATCTAATTTTTAATCGGTCTCTTAGTTACATCGCGTTACATAAAATTATGCCCAAGCAGGCAAGTAGCTAGAGTCTCTTTTTGAGCCATCACCCTCTCTTTTCGACTTAATAAAACCTTCATTAATGGCGTCCTTGATTATACGCGAAGCTGCAGGATAGTTGCTATCTTTAATGCCTAATCGCTTGCGTAAAGATGCATTCGTCATTTCCCCTCCAGATACATACTTCAAACAAGCATGTTGATAGCAGGCTCGAATTCTCTCTTCTCTTTTCATTTGAACAAATTTCCTAGCTCCATAAAGTACTGCAATTGTACTGTCCGTCGACGCCCTAAAATCAGGAGCCGGAAGTTGAAATACCTCAATATGAAAAATGACTTTATCGATTCCACTCCCTCTTTCTTCACAAATGGCCATACGTCTCATCAAAGCCGCTAACTTTTCATTTCTAGACCTCGGCGGCTCATCAATAAATCGTAATGTGTCAATGAGCGGAATACCTGGATTCGTTATCTCCATACGGTCTGAAAAAATCTCTACGGTTGGACCGGCTCCTGTAATATGAAAATCTTGATGGATTAATGAATTCGCGACTAGTTCTCTTATTGCTATGAAAGGATACATCCGTACTTCCTTTCGGAGCGCCTCTTCTATCTCTTCATTTTGTGGCAATTGATCATTGATGTAACGCAGAGCTCCCTCAAATCCTATAGCATACCCTTTTGTTAAAAGCTGTTCTTTAACCGTCTCTGTGCGATTTTCACCGCGGTAAACAATAACACGTAATGCCTTGCGAGATAAACGATCAAAATCATTCAAATTCTTAGCAAACAATATCGCTCCAACGTTTGTAATATCAAAGTAGTCCTCCCCGACAGAAATAATGATATTTTCCGAAATGAATCGTTTTAATATCGCCATCCTATTATCCGGCAAGGTCTCTTTTAGCATCGTAAAGCAACGCGAGTAATCTATATAAGACAAAACATCATCTGAGCTGACCCCTTTCTTTGCAATTCCTTCCTCGAAAGGAACCCTATCAAACATTTGCCATAAACTCCTTTCTTTTTCGGGATAATCGCGTAACTTTTTAGTATAAGAGCCGACCCGTATATATTCAGTCCCCTTAAAACTAACCGGTCTATTAAATGCAGGTTGAATTTCAAAAAGAACAATCTGCCTCCCCTCCACATCCTCTTCGTGAATTGCAACATCTATCCTTGGGTCGAGATTATGCAATAGCCAGTTTTCTAATTCTTCATTCCCTACTTTAGTTTTGTGCGGTAAAAAGTTAGTACCAATTAACGCATGATCGTCTCCGTCAATCCCCCAAATTATATAACCGCACTGTTTTCTCAATAAAGCCGAGGAGTTAGACAACGCAGAAATATTTTCTCCGATTTCATCTGGCCGAGCATTATTTCTTTTAAACTCGACCCATTCGTTTTCCTTTGAAAGGCTGCTTAACTTTTTGATAAGTTTCTCAAAACTAGCTTTTGTCATACATCCAATCCTTTCGCATTTAGCTCTTTACTATTCCTTTTTTATGTTAACAACCCTCTCCAATTGCTATTTTCTGATATTATACCACAATCTATTATTTCGTCTTGCCAAAATTACCCAGGGTTTTGGCCATGCTGCGTTTTCTTTCGTCAGGAACGCGGATATATCTTTCTGTTGTTCTAATATCAGAATGCCCTAGAAACTCTTTAATATCGTATATGCTGTGGCTCTGGCCCAATATGTCACCGGTAGTGTGGCGTAACTCATGAAACCTAGTCATTCCCTCCAACTCAGTGCCTCTAACTATAGTAATGATTCCTCTGCGAAAGCTCTTATCCTTTCGGCTAATCTTCTTAGCCCCTTTTAAAAACACATACTTGCTTATCCTAGGTATGGACTGCAAAAGACTCTCTATATCCTTGGTCATAGGTATAACCCGCTCCTTAGGCCGCCTATCTTTGCGTGTACGGCCTTTAGGAGTAAACTCTTCATCTTTGGCTATCTTAATTAGCTTATTTTCAAAATCTACATTATCCCATTTTAAAGAAACCATTTCACCAAACCGTAAGCCTAATTTTGCTGAACAAAAATAATGGTTATAATATTCTGGTCTAAGCTCCCTGCACCTTCTAAAAAACAAAGCAAACTTTTCCGGTGTGTTTAAAGTAACGATTACCTTTTCATCATCCACCGTTACTAGCTCGACTTTTTTAATTGGGTTCTTTTCTAAATATTCCCAAGCAATCAATTTATAAAAAATAGCTTTAAAAACTTTCAAATGATTATTAATTGTTGCGCTCTTATGATGCCTTCTTACATGCTGATCTTCATACCCTGTGTCTCTTAGCCAAAGCTTATAGTCATCAAATACTTTTGGCCTAAGTTCGCATAGCCACTGAATATATGAATACTTTTTGTTCAAAAAAATCATAAAATCTTTGATAATGCCATGATAGGATTTGTAGGTTTCTCGAGCTAAATTAGTTCTAACATGCTCTAAAATTTCCCTAAACGCCTCCCTACAGGCAATATTACCTTTACTATTACCCTTAACGTGCCTATCTTCAATAATATACTTACGCCCATCCAGATACTCTTGAGCATGGCTCTTTTTCTCAAACCTTCCTATGCACTTATAGCCGCTGGCATAGTTGGCATCAGGAATAGCAACTGCCCATTTTTTATTCCTGCGATAGACGTAACCTTTTTTCATACCACGCTTACTCTTAAGCTCTCCAATTTAATATCTAAGTCTTTGGCTGGGAATAAATACTTTGCTTTACGGCCATTAGGAATTCTAATTGCCGGGAAAATGCCGATATTAGCGTATTTAATTACTGTAGTATAAGCAAACCCGGTCATTTCGCAAACTTGTTTTAAAGTGTAAAACTTCATCGCAACCTCGCTCTCCTCTTTTTTAGTTTTTTAATGATACAATTCTTCTTCCGAATAACTCGCTTAAGCTCCTGGTTTTTCCTGATAAGCTCTTCTAAAGTTTCCTGCAGAGAAGTTAAGGGCTCATTGCACTTAGAACAAACAAACCGCCAGCTGCCTTTGGGCTTGCTTCTCATCTTCTCCTTTTCATATTTACTGATTTTTTATTACCTAAATTATTTATTAACTTCTTTATTGTAGATGAATCTTTGTAGAAGGATATATTGGGGCTATCCTTATGGACAGGCCCCCCTATCTTTTGGGATAGCCCCCTCTTTAAACTGGCAGAACTTACCAACTCATAGGCTTTATCCTGATTGATTCGATAAAAAGGAATATTCCCCGATATCAAACAATACTCCATAACCCCTTTTTCAATTAAGTTTCTTAAGAATCGTCTTAGGTTGTTGTTTTTCTTAATCCGCAAAATAGGCAATTCTTCAAGCACTGTCTTGTTATCTACCCAAAAATAAAGTTTATCTCCAACCGCAATGTGTTTCATCCGCAAGGTAGCCATAAAATCAACAAACCAACGCAAAAATACCAACTCTTTACAAGTAAGCCCTAACTTATGTGCGAACACCTGATTAAATCCCATTATCGTATACCTCATTTTATGTAGAAAAATATTCTACATTCATTCTACGGTAAGCGGCGGGGCCTGTCAAGGGAAATGTAGAACTTTTTTCTACATTGATAATACGGACTAATTTTGCTATTATTAGACTATGAAAAGTAAACTTGGAGAGGCTATAAGGAAACAGCGTAAAAAGGCCGGGATGAGTATCGAAGAGTTAGCTAAAAAAACTAAAATTCATCGTACTTATATCTCAAAAATAGAAAACCAAGGATTCATTCCTTCGGATAAGCTCCTGGAAAGAATCGTTAAAGAACTAAACGCCCCTTCTCTGGTCAAAATCTACCTCAGCGAGAAACACGCCGCAATTCTTGACCGGATAAAGAAGAAATAGTTTCTTTGCGAACCCCAGAATCGAACTACTAGATAACTTCACAAAAAAAGGTATTTTTGAAATTTACACTAAAAAAATTCGGCTGGGTATTTAATCGTATCCCAAGAATTAAAAAACTACGAGTGAGCCCTGTCGTATGACGGTTTGGCGGGCCTATTGCCTACTTGTCAATAATGTCGCAATCGGTCTTCTATCGGTTTGCGTTTCAGGTATGCGTCCCAGCTGGCGCTATAGAGATCATCCTTTGAAATAACTTTTTTATCTTTAAGTGCAAGGTGATAAAACAAGTACACTTCTCTCATGAAGGCATTGCCTTGATCGTCAAAATATTTTTCATATACTGGTAAGGCTTGAGAACGAAATTCCTGACGGAATTTGTAAAATTCCTCCGGTGTGTAATTTTTGGGATGAGGGAAGTCAAAGGAATCGCCGTTTAAGGCTACATTCCGAACAGAAGGGTAACTCTCAAACAAAAAGGGATCTGGACCATTTTGTAGGTCGTAAAAATTACGGTAATGGTCGACATATTTCCAGGAATGTTCTCCAAAGTTTGGAAAACACCCAAAGAGATCTCTATATTGGCTATATGTATCATGTAAGTTCCTATTTAGTCCGTAGGTTCGATACGACGTAACTCTATTTTCATATTTATCACGTGTTTCAATTTCTGAATATAATGATTTTTCTAGATTAAGAATGTTTCGCAAGTGACCGTCTCCGACAAGGGCAATACCTGATTTAGACCAAAGCCGGTGGGCCCACACCGATTCCCTCTTCTCGTGTATTTGTGTTGCCCGGTTTTGAAACCAACTAATTGCATCAACATTACGTGTAGGCTCGGTTAGGCGTTCCATGTTGCGCGCGGCCATTCGCACAGGATTTCCGCCAGCGCGCTCCAGATAATTTAACATCCAGAGATTTGCTTTTATGATACTGCTTTCGCGCAAATATTGTTGTTGAAGAGGCTCGAGGCCAAACACGCGTCGGCCACGTGCTCTTAATAAGTCAGCCGACTGCAAAAGAGACGGAATGTTGGGATCGCTCACATTTCTTTCAGGAAATTTTTTCCCAGGAAGCATATAGCCTTGATCGGTTCGTTCGCCTTCTGGAAACTCTTCGTAGTATATGGAATCGCCTGGCGAGGTAATCGCCAAGATAAAGGCAACATCTTCCCAGTCAGTGCGATTAGCGTAGCCGGTTGCTTTATCACCATGAAGGATTCCCATAAATAAGATATCCGGATTATCCTTGTCGCCAACCGAACGAATAAGCTGCCGACCAGGAGGAATGTGTTTACCCTTATAGTAACTGGGTAGCCACTCGACCTTTATACTATCAACCCCGACAAGCGCCTTTTCCTTTCCATCCTCGTAGATCTCATCATTCCAGCCGATATTTATTCTTTTTTTGTCTTTTGAAATCTTTACGCCCGTTATCTTTTTTCTTTCATTGCCCATCGCTCGCCAAATTTCAATTGCCTCACCACTACTTGGAGAAGAAGTTGAAGGTTTAGTTGGTGAGGTTTCTGTGGTTGGAGAGGTTTTTTCATCGGTTCGCCTATCCCCTTTTTGATAAAGCATAGATGGGGACGGACGATTGCGGACTTTGTGACCCCTCGATGGTCTATGACAATCAATGGTTCGACGCTCACGAACAGGCGGTGCGAAATTGCCGATCTGGATATCATCGGCATATACCCAAACAAAAGAAAACGTAAATACCCACATTAAAGATAGTCTCCATGCCAAAAATAAAAATTTCCCCGTTTTGATTCGCATTACTCTCTTCCCTAAATATATAAACCTCATTTAAATATACCATATTTTCATAGACTCTTTGAGGTTCTCGAAGGATATTTTGTAAGCGATTACAATTGGAAGGGGTGTCGAATTGCCTCAAGTTATTTGTTACCAAGAGCAAAATAGTTAACATTGCTGTAAAAGCCAAAAAGGTATCGTTGACTCATATTAAATGTTACCGAAAATAGCATTCAAAGAAGGAGTCTCTATTTAAAAATCTGTATAGTATTTGTATAGTGAAATACTGAAAATTTTATGAAATTTGTGAAAATGGTGTAGATAATAAAAGTAGCGTAATCGCTAATTATCTCAGCAACTACGCTACTTTTTTGATTTTGTAAGGCTTTATTGAGCCCTACTAAAAAGACCAACTCCAGTGTCTTTGTGTCGGTCA
>CAYQUQ010000035.1:0-17448 GCA_964420965.1 uncultured Planctomycetia bacterium | reverse complement strand
TTAGAGCAGGACACTCATAATGTCTTGGTCCGGGGTTCGAGTCCCTGCGGGCCCATTCTGCTTCGCCGGTCAATCTGAGAAATTTCGGTGTGACTACGCAGAAATTTAGTTGCACGAAGCAGAATGGTCCTGCGAAGCTCTACCATAGTTTAGGTATTGAAGAGCGAAGCAGACCAAATTGTTGCGCGCATGGCTCAGTCGGCAAGAGCACTGCCCTCACATGGCAGGGATCGCTGGTTCAAGTCCAGCTGCGCGCATTTAAAGGATTGAATGAACCTCAGAGATGAAATTATAAAAGTAGTCGAATTGCAAACGCTGGATACGCAAATCTATAATCTGCGTGAGAAAAAAGATGTCGAGAAACCGCAGCAGCTTGAGGGGATAAAAGCCGATCTTGATAAAAATAAAGAGATTTTTTCGACATTTGAGGAAAAGCTGAAAGCCCTACAGCTGAGCAAGAAAGAGAGCGAAATCGAGCTGGCGGCGAAAGAAGAAAATCTTAAAAAAGCGCAAACCCAGCTTTATCAATTAAAAACCAACAAGGAGTATCAGGCCAAGCTTACCGAGATCGGCTCGCTAAAAGCGGATATTTCGGTTGCCGAAGACAAGGTACTAAAAGCGCTTGAGGACATCGAGGTCATAACCAAAGATTTCAATCTGCAAAAAGACCGTTTGGGCTTCCTGGAGCAGGAGTGTAAACTTAAAGAGAGTAAAATACAATCCGAAATCAGGGATATGGAAGCTAAAATTAAAAATTTTAATGAGAAGCGCCAAGTTTTAGCTGCCGGTATCGACAAGGAA
Organism: uncultured Planctomycetia bacterium; assembly: GCA_964420965.1. GTDB lineage: Bacteria > Omnitrophota > Gorgyraeia > Duberdicusellales > 4484-171 > CAYQUQ01. Next base: position 16,647 of record CAYQUQ010000035.1, on the reverse strand, counting down.
ATATTCTTTCAATACGAGCGGTCCTTGAAAAAGCGGCAGGGTCTGGCCGTGGTTGCCGTTTTCAATAACAATTGCAGCGCTTGCAATCTGTTGCTTAATCCCCAAAAAATCAATGAGATAAAAATGTATAAAAATCTGGTTTTCTGCGAAAACTGCGTGCGCATACTTTATATACCCGAGGACGCGCAGTGATAAAGATATATATCGATGGCGCTTCCGTCGGCAATCCCGGCAAGATCGGCGTCGGATATTTAATCTACCGAGACGAAAGCCCGATAAAGAGCGAAAGCATTTACTTAGGGGTTCAGTCAAATAATTTCGCCGAATATATGGCCTTGATTTTCGCTCTTGTTGATGCTCTGGATATGGGGGAGAAAAGATTAGAGGTTTTTTCCGACAGTAAGTTGATTTGCGAACAGATCAGCGGCAATTTCAAGGTTAAGAACAAAAATATTTACCCTCTTTTTGTGCTGGCTAAAAGCCTGACCGCTAAATTCGAGGGGTTTAAAATCACGCATATTGACCGGGAAAAAAATAAAGAAGCCGACGCGTTAGCAAAAAGAGCTACGGGATTTCTTGTTTAAAGGGGGTAGTGATGAGCGGACATTCAAAATGGGCCAGTATTAAACATAAGAAGGGTGCGGCTGACGCCAAGCGAGGACAGCTATTTACTAAATTGATCCGTGAGATTACGGTTGCCGCCCGGGAAGCCGGCGGCAATTCGGAAACGAATTCGCGCTTGAGGACGGCGATCTCTCGGGCTAATGACGCCAATATGCCGAAGGATAATATCGAAAAGGCAATTAAGAAGGGAACCGGCGAGCTTCCCGGCGTGAGTTATGAGAGCTGTGCTTTTGAAGGTTACGGCCCCGGAGGGGTGGCCATAATTGTAGAGACCCTTACCGATAATAAAAACCGGGCTTCCGCTGAAATCCGTAATCTTTTTTCGAAAAGAGGCGGGAATATGGCCGGAGCCGGCAGCGTAGCCTGGATTTTTACCTCGAAAGGATATGTCCTGGTCGATAAAGCCCAGATAAGCGAGGACGAGCTTTTTTCGCTATGCGTTGATGCCGGAGCAGAGGACATTAAAGCCGGGGAGAAGAATTTTGAGATATTTTCTGATCCCAAGGACTTCGAAGCCGTTAAACAGGCCCTGGAAGCAAAGGGTCTCAAATGGGAGACGGCGGAACTGACCAAAATACCTAACTCCACCATTAAGTTGTCCGGGAATGAGGCCAGGCAGATTCTGGCTTTAGTCGAATCTTTAGAAGATCACGATGATGTTCAGAAGGTATACGCAAACTTTGATATACCCGATGCAGTATTGGAAGAGATGGCTCAGGAACTCCCGTAAGACACGCCTGCCTGCCGGCAGGCAGGGGGGGGCGCCGGTATTCGATGAACAATGGTAGTTTTAAGTGTTGATGTGGGGTTAAGGGCGTGTGGTTATGTTATTTGCGGGGTAAAGGGGCTTAAGACTGAGTTGATTAGAGAGGGTCAGATAAAGCCGAACCCCAAGGAAGCGTTGCCCCAAAAGCTTAATTATATTTTTGAATTTTTAGCGGGGCAAATCGATCGCTATACGCCGCAGGCGCTTATTGTCGAAAAACTTTATTCTCATTATCGCCACCCGGCAACTTTAGGCGTATTGGCTCAAGTAAGGGGGATTATCGCCCTTCTGGCCCGCAGAAAAGGCATTGATTTCTTTGAGTATTCTCCGCGCCGGGCCCGGCAGTCGTTTTTAGGCCGGGGAAGTGCTAACTCCGGTCAAGTAAAGAAAATGGCCGAAGGTGTAACCGGCAGAAAATTTAACTCGGCACATTCTGCCGATGCTTTCTCGTTAGTTGTTGCTTTTTCGCATGACCAGAAAGTGAGGAAAATTTTAAAGGGAGCCTTATAATCTACCCATGATTTATCAGATTAAGGGCAGGTTGGTTAAGAAAGAGGAAAACCGGGTAGTGATTGATGTAGGAGGGATTTTTTACGAAATTAACGTTTCCCGGACCGTAGCCGCGCGTCTGGGCGGGCAAAAGGAAGATGTCGAGCTCATTGTCTATCATTATTTTTCGATTGATAAAAATCGCGGTCTTCCGGTACTGGTCGGTTTCAATGATGAATTAGAGCGCGATTTTTTTGAAAAATTTATCAGTGTTTCCGGAGTCGGCCCCCGGGCCGCACTGAAGGCGTTTGATAAACCGGTTCCAGCCATCGCCCGGGCAATCGAAGAAGGCGATTGCGCATTCTTAAAGACGCTGGCCGGTATCGGGACCCAGCGGGCAAAGCAGATTATTGCCCATCTTCAGGGTAAGGTCGGCCGATTCGCCTTGATCAAAGAGGTTGTCGCGGATAAGAAGCGTGTGCATACGGAAACCATCGCGGAAGCAAGGGAAATTTTGAAACGCCTGCAGTACAGCAGTAAAGAGGCCGAGGCGATGATCGGCAAGGCCGTAGAGGCAAAACCAGAATTAGCCAGCAGCGAGGAGCTGCTTAACGAAATCTATCGCCAAAGAAGGTAAAAAATGGAAATGGAAAGATTAAAGTTAGTTTTAGAGTCGCTGCTGTTTATTAATGAGACGCCGATCGAAACCAGCGAGCTGTCCCAGATTCTGGAAGTCGGCAAGAAAGAGCTGGAGAAAGCCCTGGAGGAGTTAAGTTCCCAATACCAGGCCCGCCATTCCGGTATTTGTATCGTAAAAGTTGCCGGCGGCTACCAGATGTGCACTTCGTCCGAAAGCGAGCCCTGGGTTAAAAAAATGTACCGGGAGCGGGGTAAGCAGAAGCTTTCTACCGCGGCCCTGGAAACATTAGCGATTATTGCCTACAAACAGCCGATTACCCGGATCGAGATCGAAGGCATCCGCGGCGTAAACATCGACGGCGTGGTAAGAAACCTGACCGATTTGGGTTTAATCAAGATCAGCGGGAGGAAAGAAGTGGTGGGAAGGCCTTTCCTTTACATTACGACCCGAAAATTTTTAGAGTATTTTGGCATTAATTCCTTAAAAGACCTGCCTAAGTTAGAGGATTTTGTGGCCTTGGCCGGACAGGATAAATTGGGCGTTAATGAAGAGAATAGCATCAGGGTTGGAGCCGAGGAGACAAGCGACCAGGTTGTCAATCCAGAAATTGAAGGAGGATAAGTGATGAAGCGTTATTTTGCATCGGAGTCAGTAACCGAGGGACATCCCGATAAGGTTTGTGATCAGATATCGGATGCGGTGCTGGACGCAGTTTTAGCCCATGATCCCCGGGGAAGAGTAGCCTGTGAGGCTCTGGTCACGCGGGGATTGGTAATTGTGGCTGGAGAAATTACCACCAATTGCTATGTAGCCGTACCCAAGCTGGTGCGGAATTTACTTAAAAATATCGGTTATGATGATCCGGCCGTAGGATTTGATTACGAAAGCTGCGGAGTGGCAACGGCAATTCAGGAACAGTCCGCAGATATCGCTTTAGGCGTTGATACCGGAGGAGCCGGGGACCAGGGATTAATGTTCGGATTCGCTAACTCCGAAACGCCGGAACTCATGCCTTTGCCGATTATACTGTCGCATAAATTAGTGCGCCGGCTGGCTCAGGTGCGTAAAGAAGGGCTTTTGCGGTACTTAAGGCCGGACGGAAAATCTCAGGTGTCAGTCGAATACGAGAAAGGTCTTCCCAAACGGGTCGATGCCATCATTATCGGAGCGCATCATACCCGGGAAGCAAAAACCGAAGATTTAAGAGAAGATATCCGGAAGCTGGTTATCGATTATGTGGTCCCGGAGGGGATGTTGGATAAGGACTCAAAAATATTTATCAATGGTACGGGAAGATTTGAAATCGGCGGCCCGGTATCGGATACCGGTGTCACCGGCCGGAAAATAATTGTGGATACCTACGGCGGTTTCGCCCGTCACGGAGGAGGAGCTTTTTCGGGTAAGGACCCGACAAAAGTAGACCGGTCCGCTTCCTACATGTCCCGGTACATCGCCAAAAATATCGTCAAGTCCGGTGTTGCTTCGACCTGCGAAGTGCAGCTTTCGTATTGTATCGGCATCGCCGAACCGGTATCGGTAAGCGTTAATACCTTTGGCACGGCCCAGACAGACGAAAAGAAAATTGCGGAAGCGATAAGAGCGGTATTTAAACTTACCCCCGCCGGGATTATCGAGGAGCTGAGATTATTGCGGCCGATATATACGAAAACCGCGGCTTACGGCCATTTCGGGCGCGAAGAGGAAGGGTTTACTTGGGAGGATACGGATAAAGCGGAAGAATTAAAAAGAATGATTAAATGATTAGGAGCACTAATGCAATATGATATTAAAGATAAGAACTTAAAAACCGAGGGTAAGAAACGGATCGAATGGGCCTTGAATCGCATGCCGGTTTTAGCGCAAATACGCACGCGCTTTGCCAAGCAGAAACCGCTTAAGGGTTTGAATATCGGCGCTTGTCTGCACGTTACCACCGAAACCGCGGCCTTAGCCATTACTTTAAAGGCTGCCGGCGCCAGACCGCTAATTTGCGCATCTAACCCCTTATCTACGCAGGACGATACGGCAGCAGCATTGGTTTTCGATTACGGGTTAGAAGTATTTGCTATTAATGCCGAAGACCGAAAAACTTACTACCGGCATATTGATGCGGTGCTTAAGGAAAAACCTAAAATTACCCTTGATGACGGGGCGGATTTAGTATCCACAATTCATAAACGGGCTGAAATTTCCAAAGCCAAGATTCACCCCGTTAGAAATATCAATCATAGCCGGAAACGTAACAAAATTTCTAACGGGGTACATTTGCCCTGGGCCAGCACCGAAGAGACGACCACCGGCGTAATCCGCCTGAAAGCGCTGGAACAGGAAGGCCGGCTGCTCTATCCGATTATCGCCGTTAATGATGCCTTCACCAAGCATTTATTTGACAATCGTTACGGAACCGGCCAGTCGACCTTAGACGGGATAGTCCGGGCGACTAATAAGCTGATTGCCGGCGCGACGGTAGTTGTCTGCGGCTACGGATGGTGCGGTAAGGGGGTTTCTCAGCGGGCCAAGGGCTCAGGGGCGAACGTGATTATTTGCGAAACCGACCCCTTACGGGCTTTGGAAGCGGTCATGGACGGATTTCGGGTGATGCCGATTAAGGCGGCGGCAAAAATAGGGGATATATTTATAACCGTTACCGGAGATATAAATGTAGTGGCTAAAGAGCATTTTCCCCTGATGAAAGATAAAGTATTAATCGCCAATGCCGGGCATTTTGACGTCGAGATCGATATCAAGAGCTTAGAGCGTATGGCCGTGAGCCAGAAAGAGGCCAAGCCGTTAGTCAGGGAATATACCCTTAAAAACAAAAAGAGAATTTATGTTCTGGCTGAAGGTCGGTTAGTGAATTTGGCCTGTGCCGAAGGCCATCCGGCCGAAGTTATGGATTTAAGCTTTGCCAACCAGGCCTTAAGCTGTGAGTATATTGCTAAGTTTAAGGACAAGCTGGAAAACAAGGTTTATAAAGTTCCGGATCAAATCGATTTCAAAGTAGCCGAACTTAAATTAAAATCAATGGGTGTGAACAAGGATCAACTCACCCGGGAGCAGAAGACCTACTTGACCGCTTGGAGAGAAGGCACATAAAAAAGGTATGAAAAGGATCGCTATTTTAACTCGGGATTGTGCCGGAATCAACGCCGCTATCCGGGCGGCAGTGCGGACCGCCGCTAATCACGGCGTTGAGGTCTGGGGGGTCCTGCGGGGCTATGCCGGATTGATCGAGGGCGATTTTACGGCCTTGACTTCCCGTTCGGTCTCGGGGATTATCAACCAGGGCGGTACCATTTTAAAAACCGCCCGTTCGAAACGATTCCGTACCCGGCCGGGCCAGCTGCAGGCGTTGAAAGGCATAAAAGAGAATAAGCTCGACGGATTGATCGTTATCGGCGGAAACGGCTCTTTGACCGCGGCCCACATTCTGGCCTCCCGTTATTCTCTGCCCGTGGTCGGGGTTCCGGCTACTATTGATAATGATATAAACGGTGTGGAGATGGCTCTCGGGGCGGACACGGCGATTAACGTGGCCCTGGATGCTTTGGATAAAATCCGGGATACGGCCACCTCGCTGGAGCGGATATTCGTGGTTGAGGTCATGGGACGGGATTGCGGCTATATCGCTTCCCGGGTGGCTTTGGCCGGGGGCTGTGAGGAAGTCTTACTTCCGGAGCGCAAATTCAGCATAAAAAAAATCTGCACGGATATTGTCGAAGGTAATATCTGCGGCAAGGTCAGCTGGATAATTATCGTGGCCGAAGGCAAAGCCAGAGCCGCGGATATCGCCAGGAAAATCGGCAGGTTGACGGATCTAGAAACCAGAGAGGTGGTTTTAGGGCATATTCAGCGGGGAGGCCGGCCCACTGCCTTCGACCGCATTTTGGCCGCCCGCTATGCTAATTATGCCGTGGAGATGCTGCTTAAAAAGAAAAAAGATATCTGTGTGACTTTAAGCGATAATAAGTTAACGGCAGTGCCTTTATCAAAAGCGATTAAACCCAAAGATATCGAAGTCAGCAACTATTACCGGCTGATTAAAACTTTGACTTAAGTCGTTGAAGGAGGAAAGATATGGTTTATAAGTCGGAAGCTCAAATTCTGGATAATGTTATTTTAGCCGAGGAAAACGGGAAGGCGGCCGTTAAAGACATAAAGGCTTTTCGCGAAAAGAAGGTCAACGATCTCGCCGATACGATTATTTTAACCGACGACCCGCATTTAAAAAGAATTTGTTACTGGGTTGCTTACAGCGCCGGTTTACAGCTGGGGGTAGTCCCGGCATCTATTCAGGCCCTTTATGAAGCCATGGGGAGGCGAGAGGTGCAGGGGTTTACTGTGCCGGCAATGAACATCCGAACGCTTACCTTCGACTTGGCTAAGGCTATCTTTAGAGCGGCTAAAAAAATTAATGCCGGTGCTTTTATATTTGAGATTGCCAAGAGCGAAGTCGGTTATACCGGCCAGAGGCCGCTGGAATACAGCTCGATGGTTATCCTCGCTGCGTTAAAGGAGGGATTTACGGGTCCGATTTTTATCCAGGGCGATCATTTTCAGCTTAAAACCAAGAGTTTTTTGGAAAACCGCGAAAAGGAAATGAACCCGCTCAAAGAATTAATAAAAGAGGCCATCGCCGGGTCATTCTATAATATTGATATTGATTCTTCCACTTTGGTTGATTTGTCCCAGCCGACCCTGGATGAACAGCAGCGGCTTAATTACGAAGTCTGTGCTTCTTTGACTGAATATATCCGCAGTTTGCAGCCCGCGGGGGTGGATATTTCCGTCGGCGGAGAAATCGGCGAAGTCGGCGGGAAGAATTCTACCCCGGAGGAGCTGGCCGCATTCATGCGGGGATATTTAAAAGCGGCCGGATCTTTGAAGGGTATTTCCAAGATAAGCATCCAGACCGGAACCAGCCACGGGGGAGTAGTCTTGCCGGACGGTTCGATTGCTAAAGTTAATATCGATTTCGATACTTTGAAAAACCTTTCCCAAAAGGCCAAGGCTGACTATGGGTTGTCGGGAGCGGTCCAGCACGGGGCATCAACTTTACCCAGCGAAGCCTTCCATCGTTTTCCGGAAGTGAGCTGTGCCGAAATCCATCTCGCCACCCAGTTTCAAAATATGGTTTATGATTATCTGCCCCTTCCCTTGAAAGAGAAAATCTATGCCTGGATACACCAAAATTGCCTCGGCGAAAAGAAGGAAGGCTGGACCGACGATCAATTTATATACAAAACCCGCAAGAAAGCTTTGGGTCCTTTTAAAAAAGAAATCCATTCTCTGGCCACCGAGATCCGGGATAAAATCTCGGCGGTCCTGGAGGAAGAATTTTCCTTTCTTTTCGACAAGCTCAATATTAAGGATACCCGGGAAGCGGTAAATAAGTATGTAAAAGCGGCTGTCGTAGATAAGCCTAAGCTTGAGTTTTTAAAAGAAGAGCAGGAATTGGGTGAATTAGAAGGCGCAGATTGAAATAACGTGTTGCCGTAGGGGAAATTCATGAATTGCCCCTACAACAAATCGGAGGTTATATGCGTTCCGATAAGATTAAAAAGGGTTTAGAGCGGATGCCGAACCGGGCACTTCTTTACGGCGCAGGGATACACCCCAGTCATTTGAATCGTCCTTTTATCGGAATAGCCAGCAGTTTCACCGATATCATCCCCGGCCATATTAACATGCGCAGTTTAGAGCGGTTTATTGAACGGGGAATCGAGAACGCCGGCGGAACTCCCTTTATTTTCGGAGTGCCGGGGATATGCGATGGTATTGCCATGGGGCACGCCGGCATGAAGCAGTCGCTTCCGTCCCGGGAATTGATCGCGGATATAATCGAAAGTGTAGCTTCGGCTCACGCCCTTGACGGTTTAGTACTCTTGACTAATTGCGACAAAATTACTCCCGGAATGATAATGGGGGCATTAAGGGTAAACATACCCACTATTGCCGTAACCGCCGGCCCGATGCTTTCCGGCCATTTAGGCCCGCAGAGGCTTTCTCTGGTCCGGGATACTTTTGAAGCCGTAGGCCGCTTTAAGGCCGGTAAAATCGACGAAAACCAGCGTCAAGCCTTAGAAATCGAAGCTTGTCCTTCCTGTGGCTCATGCCAGGGTTTATACACCGCCAACACCATGGCTTGCCTTACCGAAAGTATGGGGTTTTCCCTTCCTTTTTGTGCGACTGCCCCGGCGGTGTTAAATAAAAAGATCAGGATTGCTTATGAGAGCGGGCAGAGGGCCGTGGGATTGGTAAAGCAAGATTTAACGCCCCGTAACGTTATTAATAAAAAGTCACTGGAAAACGCTATTCGGGTCGATATGGCTTTGGGCGGGTCTACTAATACCGTTTTACACCTCATGGCTATTGCCGATGAGGCCAAGGTGAATTTAAGCCTGGACGATTTTGACCGGATCAGTAAGGATACCCCGCATATTTCCAATTTGCGCCCGGGCGGCGATTATTTCATGGAAGATTTAGACTGCGCCGGGGGGATACCCGCGGTATTGAAGCGACTAATCGGTAAGTTGCAGGAAAATATTACAGTTTGCCCAAAATCCATAAAGCAGATTGCCAAAACGGCGCAAGTTCTCAACGGCGATGTAATCCGGCCGCTGAATAATCCTTATCACCAACAGGGCGGTATTGCCGTTCTTTACGGGAATCTGGCTCCCGAAGGCTGCGTGGTCAAGCAGTCCGCGGTCGATAAGGGCATGCTTACCTTTTGCGGAAAGGCCAGAATTTTTAATTCGGAAGAAGCGGCGATGAAAGCTATTTTAGGAAAGGAGATTAAAAAAGGAGAAGTGGTTGTCATACGTTACGAAGGGCCGGGTGGAGGCCCGGGAATGCGGGAGATGCTTTCTCCGACTGCGGCTATCGTGGGGTTGGGGTTACATAAACATGTTGCGTTAATTACCGACGGCCGCTTTTCCGGCGGAACCCGCGGGCCCTGTGTCGGCCATATTTCTCCGGAAGCAGCCCGCGGCGGTTTAATCGCTTATCTTAAGAACGCCGATACAATCGCAATCGATATACCGCAGCGCAAGATCGAAGTCAAGCTTACCCCGTCAGAAATTAAAAAAAGAAAGCAGGGCGTAAAAATTTTGCCCCCTAAGGTGAAATCAGGATATCTCTATCGCTATTCTAAACTGGTTACCTCGGCGTCCACAGGGGCAATTTTGGGGAAAAAGCCCGGTGAAAACTATTGTTGACAGCCATATAGGTCTTTGCTATTATTTAAATTGCCATGAAAGCGGTTAGTCTGTTCTGGAAAAGAATCGGTAATGTTTTAGGGGCTTTTTCTAACGATATCGGGATTGATTTAGGCACCGCTACTACCCTGGTTTACTTACGCGGAGAGGGGATTGTGCTTTGCGAGCCTTCCGTAGTCGCTATTTATAAGAATACCGGCCTACCTTTAGCTGTCGGCGAGGAAGCAAAAAGGATGCTGGGGAAAACCCCGGGGAGCATTATTGCCATTCGTCCGATGAAGGACGGGGTTATTGCCGATTTCGGAGTTACCGAGGAGATGCTCCGCTATTTCATCAAAAAGGCTTATCCGCGAAAGCTGGTTATCGGGCCGCGCATAGTGGTGGCGGTACCTTCCGGGATTACGGAAGTGGAGCGGCGGGCGGTCAAAGATTCTGCTCACCGCGCCGGCGCCCGAGAGGTGATACCGGTAGAGGAACCGATTGCGGCTGCGATCGGAGTGGGGCTGCCCATTGCCGAGCCACAGGGCAGTATGATTATTGATATCGGAGGAGGGACCACCGAGATTGCCGTTATCTCTTTGGGCGGAATAGTCTACGCGCGGTCTATCCGTATCGGTGGCGACGAGATGGACGAAGCGATCATCGAGCATATGAAAAAGAATTACAACCTGATGATCGGAGAGAGGACGTCGGAAGAGATAAAGATTAAAGTCGGTTCGGCCTGGCCTCTGGATGAAGAGTTGGCCATAGAAGTACGGGGCCGGGATTTAATTACCGGGTTACCTAAGTTTATAAAAGCCAGTTCGGAAGAAATAAGAAGTTCCTTAGAGACTCCCTTGCGGGAAATAGTGGAGGCGACAAAGGTGACTTTAGAGCGCACTCCCCCGGAGTTAGCCGCCGATTTAATCGAGAGAGGAATTGTCCTTTGCGGCGGCGGAGCCTTATTGCGCGGACTGGATAAATTAATTTCGGAAGAAACCGGTCTGGCCTGTTTTGTTGCCGATGATCCCCTGACGGCTGTAGCCTTGGGGACAGGAAAAATTTTAGAGGAACCCAAATTCTTAAAGAAACTTTCCCTTGTATCTTCCTTCTAAAACAAAAATCAAATACATAATTATTCTGGCTTTAGCGGTCTCGCTGGTAGTCTTTCCTTTCAAGGCCGCCATAACAACTCTGGTAAATTTCTTTTCGCGGCAACTAGTCTTTACCCCCGCCAATTCTCGCTCAGAAGCGGACACCTTAAAGAGTAAAAACCTTTCCCTTTTATTGAAGCTAAAAGGATATGAATCCTTGTCGGTCGAGAATGCAAAGCTGAAGCGGGCGCTTGCGTTTAAAAAGGAGCGGTATCCCGAACTTATCGGCGCCGATGTCATTGGCTTTTCACCTTCCTATTGGCAGAGATTTATTGTGATTAATATCGGGCAGGACGCCGGCCTTAAACGGGGGAAGTTCGCGATCGACGAAAACGGAAATCTGATCGGAAAGATTATTACGGTGGAGAAAGAATCGGCGCAAATCGCACTGATCAGTGACCCTAATTTTACTATCCCTGTGTTTATCGGTGAAAACAGCCTGGGGTTATTAAAGGGAAACTTTTCCGGAGCACAGATTTTATACGTCGAAGACGGCGAAGGTTTAAAGCCGGGGGACAAAGTCTGGCTTAAAGACCCATCTTCTTCGGCGCAGGTCGAAATCGGAAAGATTCGTAAGGTAGTAAATGACGCGAATAGCCTGTTTTGGAATATCGAGGTGGAATTATTCTTACAGACTTCTTTTTTCGATAAAATTTTTATTATCCGATGAAAATTCCGCTGCTTAAACTGGCCATTGCCCTTTTTATCCTGTTTTTACTGGATTTAATCCGGCCGCTCGGATATTCCCTGGCGATCGAATTCCTTTTTTTAGGGGTGATTTTCGTAAGCCTGAACGCAGAGCTTTCGGTGGCAATCTTTTTAAGTATATTTTTCGGGTATCTCCGGGATTGCTTAACGCCGAATACAGCTGTTTTAAGCGCGATTGAATTTCCGCTTCTTTGCCTTTTGGTCCATTACCTTCTGGCGCATATTCTTTTTGCCCGTAAAAAGCGGTACACGGCCACAATAAGAAAGCTTATTGTGGCAATCGCAATTGTTACCCATTTGATTTTGAATTCTATTTACGGAAAAAGGTTCTTACATCTTCTTTCTTTACAATTTTTTATTCAGTCTTTGGCAGTTTATTTTTTCGTGGATTATTTGCTGCGTAATTGGATGGAGCATCACTCCCCTAGTGCCAGCCGTCCACATTAGTTTTAAGTATGAAAATCAATTGGTTCCGGCGCCGGGCTTTTAATTTGCACTTCTCTTTAAAATCCCTCCCCTACGTCTATCTGGGCGGGCTTTTGATACTCATCGTTTTCTTATTTCTTTCTCAAATTATAAACGGCGATTACTATTTTAAGCGGGCGAGAAATAATTATCTTAGGGTGATACCTTTAAGAGCTATCCGCGGCACCATCTATGACCGTAACGGTACTCTTCTGGCCCGGGATAAAGCCGCATTTAATATCAGCGTTATACCTTATCAGATCCGGAAGAAAAAAGATGAATTATTTAAGGAATTAAGCCTGTTTTTAGAATGCGACTCCGAATTAATCGCGGAGAACTACCGCCGGAATTTGCATAACCGTTTTAGCCCGGTGAATATCTTAAAAGACGTCAACAAATACACCGCTTTATTTATTATGGAAAATTTTAAAAATGACGTTTTGATCAACCCCCAGCCGCAGCGGCATTATGTTTACCCGCGGGAGTTCGCCCATGTAATCGGGTATGTTCAGGAAGCCGCGTCTTTTTATGAAAAGCTTAAAAAATACGGCTACACCCCTTTAGAGCGGGCCGGTTTCGGGGGTATCGAACAGTATTACGACCCTTATCTAAAAGGCGAGGACGGCGGTGATCTGGTTGAAGTCGACGCCGCGGAAAAAATTGTCGGGTTTTTAGGCGAGAAACTTCCTCAGAAAGGGCGTGACGTATATTTGACGATCGACCGGCAGTTTCAAAGGAAAGCTTACGAAGTAATGACTAAACGGCGGGGCGCGCTTATACTCATGGATGCCAATAGCGGGGAAATCCTGGCTTTATACTCTGCACCTTCTTTTGATCCCAATAAAATAGTCGCCGGCCAGGATATCGAAGGTATTTTTCGTCAGGAAAGCAGCCCTTTTCTTAACCGGGCTATCCAGGCCAAGTATCCGATTGGTTCGGCGGTCAAGCCTTTGCTGGCCTTAGGCGCGCTGATGGAGAAAGAAATATCTCCGGCAAAGTCTTTTGCCTGTAACGGAAGTATTTCTTTGGGCCGGGCTAAATTTCGCTGCTGGAGTGCGCACGGTATTCAGAATTTACGTCAAGCTCTGACTCATTCCTGTAACGTATATTTCTATAACACCGCTTTAGCTTTAGGGCCTGATGCTCTTTCGCGGTGGCTAAAAAAATTTGGCCTGGATTCTTTAACCGGAATAGATTTACCGTATGAAACGAAAAGCTTCGTGCCTACCGTGCGCTGGAAGAAAGATACCTTAAAACAGAATTGGTTTAGCGGCGACACTCTTAATCTTTCCATCGGTCAGGGCTTTATGGCCGTCAGCCCCATAGCGGTTACGGTAGCCTTAAGCAGTATTGCCAATAACGGCTATTTAGTTAAGCCCTACCTGCTTAAGAAAATCGAAGACCGGTTTGCACCGGCTTCAGATCGGGCTTATTTGAATATCAGTGAAAAGAACTTGGAAAGCGTAAGAAAGGGGCTGCGCGATGTCGTAGCCAGTGAAACCGGGACGGCTAAACTGCTGGCGAAACTTGATTTAGAAATTTCCGGTAAGACCGGAACCGCTCAGGCTACGGGTAAATCGCACAGCTGGTTTGTGGGCTTTTTCCCCTGCCGGGATTCCACTTATACCATCTGCGTATTTTTAGAGCATGGCGGATCGAGCTATCAAGCCGTAAGAGTGACCTATGATTTTCTTAAAAGATTGAAGGCGGATAATCTTTTATAAGATGTTGAAGCTAGGGATGTTAACAACACGGCTCAATAATGTGAAGACCATAATTTTATGCTTATTGGTTTTAAACGCATTGAGTATAATGTCAATATACAGCAGTTTGCATCAAGAGGGAAAATTTACGGGAGGCTCAACTTTGCAGCGGCAAATTATCTGGATCGCGATCTGCTGGCTGGCGCTGATTATTTTTTCGTTTATTAACTACCGCTATTACTTCGGCTTAGCCTATTTTGTCTATTTTTTGAACCTGACGTTGCTGGCCGGGGTATATTTCTTCGGTAAAACCGCCATGGGTGCCCAGCGCTGGTTATCGGTGGGGATTATTACATTTCAGCCTTCTGAATTATCGAAGGTGGCCATTGTTATTGTCCTGGCGCGCCTTTTTGCTTTAAGTGAACAAAAAGGTTTTATCCGGCCTTTTCTTTTCCCGTTTAGCCTAGTGCTTCTGAATGCCTTGATTATCTTTAAGCAGCCGGATTTAGGCACGGCTTTGATTTTAATCTTTTTATTTTTTGCCCTGGCTTTTTCCTCCCGGGCCAATAAAATATATTATATTTCAGCTCTGCTTCTGGGGCTCATATTTTCCCCGTTGCTTTTAAATTCACTTAAGGATTATCAGAGAAAGCGATTGGTTGTATTTATTAACCCTAACGTCGACCCCCTGGGAGCCGGCTACACCATCATTCAGTCTAAAATCGCCATCGGTTCCGGCCAAGTTTTCGGCAAGGGGTTTCTGGCCGGCACCCAAAACCAATTTAATTTTCTTCCCGAGCGGCATACCGATTTCATATTCACCGTCATCGCCGAAGAATGGGGTTTTCTGGGCTCTTTGTTCCTGTTTTTGATCTACTGGCTGATTCTTAAAAAAATTCTGACTAAGGCCAGAGGGGTACGGGATTCTTTCGGTTATTTTTTATGTGTGGGGATAAGCTGGCTGTTTTTTATTCACGTTTTCATTAATATCGGGATGACTTTAGGCATATTGCCCGTGGTCGGCCTGCCTTTAATTTTTTTAAGCTACGGGGGCAGCAATCTTCTGGCCATGTTTATTCTGGTAGGAGTATTTTTCAATATCTGCCGCAATTACAAATGATTGATTTTAAGGCTTTTCAAAGACCCCAGCGTTATATCGGCAACGAATGGAATGCAGTCCGCAAATCCCACCGGGGGAAAATCAGAATATGTCTTTCTTACCCGGATCTTTACGAGATCGGGATGAGCAACTTAGGGCTGCGTATAATTTACGGGCTGCTTAATGAGTATCGCGACGTTGTCTGCGAGCGCGTCTTTATGCCCGGTTTGGATTTGGCCGCTTTTTTGACTGCTCAAAAGAAAAGTTTACCTTCTCTGGAAAGCAAAACCCCCTTGAACCGATTTGAAGTATTAGGGTTTAATTTTAATTACGAGCTGAACTTTACGAATTTTCTGGCCATACTTGATTTGGGTAGAATTTCCCTATGGGCCAAGGAGCGAAAAGATATCATTGTCATCGGCGGCGGCCTGGCTAACCCGGAGCCGATCGCCGATTTCCTCGACGTTTTCTACCTGGGTGAATTTGAGGCCGGCGCGGAAAACTTTATTGAAGTTTTACGCCGCTGCAAGTCTAAAGACGACCGGCTCAAAGCTTTATCGGCAATCCCCGGTTTTTATGTGCCTAAACTTTATTCCGCCGGCCGCCAAGGAAGTCGTTATCGTTTCGCCAAAAAAAGTAAGCCGGCCCGGTCTTCTTTGGCGCGAATTTATGTAAAAGATTTAGACGACTCCTATTTTCCCCGCAATTGGCTTACTCCGTACACGCAGATTACCCAGGACCGGGTTGCGGTTGAAATCGCCCGGGGATGCCCTAACCGGTGCACTTTTTGTCAGGCCCGGGCCGTATACTCCCCTTATCGGGAGCGAGAAGTTTCCACGATCAAAGACATTGTGGAAAAGGTATATCAAAACAGCGGCTATGAAGACTTTTCGTTTTTGTCGCTTTCCGCTTCTGACTATTCGTCGATAGAAGGCTTAGTTGACTCCGTCTATGATTACTGTAAGGAAAAAAGAATCGGGCTATCGCTGCCCTCCCTGAGGGCGGATCGCGAAATCGGCAGTCTGTATAAAAGATTGATCCCCTTGAAAAAGACAACTTTTACCGTGGCTTTAGAGGCGGCCAGAGACTGCCGGCGGCAGGCCTTAAATAAGAGAATCGATGTCGATAAGATTTTTGCGGCCGTAGAGGTTATTCGCTCCTTGGGGCAAAAGCATATTAAGATTTATTTTATGTACGGGTTTCCCGACGAGACCGAAGAAGATTTATCTGCCATCGGTATTTTTATCAGTAACTTGACCAAAAGATTTCGAATCAACCTTAACCTGAGCATAAATATATTTTTGCCGAAGCCCTTTTCGACCTGGGAAGACCGGGAAATGGAGGATGAGGCAGTGCTGCGGCAGAAAAAAATAATGATTTTGGAAAGTATACCCCGAAAGCGGAGCATAAAAGTTTCAACATCCCCGATTAAGAAAAGTATCCTGGAGGGGGTGTGTTCGCGTGGCGACCGCAGACTATCGACGGTAATCTACCAGGCTTATCAGCGCGGGGCCAGATTCGATGGATATGGCGAGAGTTTTTCCTGGGGTATTTGGGAAGAGTCCTTTAAGGATGCCGGATTAGATTATCGGTTTTACCTTAAGCAGTCGACTGAAAATTTTCCCTGGTCATTTATTCAATCTGAACGAAGTGAAATAACCAAGATACAAGAAACAATGACCAAACAATAACCAATAACCAAATTTCAATCCTTCGAAGATACTCAGGATTGACCCTGAGTATTTCCGTGTAATGCACCCCGTTAGTCAAGCTAAGTTTTTGTAGTAAGCAACAGCTGTTCTT